>NZ_JAUJWZ010000017.1:0-189404 GCF_031931925.1 Pseudomonas sp. rhizo66
GCTTTTCAAAACGTGAGTTCGACTCGACAGTTCAGGTCGGTGTAGCTCTCGCAAACACCGCAATCAGTCCCCTCTCCCCCTGGGAGAGGGTTAGGGTGAGGGGCTCTTCGCGCAAACGATTAACCGCACATTAACCCGCATCTTTTTCCTGTCCAGACAAGCTGTTACTGTACGGCCCACAAAGCCCAAGCCGCTGGATCGGATCTGACTTGAAGCGTGCCCTCCTCCTGCTCCTGATCAGCCTGGCCTTGAGCTCAACCGCAAGCGCGACGATTACCGAAAGCCACGGTTATGCGCAGTTCGGCACGCTCAAGTACCCGGCCAGATTTACCCACTTCGACTGGGTCAACCCGCAAGCGCCCAAGGGCGGTACGTTGCGGGTGATGGCGTTCGGCACCTTCGATACGGTCAACCCGTACACGTTCAAGGGCACCAGCCCGGTCACCACAGCGAATTTCCTCCAGTACGGCATCAACGAGCTGAACGAGCCGCTGATGGTCGGCACCGGCCAGTATTCGCCGTCCGGTGACGAACCGGCGTCGAGCTATGGCTTGATCGCGCAGTCGGTGGAGTACAGCGAAGATCGCAGCTGGGTGGTGTTCAATCTGCGCCCGGAAGCGCGTTTCCACGATGGCACGCCGATCACCGCCTACGACGTCGCCTTCTCCTACCGCACGCTGCTCAAGGACGGCCACCCGCTGTACCGCACCGCCCTGCAGGAAGTGCTGCGCGTCGACATTCTCAACAAACAACGCATTCGCTTCGTGCTCAAACGCTCGGGCAACCCGCTGCTGATCCTGCGCCTCGGCGAATTGCCAGTGCTGCCGCAGCATTACTGGAAGGGCCGCGACTTCAAGGCCACCACCTTCGAACCGCCACTGGGCAGCGGCCCCTATCGCATCACTTCGGTGACGCCGGGCCGGCAACTGATCTTCGAGCGGGTCAAGGATTACTGGGGCAAGGACCTGCCGGTCAATCGCGGCAAGTACAACTTCGATCGCATGGAAGTCGAGTTCTACCGTGACAGCGATGTGGCGTTCGAAGCGTTCAAGGCTGGCGAGTTCGACATTTACATCGAGCATCAGGCGAAGAACTGGGTCAACGGCTACAACTTCCCGGCGATACGCCGTGGCGACGTGATCAAGGCGCAGATCCCGCATCAGATCCCGACCCAGAGTCAGGGCCTGTTCATGAATACCCGCCGTACCACGTTCGCCGACGTGAAAACCCGCGAAGCGCTGGGCCTGATGTTCGACTTCGAATGGACCAATCGCGCGCTGTTCAGCGATGCCTACAAACGCACGACCAGTTACTACCCCAACAGTGAATTCACCACCTCCGGCCTGCCGGTCGGGCATGAATGGCTGATGCTCAAGCCGTACAAGGAGCAACTGCCGGCCAAGCTGTTCACCGAGCCGTTCACCCTGCCGAAAACCGACGGTCGCGGCATCCCCCGGGAAACCATGCGCAAGGCATTGGCATTGCTCGCCGAAGCCGGCTGGAAGCTCAACGGTCAGCGCCTGCAAAACGCTGCCGGCCAACCGCTGCGGTTTGAGCTGCTGCTGGTCAATCCGAACCTGGAGCGCCTCTACCAGCCGTACATCGAGAACCTCAACAGCATCGGCATCGACGCGCGCCTGCGCACCGTGGATCGGGCGCAGTACAAACAGCGCCTTGATCAATTTGATTTCGACATGATCTCGATGACGCTCAACCAGACCCTCAGCCCAGGGCTTGAGCAGTGGCAGTACTTCCACTCCAGTCAGGTCGGGGTCAAGGGCAGCAAGAATTACGCGGGTATCGCCAATCCGGTGGTCGATCACCTGCTCGAACAATTGCTCGCCGCGCGCACCCGCGACGAGCAGGTCGCCGCCGGCAAGGCGCTCGACCGCGTGCTGCTCTGGCAGCACTACAGCATTCCCAACTGGTACCTCAATTATCACCGTCTGGCCTACCGCAACCGGTTGGCCCACGTCACCACGCCGCCCTACACCCTGGGCCTGAGCGCATGGTGGCTGAAGTCTTCGGAGAAAGATCAATGAAACCGATCCGCGCCCTGCTCGTCCAGGCCAGCGGCTTGCTGTTCGCCGGGCTGGCCTTGGCCGCCCCGCAACACGCCGTGACCCTGTACAACGAGCCGCCGAAATACCCGGCCGATTTCAAGCATTTCGATTATGTGAACCCCGACGCGCCCAAGGGCGGCATTTTCCGTCAGGCCGGTTTCGGCGGCTTCGACAGCCTCAACCCGTTCATCAGCAAAGGCGTGCCGGCCGATGACGTCGGGCAGATCTACGACACCTTGACCAAACACAGCCTCGACGAACCGTTCACTGAATACGGCCTGATCGCCCGGCAGATCGAAAGAGCGCCGGACAACAGCTGGGTGCGTTTTTACCTGCGCCCTGAAGCACGCTTCCACGACGGCCATCCGGTGCGCGCCGAGGACGTGGTGTTCAGCTTCAACACGCTGACCAAAGAAGGTTCGCCACTGTTTCGCGGCTACTACAGCGACGTTTCTGAAGTGATCGCCGAAGATCCGCTGAAAGTGCTCTTCAAGTTCAAGCACACCAATAACCGTGAACTGCCGCTGATCCTCGGCCAGTTACCGGTGCTGCCCAAACACTGGTGGGCCGACCGCGATTTCACCAAGGGCAACCTGGAAATCCCGCTGGGCAGCGGCCCCTACAAGGTCGCAGAAGTGAAGGCCGGACGCTCGGTGCGTTACGAGCGGGTCAAGGATTACTGGGGCAAGGACCTGCCGGTCAACCGTGGTTTCTACAACTTCGACACGATGACCACCGATTACTACCGCGACAACACCGTCGCCCTCGAAGCGCTGAAGGCCGGGCAGTTCGATTACTGGCTGGAAATGACCGCGAAGAATTGGGCCAATGCCTACAACATCCCGGCGGTCACCGAAGGTCGCTTGATCAAGGAACAGATCGCCAACAGCAACCCCACCGGCATGCAGGGCTTCGTCTTCAATCTGCGCCGCCCGGTGTTTCAGGATGTGCGGGTGCGTCAGGCGCTCGGCCTGCTGTTCGATTTCGAATGGACCAACAAACAGCTATTCAACAGTGCCTACTTCCGCACCCGCAGCTATTTCGAGAACTCGGAAATGGCCGCCACCGGCCTGCCTGATGCCGATCAGCGGGCGATCCTCGAGCCGTTTCGCAGCAAGCTGCCGGCGCAGGTGTTCAGCGAAGCGTTCGAGAATCCGAAGACCGACGCCAGTGGCATGATCCGCGCGCAGCAGCGCGAGGCTTATCAACTGCTGCAAGAGGCTGGCTGGAAGATCGTCGACGACAAAATGGTCGACGCCACGGGCAAACCGGTGGTGATCGAGTTTCTGCTCGCGCAGACCGAGTTCGAACGTGTTTTGCTGCCGTTCAAGCGCAACCTCAGCGACCTTGGCATTGATCTGGTGATCCGCCGCGTCGACGTCTCGCAATACATCAACCGCGTGCGTTCGCGGGATTTCGACATGATGGTCGGCAGCTTCCCGCAGTCCAACTCGCCGGGTAACGAACAGCGCGAATTCTGGATGAGCGCCGCCGCCGACAAACCGAGCAGCCGCAACACCATCGGCCTGAAGGATCCGATCGTCGATCAACTGGTCGAGAACCTGATCAACGCCGACTCGCGTAAAAGTCTGGTGGCCCACGCCCGGGCGCTGGATCGCGTGCTGCAATGGGGTTACTACGTGATCCCTAACTGGCACATCAAGACCTGGCGCGTGGCGTACTGGAACCACATCGGTCACCCGAAAGTTTCGCCCAAGTACGACATCGGGATTAACACCTGGTGGGTCAAGCCCGATGCGAAACCGGCGATAGAAGTCGAAACCAAACTGCAAGCCGACCCTGTGGGCACGGAGTAATCAGATGCTGGCGTATATTTTTCGGCGACTGCTGCTGATCATCCCGACCCTGTTCGGCATTCTGCTGATCAACTTCGTGATCATCCAGGCCGCGCCCGGTGGCCCGGTGGAACAGATGATCGCCAAGCTCGAAGGCTTCGAAGGCGCCACCAGCCGCATTGCCGGCGGCGGGGCCGAGGTGTCCGTGGCCGGCTCGTCCTATCGCGGCGCGCAGGGTCTGGACCCGGCGCTGATCAAGGAAATCGAGCACATGTACGGGTTCGACAAATCGGCCCCGGAACGCCTGTGGATCATGGTCAAGAACTACGCGCAGCTGGATTTCGGCGACAGTTTCTTCCGCGACGCCAAGGTCATCGACCTGATCAAGGAAAAGATGCCGGTGTCGATTTCGCTCGGGCTGTGGAGCTCGCTGATCATGTACCTGGTGTCGATCCCGCTGGGAATCGCCAAAGCCACGCGGCACGGCAGCCATTTCGACGTCTGGACCAGTTCGGCGATCATCGTCGGCTATGCGATCCCGGCGTTCCTGTTTGCGATCCTGCTGATTGTGGTGTTTGCCGGCGGCAGTTATCTCGACTGGTTCCCGCTAAGGGGCCTGACCTCAAACAACTTCGATGAACTGAGCTTCGGCGGCAAGATCCTCGATTACTTCTGGCACCTGGCGTTGCCGGTGACTGCATTGGTGATCGGCAACTTCGCGACCATGACCCTGCTGACCAAAAACAGCTTCCTCGACGAGATCAACAAGCAATACGTGGTCACCGCCAAGGCCAAAGGCCTGACGCGCCATCGTGTGTTGTATGGCCACGTGTTCCGCAACGCCATGCTGCTGGTGATTGCCGGGTTCCCGTCGGCGTTCATCGGCATCTTCTTCACCGGCTCACTGCTGGTGGAAGTGATCTTCTCCCTCGACGGCCTCGGTCTGATGAGTTTTGAAGCGGCGATCAACCGCGATTACCCGGTGGTGTTCGGCACCCTGTTCATCTTCACCCTGCTCGGGCTGGTGGTGAAACTGATCGGCGACCTGACCTACACCTTTGTCGATCCGCGCATCGACTTCGAAAGCCGGGAGCATTGAGATGAACCTGTCCCCTCTCAACCGCCGCCGCTTCGAACTGTTCAAGGCCAATAAGCGCGGCTGGTGGTCGCTGTGGCTGTTTCTGATTCTGTTCGGCCTGAGCCTCGGCGCCGAGCTGATCGCCAACGACAAGCCGTTGGTGGTGCATTACGACAACAATTGGTACTTCCCGGCGATCAAGCGCTACCCGGAAACCGCCTTCGGCGGCGAATTCCCGCTGGAAGCCAACTACAAGAGCCCGTACATCCGCGAACTGCTCAAGGCCAAGGATGCGTGGGTGCTGTGGGCGCCGATTCCCTACAGCTACCAGAGCATCAACTACGACCTGAAAGTCCCGGCCCCAGCGCCACCGTCGGCGGACAACCTGCTGGGCACCGACGATCAGGGCCGTGATGTGCTGGCGCGGGTGATCTACGGTTTCCGCATCTCGGTGCTGTTCGCACTGACGCTGACCGTGCTGAGTTCGATCATCGGCGTGATTGCCGGTGCGTTGCAGGGTTTCTATGGCGGCTGGGTCGATCTGGCCGGGCAGCGTTTTCTGGAGATCTGGTCAGGGCTGCCGGTGCTTTATCTGCTGATCATCCTCGCCAGTTTCGTCCAGCCGAATTTCTGGTGGCTGCTGGGGATCATGCTGCTGTTCTCGTGGATGAGCCTGGTCGACGTGGTGCGCGCCGAGTTCCTCCGTGGCCGCAACCTTGAGTACGTGCGCGCGGCGCGGGCGCTGGGCATGCAGAACGGTGCGATCATGTTCCGCCACATCCTGCCCAACGCCATGGTCTCGACCATGACCTTCATGCCGTTCATCCTCACCGGCGCCATCGGCACCCTCACCGCGCTGGACTTCCTCGGTTTCGGCTTGCCGGCCGGCAGTCCGTCGCTGGGTGAGCTGGTCGCCCAGGGCAAATCCAACCTGCAAGCGCCGTGGCTGGGCATGAGTGCCTTTGCCGTGCTGGCGTTGATGCTGAGTTTGCTGGTGTTTATCGGCGAGTCCGCTCGCGATGCCTTCGACCCGAGGAAGTGAAATGAATCAGGACAATCTGATCGAAGTGCGTGACCTCGCCGTCGAGTTCGGTTTCGGCGAGCGCGTGCACCGGGTCGTCGAAGGCGTGAGTTTCGACATCAAGCGCGGCGAAACCCTGGCGCTGGTGGGTGAATCCGGCTCCGGCAAATCGGTGACCGCGCACTCGATCCTGCGCCTGCTGCCCTACCCGATGGCCCGCCATCCGGCCGGCAGCATCAACTACGCCGGGCAAAACCTGCTGGGCCTGAGTGAAAAGACCATCCGCCACATTCGCGGCAACCGCATCGCGATGATCTTTCAGGAGCCGATGACGTCGCTGAATCCGCTGCATTCGATCGAGAAGCAGATCAACGAAGTCCTCGGCATCCACAAGGGTCTGACCGGCAAAGTCGCGACCAAGCGTACGCTGGAGCTGCTGGAGATGGTCGGCATCCCGGAACCGCACAAGCGCCTCAAGGCCCTGCCCCACGAACTTTCCGGCGGTCAGCGCCAACGGGTGATGATCGCCATGGCCCTGGCCAACGAGCCGGAATTGCTGATTGCCGACGAACCGACCACGGCTCTGGACGTGACCGTTCAGCTGAAAATCCTCGATTTGCTCAAGGAACTACAGGCCAGATTGGGCATGTCGCTGTTACTGATCAGTCACGATTTGAACCTGGTGCGAAGAATTGCGCATCGCGTATGTGTCATGCAGCGCGGTTGCATCGTCGAACAGGCATCGTGCGCAGAGCTGTTCCGTTCGCCGCAGCATCCGTACACTCGGGAATTGCTCGGCGCGGAGCCCAGCGGAGGCCCGGCGAGCAATAAAATCGGCGCGCCGCTGCTGGAAGTCGAGGACCTGAAAGTCTGGTTCCCGATCAAGAAAGGCCTGCTCAAGCGCACGGTGGATCACGTCAAGGCAGTGGACGGCATCAATTTCAGCCTGCCTCAGGGCCAGACCCTGGGGATCGTGGGGGAAAGCGGTTCCGGCAAATCCACGCTGGGTCTTGCGATTTTGCGGCTGATTGGCAGCAAAGGCGCGATCCGCTTTGAAGGCAAGCAGCTAGACTGCCTGACGCAGAACGAGGTTCGCCCGTTGCGGCGGGAGATGCAGGTGGTGTTTCAGGACCCGTTTGGCAGCCTGAGCCCGCGCATGTGCGTCAGCGACATCGTCGGCGAAGGCCTGCGGATTCACAAGATGGGTACCGCGGCCGAACAGGAAGCGGCAATTATTGCGGCATTGAAGGAGGTAGGTCTGGATCCGGAAACCCGGCACCGCTACCCCCACGAATTTTCCGGTGGGCAACGGCAGCGAATCGCCATTGCCCGGGCTTTGGTGCTGAAACCGGCGCTGATCCTGCTGGACGAGCCGACTTCGGCGCTCGACCGGACGGTGCAGCGGCAAGTGGTGGAGCTGTTGCGTTCACTGCAAGCCAAGTACAACCTGACGTATTTGTTCATCAGCCATGATCTGGCTGTCGTCAAAGCGCTGAGCCACCAGCTGATGGTGGTCAAGCATGGCCAAGTGGTCGAACAGGGAGACGCGCAAAGTATTTTTGCCGCCCCCCAACATCCGTATACACAGCAGTTGCTGGAAGCCGCTTTTTTGGCACCAGCCACTGCGCAATAACCTGAAAGAGGAGCAACACATGGGTTTTCTCGCCGGTAAGCGCGTACTGATCGTCGGTGTCGCCAGCAAGCTGTCCATCGCATCCGGCATCGCTGCCGCCATGCATCGCGAGGGCGCTGAGCTTGCCTTCACTTATCAGAACGACAAACTGAAAGGTCGTGTTGAAGAATTCGCTCAAGGCTGGGGTTCGAGCCCTGAGCTGTGCTTCCCGTGCGACGTGGCCAGCGATGAAGAAATCGCCAAGGTCTTCGAAGCACTGAGCAAGAAGTGGGACGGCCTGGACTGCATCGTCCACTCCGTTGGCTTCGCCCCGGGCGACCAACTGGACGGCGACTTCACCGAAGCCACCACCCGTGAAGGTTTCCGCATCGCGCACGACATCAGCGCCTACAGCTTCGTGGCCCTGGCCAAGGCTGGCCGCGAAATGATGAAAGGCCGCAACGGCAGCCTGCTGACCCTGTCGTACCTGGGCGCCGAGCGCACCATGCCGAACTACAACGTCATGGGCATGGCCAAGGCTTCGCTGGAAGCTGGCGTGCGTTACCTGGCCGGCTCCCTGGGCCCGGACGGCACCCGTGTCAACTGCGTATCGGCTGGCCCGATCCGTACCCTGGCAGCCTCCGGCATCAAGAACTTCCGCAAGATGCTGGCCGCCAACGAAGCGCAAACCCCGCTGCGTCGCAACGTCACCATCGAAGAAGTCGGCAACGCCGGCGCCTTCCTGTGCTCCGACCTGGCGTCGGGCATCAGCGGTGAAATCATGTACGTGGACGGCGGCTTCAACACCACCGCCATGGGCAACATCGAAGAGTGATCTTCGCCTAGCCGATAAAAAACCCGTCTTTTCAGACGGGTTTTTTATGCCTGCAAGAAATCGCTGCTGCACTACATATGTACCGCCAGCCCCACTGCCCTGCATTCGACAATCGGCGCTCACTGCCTATCAGTTGCCGTAGAGAATGCACATGAACCGGATATCTTCGACCCCCCGCCCCGAGCGGACGCTGGTCCAGAACCTGATCACCGAATTGACCGCCGTGCCCGTGGTCGACGACACCAATCCACCGCGCACACTGCAAGTCCCTCGTTCGTGCCTGCTGCACGAGTGGATGGAGCTTTACTGGACCGCCCTTGAACGCCCGGAATTTCTCGACTGGGCCAGCACCTTCGACATTGACATCGATACCTTGCGCCTCAAAGGCGACACCCTGGAAGTACAAACCTCGTCAAACGGCACCTCCGGACAACGCACGTTCAAGCTGGAAGACGACTCCGACTGGTGGCAAATGGCACCCATGCTGTTGATGATTTCCCAGCGTATCGACCCTGCCGGATTCGGCTTGCCGTACATCGGCGGCAAGTCCGCCAATCCGCGCTACCAGTTTCCCCGTGAAGTGGTGCTGGCCTTCTATGGCTACCCGGAACCGCAAAACGCGATTCAGGCTCAAGTGATCGTTGCCGAGTTGAAGCTCAAGGGCCTCGCTGCCTTCGATGAAAACGGTAACACCACCTCGGCCGTGGTCAATGAACGCCATGCGCAGCTCCAGGACTACCAGCGCCTGGCGGCGACAATCGATGACGCGCTGCTGGCCAACGAACCAGACGAAAAAAACTTTGACCCATCAAGCCTTGCCGACACCCTCGTGCCGCTCACGTCCGGCTCCTGGCTGGCCACGCTTGGCACCAGCCCCCTCAAGTTCGAGCAGATCATCAGCCGTTACGAACTCCCGCTTCCACACAATATCAAGGATGCCCAGGCGCTCGCTCAGCAGTTGCGAACGCATACCTGGCCGCCGCTGCCGTATGTCAGCGAATATGTGCAAACCAACGAGCACATCTGGCGCTATCGCAAGGGGTTCGCTGAAATCGAGGACTGTCGGCACATCATCCGGCGCCTCGAAGCCCTGAGCTGGAACAAGGCGCCGAGCACTAAAATCGATCTTGAGGAACACAACGATGCCGATCCAGAGTCGCCACTGGGTAAATTGATCGCAGAGGGCCAGACCGAACTGAACACATTCAGGCTCAACCCGGCCTTTCAGGCCATTCTGACCGCACACAAGCTCTCTGCCGAAACCTGGCTACTCGTGACCGCGAGTGGACACACAGGAGCACCTGGCGCCAACGGCTGGGTGACACTGACCGCGGAGGTGGAAAAACACCCGTCCCTGAAAAACCAGCGTGATCGCCTCAAAGCCATGGCGCGCAAAGCCGGCGGCGCGTTACGCAGCAACGGCAAGGTCAGCCTTGAGCAAATGCTGCGCTTCTACGACATCGCGACGCCGAAAAATGTCGAGGCTGCCCGCACCATCGCACTCAACGAGAAATCACTACTACACATGCGCCCCGGGCATATGAATCATTGGTACTTGCTGGGTCAGCCCGGCAAACAGACCGAGCGCTTCACGGCCGCGCAACGCCAGCTCATCATTGCCACGACCCAAACGTATTTGCCCGCGAACGCGGAGCCGCTAATCGATTATCTCAGTGAAGGTGTCGACACCGATCTACCGCTGACCACCCTCAAGGCAAAGGCCGACTACCTGATCAGCCGGATTCTGATCACTCCGCGCGCCCATGCTTTGGGCAACCAGTTGCTGAAAAAGCTTGCCCCGCCCGCCCAGAACAAGGGACTGCTGGCGAGCAATCGCGAGCGCCTGTTGCTCGCCGCGTTGATACTCGACCTGGACCCGCTGGCGGGCGAACATCTGGACCGGATCATCGGCCAACCCTTGAACGACAGTTTTTTATGGGGGGAACGCTGTGACGAGGCGCGACGGTTCATCGATCATCAATTCGATCTGGCCAGGGTCAGGAGCAAGACCCTGGCGACTCACCTTTTATTGTCAGGCATCGCCCCGGAATTCCTGATCCGTGACATTCCCGCGACCGTCAACTACATGAGTTCCAGCCATTGGGTCAGGCTGAAACAACTCGTTCTTTATATTGAAAACTCAACGCCCGGTGTGGCGCGCCTGATGACCTTCGAGCAACTGCACAGGCTGATGAAAGGACCGCACACAAGCAGTCTTCGCACCTTCCTGCGCAACAACGCTTGCGCTTCAGCGGCCCTCGACTGGGCGGTGGCCAGGGGGGTGATCGCGCGCGATCCCGAACACCCGAGCACGACCTATGATGAGCCTGCGCTGAAACAGGCCAAGGTGGTTTTCCGCAACCACGAGCGACAACTGCGCCGGCTGCAGCGCCGCGCGTTTCACGGGCAATTCCCCACGCCCGCCACCGTTGCCCTGGCGGATCTGCGCAAAATCTTTACCGAAGATTTTCACCTGGAGGAAAAGGTTCTATACGATCCCGCCGATCCTTCGAACGGACACTCTACACAGCCTCATCACTCGCTGACCGAGCTGCATTTGTCGGGCCGGTTGTCAGCCGATCTGCACGGCTGGAGTTCGAGCAGCGAGCACGTGAAGCTGGAGTCCATGACAGCGCAATTTGCCAGACTCAATCCTGTCGCGACGTTATTCCAGGCGGCATTGAGCTCCCGCTTGAAGCGCATGAAGGAGGCCTGTGTTTCGATGATCAAAGAGGCCTTCACCCAGTTGCCACTGGCGCAGCGGCTCGACATCGAAGACAACTCGCTGGAATTGCTGGCCCTGCACATCCCGGCTAGCGAAAAAGAAACCGCCAACGACGTCGCCCCTTTCGCCATCATCGCGCTCCTGCGAGGCTCGACGCCCAGAGTATTCGAGATCTTTACCCGCTTGGGCATCGTCACCTTGCGACGCGATATCGACCTGGCACGGCTGACCCCTTCAGCTCCGGGCGAAGCGGCACGATCGCTGCCCTTCGATGCCGAAGCCTACCGCCACGGAACCAGCGCGAAGGCCAGTGCCACGTGCCGCGCCAGGATCAAGCGTCTCGACATTGAAGGCGCGCCGCTGGTGCAAAAGGCGTCTGCGGCCGTTCCCGATACCTTTGCTTCCCACAAGGTCAACGCCATCGCCAGGACCGCTGTCCGGTACCTGTTCGACGCCCATGAATCGCAAGTCCTGCAAGACGCGCTGGTCGCCCCCGAACTCAAGGATGCCGAAGCCAGCCACAAGAAATGGCTGAAATTCTACGCCGACCTGAGTCCTCCCGAGTGACGGACTCGCCATTGCTTGCAGGCCTGCTCCCAAAAGAACTTGTGGTGAGCCGGGATTTTGAGAGCAACCAAGGAACCTGTGGGAGTGAGCCTGCTCGCGATAGCGATGGGTCAGCCGATGACGATGTTGAATGTGCGGACGCCATCGCTGGCAAGCCAGCTCCCACAGGTTTCTCGGGTGTTCACAAAATCCCGGTTCACTGCAGATCCCAGTGGGAGCTGGCTTGCCAGCGATGAGGTCCGAATCAACAACGCTTCAGGGCCTGCTTGTGCACGTACATCGCGCTGTCGGCATCCGCCAGCAGCCGATCCACGGTCTCATGGCGCTCAGCGTCGTATTCGATCTGGCCGACGCTGAAGCGAATCGCGTAGCCACGGTGCAACGTGGCATTGCGCTCTTCGAGAATATCCTTGAGGCGCGCCATGATCGTGGTGGTTTCGACATGGCTGGAGCCGGTCAGCAACGCGACAAACTCATCCCCGCCCAAACGCCCGACCACATCACTCTCGCGAAAGGCGATGCGCAGCACGTCGGCAAAGGTCTTCAGCGCGCTGTCGCCCTCGGCATGGCCATACAGGTCGTTGATCTGTTTGAAGTCATTGAGGTCGAAAAACAGCAAGGTCGCCGGCCGCTTTATCCGCGCGCAGGCGTCCAGCGCATGCTGTGCCAGTTGCTTGAAACCACGGCGATTGGACAGCAAGGTCAACTCATCCATGCTCGCGATCTGCACAGAGGCCAGTTCTTGCTCGGCCATTTCCGCCAGATCCCGCAACAACGCGCGCTCTTCCTCGTCGAGGTCGCGGGGCTTGGTGTCGATCAGGCACAGCGTGCCCATTTTGTTGCCATTGGGCACGGTCAGCGGGTAACCGGCATAAAAGCGAATGTTCGGCGCACCCGTCACCAGCGGGTTGTCATGGAAGCGCACATCCTCGCGGGCGTCCGGCACCAACAGCAGACCATCGTTAAGAATCGCGTGGCCGCAGAACGAGATATCCCTCGACGTTTCATTGATATCAAGCCCCACACACGACTTGAACCACTGCCGATTGCTGTCGACCAGCGTCACCAGTGCAATCGGCACATTGAACAAGCGTTTCGCCAAGCGTGTCAGTCGGTCGAAACGCTCTTCAGGGGCAGAATCGAGCAGTTCAAGACCTTGCAGCGCTTGAACCCGCGCCGTTTCATTCGCAGGTTTTCCTGGAACCAGCATCAGCACACTCCATTGGCAACAATGCTGTTAAGCGTAGCGCTAATTCGCCGAGGGGTTCTCATCAGATCCCCGCCACCGGGCACGGCCCGCCCGCGTCGGCCCAGAGCTTGAATTGCGTGACAAAAATATCGTGCGGCACCGGCACCGGCGCACGCCCTGCGCCGGGATTCCAGCCCCACAGCACCAGTTTGTCTTCGCTGACGTGCTTGATCAGCGCGGCAAAATCGCGATCGCCATTGCTCGAACGGTCCTTGATCATTGCGCAGAGTTTGTCCGGCGGCAGGCCGATCCAGGCCATTTTGTGCGCCGCCGGCGGCAGGCTCCAGTGCGGCGCGCCCGGCGGTGCATGCGGGCCGTAACTGGCCGGCGGATTGTTTTCTGCGTGACAGGTTGCACAGGGCAAACCGGCCGCACCCTTGCCGTCCATGCCGCGCACCACGTTCATCGCATGGGGGATGCCGGCGTCGAACTGCAACGGCGCATCACCGGGAATGTGGCAGTTCTGGCAGCGCGGACTCTGGAAGACTTTCTGTACCGTGGTGAAGGCTTTCAAGGCTTCCTGATCATCGGC
This sequence comes from Pseudomonas sp. rhizo66, assembly GCF_031931925.1. Taxonomy (NCBI): domain Bacteria; kingdom Pseudomonadati; phylum Pseudomonadota; class Gammaproteobacteria; order Pseudomonadales; family Pseudomonadaceae; genus Pseudomonas; species Pseudomonas sp. rhizo66. Next base: position 13,479 of record NZ_JAUJWZ010000017.1, read on the forward strand.
GAACAGATCCGAGGCATAACCGCCCAGCCCCAGTAGAACCACCGTGCCCAACACTAGATGTCGCTTCATCTCACACCCCCGACAGTTGCAGCGGCAACTCGCGCAGGCGTTGCCCGGTCAGGGCGAACACCGCGTTGGCCACGGCTGGTGCGGTTGGCGGCACACCGGCCTCGCCGATGCCGCCGGGTTTGTCGCTGCTGGGCACGATGTGCACTTCAACCACCGGCATCTCGTTGAGCCGCAGCACCTGGTAATCGTGATAGTTGGACTGCACGACCGCGCCGTCCTTGAGCGTCAGTTTGCTGTGCAGGGCCATGCCCAGGCCGAAGGTGATGCACGACTCCATCTGCGCGGCGATGCTCTGCGGGTTCACCGCGATCCCGCAGTCCACAGCGCAAACGACGCGATGCACGCGAATCGCCAGATTGTCCTGCGACACTTCCGCCACCTGCGCCACATAACTGCCGAACGACTCGTGCACCGCGACGCCCAGCGCATGGCCGTCCGGCAATGGCGCTTTCCAGTTGGCTTTTTCCACCGCCAGATTGAGTACGCCCAAATGCCGAGGATGATCCTTGAGCAAGGTTCGTCGGTACTCGACCGGATCCTTGCCCGCCGCCGTGGCCATTTCATCGATCAGCGATTCCATGACAAAACCGGTATGGCTATGGCCCACCGAGCGCAGCCACAGCACGTTGATTCCGGTCTGCGGCGAATGCAGATCAACCTGGTGGTTGGCCAGGCCTTTGACGTAAGGGCTGTCTGAAACGCCTTCGACCGAAGTCGGGTCGATGCCGTTCTTGACCATCGTCGCCTCCATCAACGTGCCGGTCATGATCGACTGCCCGACCAGCACGTGCTGCCAGCTCGACGGCAAACCATCCGCGCCCAGACCGATCTTCGCCTGATGCAGGAACATTGAGCGGTAGTAACCGCCGCGAATGTCATCCTCACGAGACCATACGGTTTTCACCGGCATGGCGGCGGCTTTCGCCACTTGCACCGCTTCGGCGACGAAGTCAGACGTCGGATTTGCCCGGCGCCCAAAACCGCCACCCAGGAATTCGGTGTGAATCTCGACCTGCTCGGGCTTCAGGCCAGTGATCTTGCCCGCGACCATTTGGTCCAGCGTCTGGAATTGTGTGCCGGTCCAGATCTCGCACTTTTCCGCGCTGATTTTCACCGTGCAATTGAGCGGTTCCATCGGCGCGTGGGCCAGATAGGGAACGCTGTACTCAACATCGATCTTCTTCGCCGCTTTGCCGAAACTGCCCTTGGCATCTCCAGCCTGACTGGCCGACGTGCCTTGCGTTGCGGCCAGTTTGCGGAAGCTCGCCAGCAGTTTCTCGCTGCTCAGGTCTGCATGCGGGCCAAGATCCCAATCAACCTTCAGCGCATCCCTCCCCAGTTTCGCCGCCCAGTAATGCTCGGCAATCACTGCGACGCCCGTCGGTACCTGCACCACTTTGTGCACACCGGGCACCGCCAGCGCTTCAGCGCCTTCGAAAGATTTAACAGTGGCACCGAATACCGGTGAGCGCGCGACCATTGCGGTCATCAGGCCTTCAAACTGCACGTCCATGCCGAACCTGGCGCGGCCGGTGATTTTCTCCGGGGTGTCGAGGCGTTTGGTCGGTTTGCCGATGACCTTCCAGTCCTTGGCTTCCTTGAAAGTGATCGACTTCGGATCCGGCACTGGCAGTTGCCCGGCGGCATCCGCCAGCTCGCCGTAAGTCGCCCGTTTATCGCCAGCGATCACCACACCCGATTCGGTGCGAATCGCCGACGGCGCCACTTCAAAGCGTTTCGCCGCCGCCTCCACCAGCATCTGCCGCGCCGTCGCGCCCGCCAGCCGATAACGGTCGAACTCCATCCACGTTGACGTCGAGCCGCCGGTAATCTGCATGCCGCCAAACGCGGGCATGCCGTAATCCGCCGCCGACGCCGGTGAATGTTCAACGCGGATTTTCGACCAATCGGCGTCCAGCTCCTCGGCAATCAACATGGTCAGGCCGGTCCAGATGCCCTGGCCCATCTCCGAATGCCCGAGCAGCACGGTGACGCTGTTGTCCGCCGCAATCCGCAAGAATGCATTCGGCGCAAACACCTTGCCTTCATTCTCCGCCGCATAGGCAAACTTGTGGCCGCCGGGGACGACAAATGCCACCACCAAACCGCCGCCCAACACGGCGCTGCCCTTGAGAAAACCCCGACGCGATACAGGACTGTTCATCGTCTATCTCCCACAAAAGCCATCAGCCGATTTCCGACGCACGCTTCACAGCGGCACGGATCCGTGGATAGGTGCCGCAACGGCAGATGTTGCCGGAGAGCGCCTGATCGATATCGCTGTCGGTGGGTTTGGGGATTTTCGCCAGCAGTGCCGCCGCAGACATGATCTGCCCAGACTGGCAGTAACCGCACTGCACCACGTCGAGTTCGGCCCAGGCTTGTTGCACCGGGTGCGAGCCGTCGGTGGACAGGCCTTCGATGGTGAGGATTTTCTGCCCATGGGCCACGGCGGTCGCGGGCGTGATGCAGGCGCGCAACGGCGCCCCGTCAACGTGTACGGTGCAGGCCCCGCACTGGGCCATGCCGCAGCCGAATTTGGTACCGGTCAGGTGCGCGACATCGCGCAGAACCCAGAGCAACGGCATGTCCGCGGGGACATCAAGCTCTTGATCCTTGCCATTGATATTCAAGGTCAGCATCGGGGGACTTCCTCAGACTCACGGTGTTCTGAAGGGGCGCCGCTGTGGCCAGCAAAGCCTGTGCGCGCCTCGGCTTATCCCTTTCAGCAAAGCCTAATTTGCGCTTCAAGCCAGACGTTGCGACCACCGGTCATGCAGATGTCGACTTTAATCCTACAGTTGATAACGGCTCTCACCGAGCCATCGCAGTGGAAAACTCACCATGAATCAAACCGGTCCGCGCTGACTGCGCGGGTTACCCATCACATTGGTCTGGAGTAGCGAACATGGGATTTGTCACCAGCAAAGACGGCGTCGAAATCTTCTACAAGGACTGGGGCCCGAAAGACGCGCCGGTGATTCACTTCCACCACGGCTGGCCGCTCAGTTCGGACGATTGGGATGCGCAGATGCTGTTCTTTCTCGGCAAGGGCTTTCGGGTGGTTGCCCATGATCGGCGTGGGCATGGGCGTTCGAGTCAGGTCTGGGATGGCCACGATATGGATCATTACGCCGACGATACGCTGGCAGTGGTTAATCATCTGGGCCTGAAGAACGTGGTGCATGTCGGCCACTCGACCGGTGGCGGTGAGGTGATTCATTACATCGCCCGGCATGGTCAGGCCAACGTCGCCAAAGGTGTGCTGATCAGTGCGGTGCCACCGTTGATGGTGCAGACCGAGAGCAATCCGGGTGGTCTGCCGAAGTCGGTGTTCGATGATTTTCAGGCGCAACTGGCGGCGAACCGGGCTCAGTTCTATCGCGATATCCCGACAGGGCCGTTTTATGGCTACAACCGGCCGGGGGCCACACCTTCGGAGGGGATCATTGCCAACTGGTGGCGTCAGGGCATGATCGGTGGCGCGAAGGCGCATTACGACGGGATCGTCGCGTTTTCGCAGACGGATTTCACTGAAGACCTGAAGAAGGTCACCGTGCCGGTGCTGGTGATGCATGGCGAGGATGACCAGATTGTGCCGTATGCGAACTCTGGGCCGTTGTCGGCGAAGTTGCTGCCCAATGGCACGCTGAAGTCGTATCCGGGGTTCCCGCACGGGATGCCGACGACGGAAGCGGAGACGATTAACGCGGATCTTTTAGCCTTTATCCGCGGCTGAGATCATTGGCAGCCATACACTTCCCCCCTGTGGGAGCGAGCCTGCTCGCGAATGCTATCTTCCAGTTGAACTTGAGCTGAATGACCCACCGCTTTCGCGAGCAGGCTCGCTCCCACAAGGGAGATGTGATTGGACTCACTTCCATTATTCCTCTGTGCGACTTGTGCTTTCACGATCACGCTCGTAGTGGTGAGCCAATGGCAGCGCCGGTAGCCACGACTCGCGGCGGATGGTCCAGAGTTCATAAGTGGGTTTGAACTGATTAGGCTCATCGAGCGATCCGACGTTGACCTCTACTTCATCTTCGGAACGCGTGAACACCGGTGAGCCGCAGCGCGGGCAGAAAAAGCGCCCGTTGTAGTCGCGGATTTCGCCGGTGACCTTCAACCCATCTTCGGGAAATATGGCCGAGGTGTGAAAGAGCGTGCCGTGACGTTTGCGGCAGTCGAGGCAGTGGCAGATACCGACGCGGTAGGGCTGACCTGTCACTTCGAAACGAACATCGCCGCATAGGCAACCGCCAGTCAATCGATTCATGTCGCACCTCCTCTTCAGAATTTGAAATTAGCGACAGCCCTCACCCTAACCCTCTCCCAGAGGTAGAGGGAACTGACCGAGGTGTCTGCTCGAGCTACGCCGACCTGAAATATCGAGTTGAACTCGGGTTCTGAAGCGCATGGAGATCGGCTCCCTTTCCCCCTCGCCCCCTTGGGGGGAGAGGGCTGGGGTGAGGGGGGAATCTAACTGACACACCGCAAAACCCAAAGCCCCCGCCATCCAGTATTTTCATCAATAAACACGAAGGCCGTGATCACGTTTAAAGCACACAAACCGTTACACCATCCTCCCTACAACACCTTGCGTCGTTACCTACGCGTACGCCAGAATCCGCCGGCTTACACGGCTAAGGGCCGGGCTATATCGTTTGCCTGTCACTGCAAAACAGTGATCGGGTTTGGTAGCCCGCGTCGGTACCGCCGTATGGCGCCACCTTATTCAGTCTCTTTATTCGCGGCTGTGTTTTATATGGTGGACATGCGTGGGGCTCATTCGTGAGCGCCGGGTTTGCGTATCGACCGGTCTACCAACCCCCGCATGGCCGCCACCCTTCGTTTGGTAGCGAGAGTGATGGCTCCTATTTATTTCGATACGAGACTTCATCTATGTTCAAAATTACGCCCAACCCACCACAAACCGATCCAATTCCCCACGATCCGTCACTTGACCCGCAAAAGGTCAAAGAATCCACCGACCGCGCCCTCGACTACTACCTGCGACCCGAAGCACTGGGCGCTCCACCAAGCTCGCCAAAGTTTCGCCCCGTCTACCTAGTCGACCCCACGCTGGATGAAGAAACCCTGTTGGTCGAAGCCTGTGAGTCGCTTTCCTACGCCCACTCCATGGCCGGTAACATCGCCAACTCGATAGGCGGCCCGGAGCGTAAACCGCTGCTGGCGCTGCAACAGGTGATCATGCTGAACGAGCTGTTGGTCAACCGACTGCTGGACAAGCTGCGCATCCCGCAGTAGCCAACACACGGAATGAGTGAGCGGTCACACCCTCACTTTCGCTCTGCCTCCTCCCGTCGATTGATGAGCAGAACTCATCAAGCCATCCCGATTTAACCGTCTAGTCCCCACCAGTCACCTCGCTTAGTCTTTCCCCCACGCCCAATGGGAGATCGACATGCACAAGCACACACTCGGCATCAGTTCACTCGAATTATCCGCCCTCGGCTTTGGCTGCATGGGCCTGAGCCGTGGTTATAGCCCGACCACGGATACCCAGAGAATCGCAGAACCACAGTGGACGCAGCCTTCCACGATGGCCACTGATACACGCAGCAGCGCTGCCCTCCCCGCACTCATGGCGCTCTGCCTGAGCGTTGGAGCGATGTTCAGCCTTACCACCCAAGCAGCCGAGGCACCGAAATCCATGACCACCCCGCAAACCACCGGACAAGCCCTTTCGAGCAAACAACAGACGATTCCACTGATTGCTGCGTTCATGGCGACCAGCGACATGCCCAACCTCAACGCGGCCCTCAATCAAGGACTCGACGCCGGCCTGACGATCAGCGAAATCCGGGAAATTCTCGTGCAGCTCTACGCTTACGTCGGCTTCCCTCGCAGCCTGAATGCCTTGAATGAACTCATGACCGTGGTGCAGGCGCGCAAACAACGCGGCATTGAAGATGCGCCGGGGCGTGAGCCGGGCCGGTCGATTCCAGTCGGAGATGAACTGCTGGCCGCCGGCACCGCGAATCAAACGAAAATTTCGGGCGCCCCGGTCAAAGGCCCGGTGTTCGAATTCGCCCCGGTGATCAACCGGTACCTGCAAACCCACCTGTTCGGCGACATCTTCGAGCGCGACAACCTCGACTGGCAAAGCCGCGAACTGGCCACCGTCGGAGCGCTGGCAGCGAGCCCGGGCGCGGAACCGCAACTGCGCGCGCATATGGCGGCAAGCTTGCGCGTCGGGCTCAGCGCGGCACAGTTGGGCGAGGTCACTGAACAGTTGAAAAAACACGGGGATGCGCAGACTGCCGAACGTGCGAATGCAGCGCTCAAGGAGGTTTTGGCGGCTTCGAAAAAATGACCTGAAAATGGACCTGATATCGATGTCTTAAAGAAAATCGGCGTTCGGAGTTGTGTGGGTGCACTGATCTACAAACCCTGGCTTGCGATCAGCGTCCATACTGTGGTTTTTCAATAGTCGGGACACCGCCATGCCCTCCCCCGAATCCAGCCTTTTGCAGAGCTGGCACGACAACGCTGAGGCCTGGATCGAGGTGATCCGCAGCGGCGCCATCGAAAGCCGTCAACAGGTCACCGATCAGGCAATTCTGCTGGCGATCATGAGCCGTCAGCCACAGCGCGTACTTGATCTTGGCTGCGGCGAAGGCTGGTTATTGCGGGCGCTGGCGGATCGCGGGATTGACGCCGTCGGTGTGGATGGCGATGCGCGGCTGGTCGAAGCGGCGCGTCTGGCAGGGGCGGCGCGGGTGCATGTCGCCAGCTATGAAGCGCTGGTCGATGACAAGGTCGACATCGGGCGCGACTACGACCTGGTGTGCGCGAATTTCTCGCTACTGCATCAAGACATAATTCCGCTGCTTGCCGCGATGAATGCCTTGCTTGTTCCCAGAGGTGTTGTGGTCATTCAGACACTGCATCCATGGGCTGTGGCGGCTGGGGATTACCAGGATGGCTGGCGCGAAGAAACCTTTGCCGGGTTCAAAGGCCAGTGGCAGCCGATGCCGTGGTATTTCCGCACGTTGTCGAGTTGGCTGAATGCGCTGGACATGGCCGGGTTCCAACTGGCCGGTTTGCAGGAGCCACAGCATCCGCAAAGTCCAGTGCCGCAGTCGTTGCTGATGGTTGCCGAGCGCCGCTGAGATTTCAGAAACACCACCAATCATTGTGGGAGCTGGCTTGCCAGCGATGGCGTCGGGTCAGTCAACATTGATGTTGAAGGTGCTGACCTCATCGCTGGCAAGCCAGCTCCCACAGTGGTTTTGGGTGTGCCAGGAATTTGTGACCACCATACAAACCTGTGGGAGTGAGCCTGCTCGCGATGACGGTATTTCAGGCGACATCAATGTTGAATATCAGACCGCAATCGCTTGCAGGCAAGCTCCCACAGTGGTTTCGGGACCACGGATGCGGTGCTGCGCCATCAGGCGCATGACGTAGCCGATCTTGATCAGGGTCGGGCCGAGGATGGTCAGGGCGTGCATCGCCACCAGCAGCGCAATCGGCATCTGGCCGTTGTAGAGATAGGCGCCATAGATGCCGGCCAGCAGCATGAGCAGACCGGCGATGAGGATTTTTCTCGACAGGTGCAGAACGTTCAGCGGGCTTTCGAAGAAAGTGAGCATGGTGGCGTACTCCTGAGCAATTTATTGTGTACGTTGAGCATCTCAATTCCCGTGCCATATTAAAATTCGAGAAAATTCAGGCGCTTGAGCACAGCAGAGTCAATTTGACACAGGAACATTAATGTCAATTTGACTCAACCTCTAGTCGTTATGACTACGATTTCTGACGTCCGCTAACTTGTCGATCTACGGCACCGGCAATCGACCAAGGACTGACTACGCTGTAAATCCAGCTGTCTAACCTGCCGAGGATGACTGCCATGCAACGCTTTCAGAAACTCACCCCTTGCCTGTGGTTCGACGATCAGGCCGAAGCCGCTGCGAAGTTCTATTGCTCGATCTTCGATCACGCGAAAATCACCGGCCTGACTCACTACAGCAAGGTCGGTCAGGAATTTCATGGCAAGCCGGAGGGTGCGGTGATGACCGTCAGTTTCGAACTCGATGGCCAGACCTTTACCGGCCTTAACGGTGGGCCGATGTTCACGTTCAGCGAGGCGATTTCGTTTCAGGTCAATTGCCAGAATCAGGAAGAAGTCGACCATTTCTGGGGCAACCTGTCCGAGGGTGGCCCAGTCGAAGCCCAACAATGTGGCTGGCTCAAGGACAAGTTTGGCGTGTCGTGGCAGATCGTGCCGGTGGCGTTCATGCACATGATGCTGGATGCCGACACCAGCAAATCGCAGCGCGCCATGCAGGCGATGTTCCAGATGAAAAAACTCGACATTGCCGAACTGGAACGGGCCTTTGCCGGCCAGAACTAATACACTGGCGCCCTGGCCTGCCGGGAATAACAACGATGAAACACGCTGCCGCCAAGCAACCTGAAAAAGCCCCGCGTTTCTGGCGCGACGCGGCGCTGCCATTCATTGAAGCACGGGCCATCGCCGATGGCCGCGAGGTCTGCTATGCGCGGCATTCCCACGCGCATTTTTCCATCGGCGCGATCACCGCCGGGCGCAGCACGTATGTGCATGAGCAGGCGCAGTTCGAGGTCGCGGCGGGCACCGTGGTGCTGATGAATCCCGGCGATGTACATGCGTGTAATCCGATCGATGACCAGCCTTGGTCGTACGTGATGCTGTACGTGGAAACGCCATGGCTGACGGATTTGCAGCATCAGTTGGGCTTTGCCGGTGATCTTGAGTTTCGGCGTTTTTCCACCACACACCTTGATGACACTGCGCTGTTCAACGAACTGAACGGGCTGTATCAAACGTTGGTCGACCCGCAACAGGATGTGCTGCGCAAGCAGAGCGCGGCGGTGGAGTTTTTCAGCGACCTGCAACTGCGTTTGAACCCCGCCGGCCCCTCTCTGCGCGAGCCGAATTTCAAACTGGAACGCGCTGCCGATTTCATTCGCGAACACTGCACCGAGATGCTCAACCTCGACGACATTTGCGCCGCGGCACAGCTGTCACCGTCCTACCTGATCCGCGCTTTCAAACACCATTACGGCATGACGCCCCACGCGTTTCTGGTCAATCAGCGCATCCAGTTTGCCCGCGAGCGCCTGCGCAGCGGCCAGTTGATTGCGGATGTGGCGCTGGAAGCCGGGTTTGCCGATCAGGCGCATTTTCAGCGAGCGTTCAAGCAACATCTGGCGGCAACGCCCGGCCAATATCGCGGCTGACACCTCATCTGAAACTCAACACTTCACCCTGTGGGAGCGAGCCTGCTCGCGAAAGCGGTGTATCAGTCACCGGGATATTGACTGTGCCACTGCATTCGCGAGCAGGCTCGCTCCCACAAAGTCAAATGCCAGCATCATCGGCTGATGACCTTCGAATTGAGATATTGACATATCGGTAAATTCCGATATCTTCGCGGCATGGACCTACTCGAAATCTTCAAAGCCCTCTCGAACCGTACACGCCTGGAAATCCTCAAAGGCTTGAAGGATCCCGAGAAACACTTTCCTCCCCAGGATGAGGGTGACGTGCACACGGTGGGCGTTTGCGTCAGCAGTATTCAGGAAGGCGTCGGGCTGTCGCAGTCGACGGTTTCCGATTATCTGGCGACGCTGCAACGCGCCGGCCTGGTCGAAGTCAGGCGTATCGGCCAGTGGACTTACTACAAACGCAACGAAGCAGCGATCAGCGCGCTGGCCGAGATCATCGGCAGCGAGCTGTAATTTTTTGCCCCAAGATATCGAGAATTCCCGATATCCCTTTTTACCGAAACGAGGAAATGCAATGAAAGCCATGATCCTTACATCATTTGGTGGCGCGGATTCGTTCGAACTTTGCGACGTACCCAAGCCAGTGCCACACGCAGGAGAAGTGCTGGTGCGGGTTCATGCCACCTCCATCAATCCGCTGGATTATCAGGTTCGCCGCGGCGACTACGCCGATCTGGTACCACTTCCAGCCATCACCGGGCATGACGTCTCCGGCGTTGTCGAAGCCGTCGGGCCGGGGGTGAAGGCGTTCGTGCCGGGTGACGAAGTCTGGTACACCCCGCAAATTTTTGGCGGTCCAGGCAGTTATGCCGAGTACCACGTCGCGGCCGAAAATATTATTGGCAAGAAGCCGCCCGCGCTGAGTCACCTTGAAGCGGCCAGCCTGAGCCTGGTTGGCGGAACGGCGTGGGAAGCGCTGGTCGTGCGGGCGGCGCTCAGAGTCGGCGAGAGCATTCTGGTCCACGGCGGCGCGGGCGGTGTCGGGCACATTGCGATTCAGTTGGCCAAAGCCATCGGCGCGAAGGTGTTCACCACCGTGCGTGAAGGCAATTTCGAGTTCGCACAACGAATGGGCGCCGATGTGCTGATTGATTACGAAAAAGAGGATTACGTTGACGCGATCCTGCGCGAAACCGACGGCCGCGGTGTCGATGTGGTGTTCGACACCATCGGCGGCAACACCTTGGCACGTAGCGCCGACGCCCTCGCACAACTGGGCCGCGTGGTGTCGATTGTCGACATCGCCCAACCACAGAACCTGATTCAGGCTTGGGGCAAGAACGCCAGTTATCACTTCGTGTTCACCCGGCAGAACCGCGGCAAACTCGATGAGTTGAGCGCATTGATCGCGAACGGGCAGTTGCGCCCGCACATTGGCGCGGTCTATGCGCTGGCCGACATCGGCCTCGCCCATGCCTTGCTGGAGACGCCCAACAATGGTGTTCAAGGGAAGATCGCGATTGCTGTCGCGCCATCTTCCGAACTCGCCAATCGCTGAACTCAGTGCAAGGAGAACACCATGATTTATGAGATCGCTTTACTGCCCGTTCACATAGGGAAAACCGAAGCCTTCCGCCAAGCATTTGCCGAGGTCGAGCCACTGCTCAGGCGCGCCAAGGGTTACGGCGGGCACTTGCTTGCGCCAGGAATCGAAACGCCTGAGGTGTTCAATTTGATTGTGCGCTGGCAATCACTTGAGGATCACACGCCGGGGTTTGAAGCGAGTGAGGACCATCGGTTGTTCATGCTGGGGCTGGAGGAATATTTTGCCGAAGAGCCGAAGGTGTATCACATTGAGGGCGGCGCTTTTGCGCAGCCGTTCAACTAGTCTCTGGCAGTGACGCCGATCAATGTGGGAGCGAGCCTGCTCGCGAAAGCGGTGGTTCAGCCGGCATATCCAGTGGCTGACACACAGCATTCGCGAGCAGGCTCGCTCCCACAGGGTCAAGTGAACAGCAGGTAGATTGCACTCATTGCCAACAACCCCGCCATGCTCCGATTGAACCAGCGCATCCCCGCCGCGTTGCTCAGATACCCACGCAGAAACGTCCCGGCATACGCCCAGCAGCCGACCGACAGATAACAGATCACCAGATACACCGCCGCAAACTGCCACACCAGACGTGCCTCGCCATCGGCGACAAACGCGCCCATGCCCGCGACGCAGGCCAGCCAGGCTTTCGGGTTGAGCCATTGCATCACTGCGCCATACAGCATCGACGGCGCCCGCCCCGACTCACGCGTATTCAATTGCCCATCATCGGTGGCCAGTTTCCAGGCCATGAACAACAGAAACGCCACGCCGGCCAGTTGCACCACCCGGGTCATGAACGGCCAGAGTTTCAGCACCTCGTGCAAACCCAGCCCCATCAGCACCAGCAGCAACACAAACCCTAACGTGGCCCCGGCGACATGCCGTTGACTGGCGCGAAAGCCGAACTGCGCCCCGGCACTCAACGCCACGATATTCACCGGCCCCGGCGTGATGGATGCCGCCAGCGCGAACGCCGCCATCGAAACAATCAGACTCATCGCACACCTGCTTCAAATCGAGGAACAAGGTGCTCACGGTAGCGAGCACCCTGTCCTCGGTATTGAAGAAAATGCCCCTGACGACACAAGTCCCCTGTGGGAGCGAGCCTGCTCGCGAATGCGTCAGTTCAGTCAACGCGACTTTGAATGACCCACCGCTTTCGCGAGCAGGCTCGCTCCCACATTAAAATCTACGCTCAGTCCAGACGCGGCACGGTGAAGCGGAACTCGCTGCCCTGCCCTGGTTCGCTCTCGGCGAAGATCCGCCCGCCATGGGCTTCGACGATGCCTTGAGTGATGTACAAGCCCAGACCGGTACCGGTCGGGTTGCCCTCTTTCACCGTCCAGTAGCGGTCGAACACGTGCGGCAGGTGCTCCTTGGGAATCCCCTCGCCGCTGTCGCGTACGGTGAAGACGATTTCATCGCCGACAGACGTGGCATGTACGCCGACCGTGCCCAGGCGCGGGGTGAACTTGATCGCGTTGCCGACCAGATTGGACAGCACCTGGAACAGCCGCTCGGGGTCGGCATGGATACGCAGATCGGGTTCGGCGGCGAAGGAAATGCTGATGTCCTTGTCCAGCGCCAGCGGCGCGAGCAGCGCCTGCGCCTCCTCGAACATCTGCCCGACGTCGAGTTTCTGCGGGGTGATGGAGTAGCGCCCGGCGTCGATTTTCGAGGTGTCGAGCAAGTCCTCCAGCAGCGTGTTCATGCGTCCCGCAGCCTGTTGCATGGTGTCGATGGCCGTAGAAATGCGCCGCGAAGTGTGCGGGCCGTCCGAGCTGAAGGCCTTCTGCATCATGCCGCAAAGCATCGAGATCACCGTCATCGGATTGCGCAGATCGTGGGAAACCACTGCCACCAGTTCGTCGCGGGCACGCACCGCCTCCTGCTCACGGCGCACCTGCCGGGCCAGATCGTTTTCCAGCGCCGAACGGCGCAGATCGTTGGCCGCGAACAGATCGCCATGGCTCCACTTGGTGGAGATCCCGGCCATCTCGACTTTCCAGATTTCGAACGAGGTACGCGGGCGCAAACGCAGGCCGGCGTCGGAGTTTTCCAGGTCCAGCGGCTTGCGTGGATCGCCGCTCCAATTGATGTTCTCCTTGACCTCCGGACGGAACCAGAACACGCCGTTGTCCACCGGTTTCGGCAGGTTCATGGCAAGCACACCGCTGGCCACCTGCTGATACTGCGCGGCCGGCGGGTAGACACTGGCCAGGTGATGACTGGCGAACACAGGCTCGCCGCTGTCCTGCAGCCATTTGTGCAAGGCGCGAATGTCGTCCGGCTCCGGGCAGTTGCCGTAGCGATGCAATTGTTTGTCTTCAATGATTGCAATGCCGCCGGCATTGGTCAGCGCCATCAGGGCCTGCGGCTGATTGGCCAGGCCATCGAAGACATTTTGCGGCGAGTCGATCATTGCCTGATTGAGCAGCGCCAAAGCTTCGACTTTCTCTTCGCGCTGACGGCTGATTTCCAGCGCTTCCATGGCGCTGATCTGCAGCGACAGCACCTGGCCGATGGTCTGACACGCAGCGCGCAACTCGTGCGGCACGTGCAGTGGCTGGCGATTGCCGCAGCTGATCAAGCCCCAGAGTTTGTCGCCCTTGAGCAGGGAAATGCTCATCGACGACAACACGCCCATGTTCTTCATGTACTGACAGTGGATCGGCGACACGCTGCGCAGCGTGGCGAAACTCAGGTCCAGCGGCGTGTTCGTGTCCGGGCGCAACTTCGGCACCAGCGGCACCGGTTGGTAATCGGCATTGGGGATGATCCGCAGCCAATTGGTGCGATACAGCTCGCGCGCCTGTTCGGGGATGTCCGACGCCGGGAAGAACAAGCCGTTGAACACTTCCATCGACGGGTCGGAGGCTTCGGCGATGACCTGACCGTGGCCCTCCTCCTCGAAACGGTAGATCAGCACCCGGTCGTAACCGGTCATGGCCTGGATTTCCTTGACGCTGATGTCATACAGCGCCTGCAACGTGGTGGCCGCTTGCAGACGCTGGAGCATGCGCCCCAGATGCGTCTGGTTGCCGGCGACATTGCGCGGCTGGAAATTTTCCACGTGGATTTCCAGCTCCAGGATCAGTACACCTTGATGCCGGTGCAGCAAACCCTCGAACGCGGTGCCGTTGAGTCTGAAGTGCAGCGGTGGCGCGTCGGCGAGCGCCGGGTGCAACAACGCTTCGCGTACTTGTGTCGCTTCTGCGTCGCCGAGCAGGCGCTCCAGTGGCTGGCCGATCAGGCTCTGCGGCTCCCGGGCCAGCAGGGTTTCGACATTAGCGCTGACCTGAATGATCGCCAATGCAGGCTCGCTCAGGGTCAGCAGCAAACCGTGGGGCTGGATCGCACCGGGGAAACGAATCGGCTCGTCGGCACAGTTGGCCAGCAGTTCTTCAAAGGCGTCTTTGTCTTGCGGGTTCATGCCAGTACCTCCCGGCTTTCGAGCCAGCGCTCGAAACAACTGAATGTGGTTTGTGCTGCCGTGACGACAGCGGCGCGCTCGATGGCGTTCATCGGCCGACTGCCGAGGTATTCGATAAAGTCGCGCCAGCGCCGGCCCGTGGCGGCGCCGTAGATATCGAGAAAGGCCGCGCCGTTATCGGCTTCCAGGCCTAATCGTGAAGAGATTTCGCGACGCAGGATTTGCCCGCCCAGCGTTGCGCCCTCGAGCACGTAGAGCACGCCAAGGCAGGCTGCACTTGAGTCGATGATCGGTAACGGCTGGCACTGCGGCAGGTTTTGCAGCGTGTCAGCAGATACGCCCAGCGCGTGCAGATCAGCGCGCAAGGTTGGCGCTTTGAGACGAGGCGCCAGCTCAAAATCGGCAGGCATTGCACCGCTGCGCAGCAGAGCGTTTTCCAGCGGCAGATAGAAGCCGTAATAAGCCTGCATCAACCGCACAAAAGCCTGGGTATCGAGGGTATCGGAGAAAAAAGGAAGGCGTTTTTCCAGTGCGATGTGCAGTTCGGCAGTGCCGGCTCGCAGATCTTGCAGCACCGGTGGCACATAAACTTCACGGGCCTTTGCTTGCATGTAGATCGCTCTTGGTGGGGCCGCCTGGGGCCAAACGGGGTGAGTGCAACGTCGGCGAAATTTTACACGGCTATCGCGGTTTCTGACCGGCCGGATAGTTATTTCTGACGAAACCATCACCCTCTGATTGATTCAGAGTGAAGGCATCTGCAAAAAGTTCGACCGCGTTGCCCAATCGCGGCGGGCGCTGTACCGCGACAGCGTTGCGCGACTGTATGGGTCGGGGCGCCTGGGGCCTGTGCTAAAAATATCGCTCTCGTTTCTGGAGTACCGTCATGGATCTCGCCACGCTCAGCCTGTTTCTCCCGGCCTGCTTCGCCCTGAACATGGCCCCCGGGCCGAACAACCTGCTGTCAGTCAGCAACGCCACGCGCTATGGCTTTCGCCGCGCCTGCACGGCGGGTATCGGGCGAATTGTAGCGTTCGCCGGCATGATCGCACTGGCCGGTGCCGGCCTGTCGGTGGTGTTGCAGACTTCGGAATGGCTGTTCCATGCGATCAAGATCGTCGGTGCGGCGTATCTGTTGTACCTGGCCTGGCAGTTGTGGCGAGCCAGTCCCGAGGCCGAGCAGTCAGTCACGGGCGCGACCATTGGCTTCTTTGCGTTGGCGCGGCAGGAGTTTCTGGTGGCGGCGGGCAACCCGAAAGCGATCCTTCTGTTCACCGCGTTTCTGCCGCAGTTCGTCGACCCAGCGCGCCCGGTGCCTGCGCAATTTGCGGTGCTGGGCATGCTGTTTCTGCTGCTGGAGTGGATCGCCATCAGCGCCTACGCCTGGATGGGCCTGCACATGCGCCGCTGGTTCGCCGAGCCGCGCGGCAAACGGATCTTCAATCGTTGCTGCGCAGGCCTGCTGTCGGCGGCGGCTTCGCTGCTGTTGATGGCCAAACGCGCTTAAGCCTCGGACGGGCCTTTGAGTTCGACCTGATTGCCGTCCGGGTCGAAGCAATACAGCGACAGCCCTTTGCCTTCGGCGCCGAAACGTGACTCGGCTTTGGCCACGCTCAAACCGAAGGATTGCAAGTGTGCGCTTAGCGCTTCTTCGTCGAACGGCTCGATGCGCAGACAGAAGTGGTCGACGTTACGCCGTTCGTTGCCGGCCGCCCCGCCGCCCTTGCGGCCGAGTTCGCCTTGCAGGTCAACGAGGTCGATCATTGAAGTGCCGGCGCGCAGATGCACCAGGCCCAGTGGTTCGTTGCGCTTGACCACTTCGGCGCCGAACACCTGGCCGTAGAAGTCGATGCTGCGTTGCAGATCGGCGACGCGCAGGACGATGTGATCGATATGTTGAATGGAAAATGGATGCATCGGACACACCTCAATAAACGGTAGGAGCTGCCGAAGGCTGCGATCTTTTGATCTTGTTCTTTAGAGGCAAAGTCAAAAGATCGCAGCCTGCGGCAGCTCCTACACGGTAGTTCAGAGGGATTGAAAATTCACTGTCGATTTTTCGGTGGAGCCATCGACAAACTGGTTTTACTCTCAGCCCATGAACATACAAACCGCTGTCCTGCCGCCCCACGCCGAAATGGTTCGCGCCATGCTCGAACGCGACACTGCCTATGAAGGCGTGTTCTTCACGGCGGTGAAAACCACCGGGATTTTCTGCCGCCCCAGTTGCACGGCGCGCAAGCCGAAACCGGAGAACGTCGAGTTCTTCGCCCACGCCGACGACTGCCTGTCGGCGGGCTATCGCGCCTGCCTGCGCTGCAAACCACTGGACGCCGCAGCCATCGCCCCGGACTGGGTGCAACGCCTGCTCAACGCCGTGGAAGCAGATCCGGAGGTGCGCTGGAGCGACGCACAATTGCTCGCTGAGGGCATCGAGCCGCTGAAGCTGCGGCGCTGGTTCAAACAGCATTTCGGCATGACCTTCCATGCGTGGCTGCGCACGCGTCGGCTGGGCATGGCGCTGGGCGGGATCAGGCAAGGCACCTCGATTGATCACGCTGCGTTCGATTCCGGTTATGAATCGCTCAGCGGTTTTCGGGATGCCTTCCAGAAGTCCTTCCACATCACTCCGGGCCGCGCCGAACACAGCGAGCCGTTGCTGTTTACCCGGCTGACCACGCCGCTGGGGCCGATGATCGCCATGGCCGAGCGGCGTGGTCTGGTGTTGCTGGAGTTTCTTGATCGCCCAGCGCTGACCCGCGAAGTCGAAGAATTGCAGGGTCGCTATGGCTACGCGATCGCACCGGGGCACAACGCGCATTTGCAGCAGATCGAGGAGCAACTGGCGGCGTACTTCGCCGGCAAACTCAGTGAGTTCAGCGTGCCGCTGCATTTGCCCGGCAGCGATTTCGCCCGGCAGGTCTGGTCGGCGTTGCTGCAAATCCCTTACGGCCACACCAGCACCTACGGCGCGATCGCCGCCGGTTTGGGCAAACCCGGTGCCAGTCGCGCGGTCGGTCTGGCCAACGGGCACAACCGATTGTCGATCGTAGTGCCCTGTCACCGGGTGATCGGCGCGGATGGCGCGTTGACCGGCTATGGTGGTGGGCAGCCGCGCAAAGCATTCCTGCTGCGGCTGGAAAACGCCGCCGTGCAGCTCACGCAACCCCTGGCATTCTGACCAACCGAATCAACGGACAAGAAGGATTTTTGATGAACGCGCTCGCTACGCAGTTTCACCAGTTGCACCAGCACGGCTTGTTGATGCTGACCAACGTCGGCGACGCCACCGGCGCGCGACTGGTCGAGCATCTGGGCGGTAAAGCCGTGGCCACCAGCAGCGCGGCAGTGGCCTGGGCCCACGGCTACCCGGACGGCAACGCCCTGCCCCTCGAACGGCTGGTGTCGACGGTGCAAGCCATCGCCCGGGTAATCAGCGTGCCGTTGACCGTGGACGTCGAGGCCGGTTATTCCGACGACCTCGGGCGCGTCGCCGAAGTACTGGATGCGGTGATTGCGGCGGGCGCGGTGGGCATCAATATCGAGGACGGTTCTGCGGATCCCGAGTTGCTCGCGCGCAAGATCGAAGTGGCACGTCAGGTGGCCAACAAGCGCAACGTGCAGCTGTTCATCAATGCGCGCACCGACGTGTACCTGAAAAGCCTGGTGCCGGTCGAAGATCGCGTCGCCGAAACCCTGCGTCGCGCTGCGTTATATCAATCGGCCGGTGCCGATGGCCTGTTCGCCGCGGGCGTCACGGGTGCCTATGAAATCGAGGCAATCTGCAAGGGCACGGCGCTGCCGGTCAACGTGCTTGGCTTCGCGTGTCTGCCGTCGCCTGCAGAACTGCAAGCGCTGGGCGTACGGCGCTTGAGCGCCGGCTCCGGCATTGCCGAATTCCTCTATGGCGCGATGGGCGGGCTGGTGAAAAGCTTTCTGGCCAGCGGCAAACTCGATACCCATGACCTCAAGGCGTTTACCTACGGCGAAGTCAACGGCTTGCTGAAATAACATGGCTGAAGATTATCAAGCGGCCAGCGCGTTTCTGGCCGCACTTGATCCGGACTGGCAGCACCATATCGCAGCCATCGGCCCGTGCCTGCATCTACCGCATCCGGCGCGTGATCCGTACGAGTCGCTGGTGCGGGCGATTGCTTATCAGCAACTGCATGCCAAGGCCGGCGATGCGATTGTCGGGCGCTTGGTGGGGTTGTTTCCCGGCCAGACGTTTCCTCGTCCCGAGCAGATTCTTGCGACAGGGTTTGATCGTCTGCGCAGTTGCGGATTTTCCGCGGGCAAGATTGCGACGATTCAAGGGATTGCTCAGGCGACACTGGATGGCGTGGTACCGGATTACGCCACGGCCCTGGCGATGGATGACGAGGCGCTGATCGAACGTCTGGTCAGTTTGCGCGGGGTGGGTCGCTGGACGGTGGAGATGTTGCTGATCTACAGCCTGGAGCGCATGGATATTTTGCCGGCGGATGACTTCGGCGTGCGCGAGGGGTATCGGCGGTTGAAGGGACTGGAGGTGCAGCCGACGCGCAGGCAGATGATTGAGATTGGGTTGGCATGGAGTCCTTTTCGGACGGTGGCAGCGTGGTATTTGTGGCGGGTGCCTAAACCGCTGCCCTCACCCTAGCCCTCTCCCAAAGGTAGAGGGGACTGATTGGGGGAGATTGGAGATTTACGCCGACCTGAAATAGCGTCTGTGAATCCGTGATGGCCAAGACTTCTCAAACCCATAATCGACTGCCCTCACCCCAACCCTCTCCCGGAGGGAGAGGGAGCCGACCGAGGTGTCTGGCGTCATACATCGACCTGAAAAACCGAGTCGATTATGGATTCAACGAGGGGCGCTCACGTCGGCGCACCTCTTCAATATCCCGCGGTCAGTCCCCTCTCCCTCTGGGAGAGGGTTAGGGTGAGGGGCCTTTGACTGTATCGCACTGTATATCCCGAAGCCGCAGACACACCGAAAGCACAATTCCCCACCCTCGGCGACACATCCCCGATACACCCCAACGTTGAAATGCCCCGGTCGATCTCATTCAACTCACCGGAGCTGCACCATGTTCACCACCCTTTCAACCGCCGTCAAAACCCTGCACCTGAACCTCGACCGCGCTGGCACCTGGCTCGCCCCTCTGACCCTGCGCCTGTTCATCGCCTGGGAGTTCTTCGAGTCCGGACTGGAGAAATTCAACGGGCAGAACTGGTTCGAAGACATTCAGGACAAATTCCCCTTCCCGTTCGATCACCTGCCGGCAACGCTGAACTGGGAACTGTCGATGTGGGCCGAGCTGATCTGCGCTGTGGCGATTCTGCTCGGTTTTGGTACACGGATCTCGGCGATCTCGCTGATTGTAGTAACCGTGGTGGCGACCGCCGCCGTGCACTTGCCCGCTGACTGGTCGTCACTGAGCGAACTGGCGCAGGGGTATGCGATTACCAACAAAGGTTTCGGCAACTTCAAGCTGCCGGCGATTTACCTCGCGGCGCTGTTGCCGCTGGTGTTCGCCGGGGCCGGCAAGTTGAGTGTCGATGCGTGGCTGGCGCGGGTGTTCTGGAACCGAAGCACCCGCTGAAGCTCAATGCGCCCGATCAAGTCCGGCGAGCAAGGCGCTGTCGTGGCTATAGATGTCCGGCGCGTAACGTACGCGCCCGTTGCTGTCGACCTGGGCCGTCCAGTAAGTCATCAGGATCGGCACCGGCGCCGACAGACGAAATTCGTGGGTGGTGCCGGTGGCCAGCAGGGTTTCGGTGCGGGCCTTTTCCGCCGGGGTGAGCAGCAGATCACGCAATTGCATTGGGTGCTCGACCCGCACGCAGCCGGAACTGAAGGCACGCGGGCCTTTTTCGAACAGCGCCTTGCTCGGCGTGTCGTGCAGGTACACCGAGAACGGGTTGGGGAACCGGATGACCATTTGCCCCAGCGGATTACGCGGCCCGGCGTCCTGGCGCAGCATGATGTTGCCGGGGTTGTCCCAATCGATGTCCGCCGCTGCCAGAGGCTGCCCGTTGGCGTCGAGCACTTGCAGGTTCTGCCGGCTCAGAAAGGTCTGGTCCTTGCGGATTTCCGGCAGCTTGTCTTCTTTCCAGATGGTCGGCGGCACGGTCCAGGTCGGGTTCAGGGTCAGGCGCGTCACCCGGGATTTCAGCAGCGGCGTCTGACGCTCTGCGCGGCCCACCTGAGTGCGGGTCTGCCACACCGGCAAACCGCCCTGATACAGCGTCAGCTCAGCGGCGGCGACGTTGACCAGCAAGACATTGGGTTCCATGTCCTGGGCCATCCAGCGGAAACGTTCGAGGTTGACCCGCAGTTGCTCACGGCGGCTCAACGGACTGATGTTGAGTTCGGCAATCGTTCCCGGCCCGACCACACCGTCAGCCTGCAACGAATGGCTGGCCTGGAAACTCTTCACCGCGTCGACCAGCACACCGTCATAAGCAATACCGGGAGTGCCGATGGCGTCGGTCAGATAGCCTTCGCTGTACAGACGCTGGGCCAGTTCCGGCACACGTTTGTCTTCCATGGCCGGGCGCAACAGCGGCCCGCTGCCCACCGACTGCCATTGCGGCAAGACAGTGAGCCGTTGCGCCGCGTAGAGCTGGCGCAGGTTCTGATACTGCGCCAGACGCGGACGGGCCAGGTCGAACGCGGCGGGAATGTCGTGCATCCCCGGTACGGCGATGGCCAATAATTCCGCCTGACGGTCACGCGGGGTGTCGTCAGCGTGCCACAGCGGCTCGAAGTGTGATTGCAGCAGACGACCGTAGTGCAAATCCTGCAGGGCCTGAAGGTAGTTGCGGCTGATGTCGATGTCGGCGCACAACTCGCCATCCTGCGGCACGGTGGTTGCGATCGGGTAACGCTTAGGATTAAGGCCATCGTCGGCCAACAGCTGCAATTGCGCCTGCAATGCCGGCAATCGTGCCGATTCACTGGCCCACACCGGCATCCAGTCCTGCTGCTGGTAGAACGCCTGCAATTGCGTGAGCGCCGGGCCGTTTAGATGTGCGGCAATCGCCGGGCATGACTGCGCCAGGCTGATCAAAACCGCCTGCAACGGACTTTGCGGTTCTACCGGCATTTCTGCCGGTGGCGTTGGCAATGTCTCCAGCGGCGGCAACGGCTCATCCGCACAAGCGACAAACGGCGCAGCGAGCAAACAAATGCTCAAGTAGCATGCGTACTTTTTGAACAACTGCTTTACTCCAATCCATGGCCGTCTAGATGATGGCCAACCTTACATCAGGTGCGCTGAACAGTCAGGCTCGATCTGTGGGCTTGCGGGTAACGACTGGGAGTCAGGAGCCAAAGTGCCAAATAAGTAGCCAGTGAGGACACTTTATAAATGTTGACGTTTTTGCGCCGACTTCTGTTGACTGCCACCGCTCTCGTCGTGACCAGTCCCGTTTTTGCCGCCGGTAAACCCTCGCCGGTTCTCTTCACCAGCCTCGCGCACGCCGCGCCAGAACTCAATCCCCAAGCGCTGAAAGGTGCGTTGAGCGCCATGCAGTGCGCGGTCAACAACGGTGCGAAACCGTCGCGTCACCTGGCGATCATCGACTATTCGCAACCGTCCACCGAACGCCGCCTGTGGATCTTCGACCTCAGCAAACAGAAATTGGTGCTGCGCGATCTGGTCGCCCACGGTTCGAATTCCGGGGAAAACTTCGCCACGCAGTTTTCCAATGTCGAAGGCAGTTATCAATCCAGCCTTGGCCTGTTCCGCACCCAGGAAAGCTATAGCGGCACCCACGGTTATTCGCTGCGCATGGACGGTCTTGAGCCGGGCTTCAATGACATGGCCCGCGATCGCGCGATCGTCATTCACGCGGCCAGTTATGTGAATCCGTTGTGGAGCAAGAAACAGGGACGCATCGGCCGCAGCCAGGGCTGCCCGGCAGTGCGACCGCAGATTGCCAAACAGGTGATTGATCGTCTGAAGAACGGCCAGTTCATGTTTTCGTGGTACCCGGATCAGCGCTGGCTGAAGTCTTCGCCGTACCTGAACTGCCAGCCGCAGCAGGTGGCGAGCATCCTCAATACCCACGCTAGCTGACCGAACACCAAATCCCCTGTAGGAGCTGCCGAAGGCTGCGATCTTTTGACTTTGACTTTTAGAAGCAAGATCAAAAGATCGCAGCCTTCGGCAGCTCCTACAGGGAGATTCGCAGTCACTTTCATTACAACTTTGTCATTCAGTTGTCGGTTTGCCGTGCGGATCGCTCGGTAGCCTGAAGTTGTCCCGGCGCCAATGCCGATCAACTTTGACCACTGAGTGACTGACCATGAAAAGCCTCCTGCTCGCCTTCACCGCCCTCCTCGCCACCGGCAGCACGTTCGCCGCGAACATGCCCGACACTGCCGTGATTCATGACAAATCCGGCTTCTACGTGAATCTGGATGTCGACAAAGTCCTGTCCAGCACCGATATTTCACAAGCGTGTGGCGTGGTCCCGGCGCAATTGAAATACCTCGACCATCAGGGCCGCGAACATGTGCTGGACTATCAGGTACAAGGCAGCGGCTGCATCAATGACCATTGAGACTGATCGATGAATATTCTGGTTGTCGAAGACGAACCCAAGGCGGGCAACTACCTGCTCAACGGTTTGCAGGAACTGGGTTACAGCGTCAGCCTCGCCCGCGATGGTGCCGACGGGTTGCACCTGGCGCTGGAACACAGTTTCGATGTGATCGTGCTCGATGTGATGATGCCGAAAATGGATGGCTGGGAAGTCCTGCGCCGCCTGCGCAAGGAAGCCGACACGCCGGTGCTGTTTCTCACCGCCCGCGACGATATCGCTGACCGCGTCAAAGGCCTGGAACTGGGTGCCGACGATTACCTGATCAAGCCGTTTTCCTTCGCCGAACTGGTGGCGCGTCTGCGCACACTGACGCGGCGCGGGCCGATTCATGAAGACGAACAATTGCAAGTCGCCGACCTGCAGATTGACGTGCTCAAACGCCGCGTGAGCCGCGCCGGGGTGCGCATCACCCTGACCAACAAAGAGTTCGCGCTGCTGCAGTTGTTCGCCAGCCATACCGGGCAAGTGTTGGCGCGCTCGCTGATCGCCTCGCGGGTCTGGGACATGAATTTCGACAGCGACACCAACGTGGTCGATGTTGCCGTGCGCCGCTTGCGGGCAAAGATCGATGATCCGTTCCAGCTCAAGCTGATCCACAGCGTGCGCGGCATCGGCTATCGCTTTGATACGCAGCCATGAACAGCCGCCCGTACTCGCTGACCCTGCGCCTGGCGCTGGTGTTCGCCCTGCTCGCCTTCGCTTCGCTGGCCGGCCTCGGTGTCGCGCTGTACAACGAACTTGAGCAACAGTTGATCCGTCGTGATGACACCGCGCTGGTCAGTCGCGTTGATCAGTTGCGCACTTTCCTAAATGACAGCAACACCCTCGAGCTGATCAAGAACAAACCCGCATTGTTCCAGAACATGCTCGGCAATCGCGAAGCGCTGCTGACCATCGGCGCGCCGGGGCAACCGCCGCTGCTGGTGGTCAACCCGGGCAATCTGCACACGCCAACGTTGCCGCCGGTGCCCATCGACCACGCAATGACGCTCAACGATGTGCAGCATCTGCCGAGTGTCGACGGCGTGCCGTTTTCGGCGGTGGCGGCGAGCATCGATTCCGGCGAACTGGGCAATCTGCAAGTCACCACCGGGCGGTTGATGAGCGAGCGCACGGCGATGCTCGCCAATTACCGCTTGAGCGTTTATGGCCTCGCCTCGCTGGCGGCACTGTTGCTGGCAGTGGTGGGCTGCCTGCTGGTGTATCGCGGTTTGCTGCCGTTGCGGCGACTGGCGAAGCACGCCCATGGCATTGGTGTCGGCAACCTTGGGGAGCGCCTGGCCAGCAGCGGTGCGCCGCGCGAATTGCAGCCGATGATCGAGGCGTTCAACGCCATGCTCGACCGCCTCGCCAAGGGCTTTGCGCAGTTGAGTCAGGTGTCCACCGACATGGCTCATGAGCTGCGCACGCCGATCAACAACCTGCTCGGCGAAACCCAGGTGGCGCTGCAGCAGAACCGCAGCATGGAGGCCTATCAACAGTTGCTCGCCTCCAACGTCGAAGAGCTGGAGCGCCTGACACGGATGCTCGACAACATGCTCTTTCTTGCCCGCACCGATCCGGCCAGCGCCTTGAGCCAGCGCCAGGAGCTGGACGCGGCGGATGAGATGCAGCGCATTGCCGATTATTTTGAAGGATTGGCGGCTGATGTCGGGGTATGCATTGAAGCGCGTGGCAACGGTTTGATTTGGGCCGAACCGATGCTGCTGCGCCGCGCACTGGCCAACCTGTGCGCCAATGCGATCAAGTACGGTGCGGCGAATTCGACCGTGCAGGTGGAAGCGATTGCCGAGGCGGATGGCAGCTATCTGCGGGTACGCAACCACGGCACAACCATTGCGCCGGAACATCTGGCACGACTGTTCGAACGCTTTTACCGCGTCGATCAGTCACGCGAGCGCTCGGCGCAATCCAACGGTTTGGGCCTGTCGATCGTGGCAACCATCATGCAGTTGCATCAAGGCCGCTACAGCGCCAGCAGCGCCGATGGCATCACCTGCTTCGAACTGTTTTTCCCCGCCCGGCAATCACCTTCATCGACTTTTCCGCCGTCATCGCTGGCAAGCCAGCTCCGACAATGATTGGCGCTGAATCCAGATCTCCGGCCAACCCAAAACCCTGTGGGAGCTGGCTTGCCAGCGATGAGGTCAGCTTGATCAACATCAACTTTCCCTGACCCGCAGCTACCGCGAGCAGGTCGAATCGGCGCGCTGTCGCTCCCACAGCTTGATCTCGGCTCGGCTGATGATCAGGGCTGTCAGCATCAGCGCTGTGGCAACGCCGAAGGTGATGTGCAAGCCGCTGGCAATCCATGTTGCAGGCGCTTGCGTCGGATCCCCCGCCGCCAGCGCAAACACCGCGCCCATTACTGCCGCGCCGGTGATCAACCCAAGGTTGCGCGCCAGCCCGAGCATCGCCGAAACCACGCCACGCTGATCCTGACTGACCCCGGCCATCAATCCGGTGTTGTTGGCCGCCTGGAACAACGCGTAACCCACAGCTATCACCATGATCGGCAGTACGTACGCGGGCAGCCCCATACTCATGGGCAGGATTGCCAGCAAGCTGCAACCGCCGGCCATCCCGAGCAACGCGCCCGGCACGATCCGTCGCGCGCCGAAGCGATCCACCAAACGTCCCGCCGGTACCCCACTCATTGCGGACAACAACGGTCCGATCGATAACGCCACTCCGACCATTGTGCTGCTGAGACCCAAACCCCGGTGCAGGTAAAACGGACCGACCACAAGCGTGGTCATCATCACCGTTGTCACCAGCAACGTCAGCGTCAGGCTGCTGCTCAGTCGCGCGTCGCTGAACAGCGACAAACGAATCAGCGGCGACTTGGCCTTCATCTCGACCACGATGAACAATCCTGCGCCGCACAGGCTGGCCAACAGCAACGGCACGGTGAAACCTTCAAGGGTCATTGCCAGCGCATAGGCCGCCAGCGTCAACACCAGCACCACGCTGCCAGAATAATCGAACGCGACTCGCGGCCCGGCGGCCCGATCCGCCGGCAAATAGCGGTACACCAGCCACGCATTGAGCAAGCCCAACGGGACGTTGAGCAAAAAAATCGCCTGCCACCCGACATGCGCCATCAACACCCCGCCCAGCGACGGCCCAAGGGTGGTGCCAGTGGCTGACATCGTCGCCAACAAACCCATCGCACTGCCCGCTCGCGCCTTGGGCACCGCGTCGGCAACCAACGCCACCGTCAAAGCGAACATGATCGCCGCGCCCACACCTTGCACCGCCCGCGCGCCAATCAGCCAACCCAGTCCCGGGGCCAGCGCGCAGGCCAGTGAAGCGCTGGTGAAAATACCAATCCCGATCAACAGCAATCGACGCTGACCGAAGCCATCGCCCAGACGCCCGACGCTGACAATCAATGTGGTGATCGCCAGCAGGTAGGCGAGCACGATCCATTGCACCTGTTGAAACGTGGCCTCGAACGCCGTCGCCAGAATCGGCAATCCTGCGTTGGCGATGCTGGTGTCCAGCGACGGCATCAACATCGACAGGGCCAGACTGGTCAGCGCCCATCGGGCCGGAGTGCTCAGGGGTTCTTGGGGCATGGCAGGCTCGCAGTGCAAAGGTAATGCGTCATAGCCTGAGCCTCGACAACATACGGCGCAAGACGCATGCTTTGCACTCAATACCTGCATGGAACGCCATATCATGACCGCACCGGATCTGAACCTGCTGATCACCCTCGACGTGTTACTGCGTGAAGGCAGCGTCGCCCGCGCCGCCAAATGCCTGCGGCTGAGCCCGTCAGCTATGAGCCGCGCCCTCGCCCGTCTGCGCGAAACCACCGGGGATCCGCTGCTGGTGCGCGCGGGGCGTGGCCTGGTGCCAACGCCGCGCGCACTGGAATTGCGCGAACGGGTCAGTCATCTGGTGCAGGAAGCCGAGGCGATTTTGCGCCCTGCCGAAGTGCTCGACCCGCGCCGCTTGCAACGCACCTTCACCCTGCGCAACACCGACGGTTTTGTTGAAACCTTTGCCGCCGCCCTGCTCGCGCGCATCGCCGAAGAGGCGCCCGATGTCCGCCTGCGCTTTGTGCAGAAAGCCGACAAGGACAGCACGCCGCTGCGCGAAGGTCGCGTCGATCTGGAAACCGGCGTGGTCGACGACAGCACCGACCCGACGCTGCACAGCCGCATCCTGTTTCAGGATCAGTGGATCGGTGTGGTGCGAGAGGGGCATCCCTTGAGTTCGGGAAAAATCACCAGCAAGCGCTTTGCCGGTGGCCAGCACATTCTGATCTCACGACGCGGGCGCAGCAGCGGCCCGGTGGACGAAGCGTTACTCGCGTTCGGACTGACGCGGGACATCGTCACTTCATTCGGCGGATTCTCGGCAGCGCTGACGCTGGTGCGTGAATCAGATCTGATCGCGACTGTCCCGCAGCGCCATACCAGCAAACTGCGCACGGGCCTGCACAGTTTCGCCCTGCCCTTCGCGATGCCGGACATCAGCGTGTCGATGCTCTGGCACCCGCGCATGGACGCCGACCCGGCGCATCGCTGGTTGCGCGATTGTGTGCGACAGGTCTGCGCCTAACGCGCGTCGCCGTTTGCCGGTTTGTAGAAGATGAAATTTCCGGTTCTGGCGGTCTTGCGGTATTCCTTGGCCCAGCTCGGATGAACATTGCGGTCATGGAAATACAACGCGCCGTGGGTGCGATCCTTGAGTTGGCGGTTCAGCGCTTTGCGGGCGATATCCTTGGCCAGCGTGTATTCGGCATCTTCCTCGACCTGATCCGGACGCCCGTCGCACCACCAGGAAAACTGGCAGCTCTTGGTTTCCGAACCCTGTTTGACGACGGCGCAAATATTGTCGGGGAAGCCTTGGTGGCCGAGGCGATTCATCACCACACTGGCCACGGCTTCCATTTCCGGCGTGTCCTTGCCTTTGGCTTCCCAATAGATACTGCGCGCCAGGCAAGTGATCGGATCGTCCAGCGGCGCGGCACCGACCGGGTCGACCGCCTGCACTTCGGTCGGGGTGATGGCTTCGGCTTTCGGGGCCGGGGCGGCGCTGACTTTGTCCGCCGCTTTTTCTTCCAGCACTTGGGCTTTTTCTTCAGCCTGCGCTTTGATCGAGGCCTGATCGGTGGCCCATACAGAGCCTGCCAACAGGGTGAATACGAGACAACCCGCCCAGCCTTTCAATCCCATGTCTGTTCTTCCGGCAGCGCCCGATGCGGGCAAGGTGTTACGTCAGGGAGACACCCGGTTTGCGGGGTCTTCGGTGAGTGTAGACGGCAAATCCAGCGCCAAAGTTGCGCAGAAAAACCGCTGAATGAAGAAAAAAGACATTGCACTCACCGGGGGCCTTTCGCGCATCATGGGCGCATTCAGCTCCAGGGAGATTTCCATGCGCTTCATGCCATCTGTTTTGCGTTTTGCCGCGTTGTCCGTAGGCGTTATGTTGGCCATCCCGGCGCTGGCTGGCGATGAGTCGCAATTGATCGAGTCGATCAACAGTTATCGCAGCCAGCCGCAGCGTTGTGGTTCGCAGGCGTCGAATGAACTGCCACCGCTGTCGGCGGATCCACGGCTGAGATTACGCGCCACCGGAGCTGTCGATCTGCAACAAGCCATGGCCAGCGCCAGTTACCCGATGGTCAATGTGCAGGCGATCACGCTCAACGGCCCGCGCGATGCGGCGTCGGCGATGAAGGCGATTCAGGAAAGTTTCTGTCAGGTGGTGCTTGATCCGCAGTTCGTCGATGTCGGTGTCAGCCGCGACGACCGCGATTGGCGCATCGTGCTGGCGCGGCCGCTGCTGTCGGCCAAGCTGGGGGACGCGCAAGGTGAGGGGCAGAAGTTGTTGAGCGAACTCAACGTCGCCCGTAGCCAGGCGCGTCAGTGTGGCGATCAGGCTTTCGCCGCTGCCGCACCGCTGGCCTGGAACGCCAGCTTGGGCACGATCGCCCAGGATCACAGCCGCGACATGGCCAACAATAATTACTTCGACCACAAGGACCGCGACGGCCGCACCCCCGGCGATCGCGCGGAGCTGGCCGGTTACAGCGGGCAACTGGTCGGCGAAAACATCGCCGCCGGGCAAGACACCGTGCACAAAGTCGTCGAAGGCTGGCTCGCCAGCCCCGGCCACTGCGCCAACCTGATGAACCCGCAATACCAGGAACTCGGCGCGGCTTACGCCACCGACCCTAAAAGCAGCGCGGGGATCTACTGGACCGCGATGTTTGGCGCCCAATAATTCTCCCCCCTGCCCTGCGGAGAACATTACTTTCTTTACAAGACCTCGCTTAACTGGCGAATAAACGTTCGGCGAAAAAAAGCACCTCATCGACGGGGTCAATCAACTGTTCATTAACAGTGATTGGACGGCACTGAAAGTTAGCCATAACCTGCATCGCCCCCCTTCACCTGGGGTTTTCATTCCTGCGAGGCTGTCATGACAGAGCGTGTCTTGATCGATGGTTACAACCGCCGCGTCGACTATCTGCGCATGTCGGTGACCGACCGTTGCGACTTCCGCTGCGTCTATTGCATGGCCGAAGACATGCAGTTTCTGCCGCGCCAGCAAGTGCTGACCCTGGAAGAAATCTACCAACTGGCGCAGAGCTTTGTGGCGCTCGGTACGCGCAAGATTCGCCTCACCGGTGGCGAGCCGCTGATCCGTCCGGGCGTGGTCAAGTTATGCGAGCAGATTGCCGCCCTGCCCGGCCTGCGCGAACTGTGCATGACCACCAATGGCTCGCAGCTGGGCAAACTCGCGGCGCCGCTGTTCGACGCCGGGGTCAAACGCCTGAACATCAGCCTCGACAGCCTCGACCCACAGCGCTTCCAGCAGATGACCCGCACCGGCGATCTGGCGCAGGTGATCAACGGCATCGATGCTGCGCGCAAGGCTGGTTTCACCCGCACTAAACTCAATGTCGTGGTGATGCAGGGCCGCAACGATGAGGAGATCAACGATCTGGTCAGCTTCGCCATTGACCGCCAGCTCGACGTCTCTTTCATCGAGGAAATGCCGCTGGGGATCATCAGCGAACACAGCCGCGCCGAGTCATTTTTCTCCAGCGCCCAGGTGCGCGAAAAAATCGCCGAGCGCTATACCCTGATCGACTCGGCCGAATCGACCCAAGGCCCGTCGCGCTACTGGCGGCTGGCCGAGGCGCCGGAGATTCGCCTGGGCTTTATCTCGCCACACAGCCACAACTTTTGCGGCACCTGCAACCGCGTACGCCTCACCGTCGAAGGTCGCCTGCTACTGTGTCTGGGTAACGAGCATTCGGTGGATCTGAAAGCGGTGCTGCGCGCCCATCCGGGGCAACCGCAACGGCTGGAGAAAGCCATTATCGAGGCGATGAAACTCAAGCCGTATCGGCATAACTTCGAAGTGAACGACGATGTTCAGGTCGTACGTTTCATGAACATGACGGGCGGCTGATCCCGCCAGTTTCATCGGTTATCGGAACCGCATAGCATGATCATCAGACCCAAGGTCAACCAGTTCGCCATCCTCTTCACCCTCAAGGGTTCGATCGCCAAACGCATCGCCCTGCGCACATTGATGGTCACCCTGCTGGCTTCGGCCATCGTGCTGGTGGAAATCCTCCATCCGAGCAACTTCACCAAGGTCAATGCCACGCCGTTTACCTTGCTCGGGTTGTCGCTGTCGATCTTCATGAGTTTTCGCAACAACGCCTGTTATGACCGCTGGTATGAGGCGCGCAAGGCCTGGGGCGATGTGCTGGTGCACATTCGTTCGGTGATTCGAGAAACCCACGTCATCCGTGAATCCGCTGAGCGCAAGCCTTTGCTGCTTAACTTGTGTGGCTTTGCCCATGCCCTGAATGCGCGGTTGCGCCGGGAAAGCGAAGCGGCGGCCAGCAGTGCCTGGATCACGCCGAAACACGATGCGCGGGTTCCGGATTACAGCGGGCGGATTTTGCAGCAGGTCGGCCAGCAGTGCTCCGACCTGCATCAGAGCGGCGAGTTGAGCGAGTGGCGCTACATGCTGCTGGCCAACCACCTGACCAGCCTGACCCAGGCACAAGCGGTGTGCGAGCGGATCAAGAACACCCCGCTGCCCTTCCCCTACACCCTGCTGCTACACCGAACGATCTACCTCTTCTGCATCCTGCTGCCGTTCGCCATGGCCGAACCGCTGGGCTGGTTGACACCGTTGTTCACTGCGATTGTCAGCTACACGTTTTTTGGCCTGGATGCGATTGCCGATGAACTGGAAGACCCGTTCGGCCGTGATGAAAACGACCTGGCCACCGACTCGCTGGTGCGCACCATCGAGCGTGACATCCTCAGCGAACTGGGCGTGACCGACCTGCCGCCGATGCTGATGCCGGTGGACTATGTGCTGAGCTGATCCGTAGCTCTCCAGACACCCCGAAACCCTGTGGGAGCTGGCTTGCCAGCGATGGTGGCGGGTCAGTTGGCATTGATGTTGGCTGACACGGCCTCATCGCTGGCAAGCCAGCTCCCACAATGATTTGTGGTGATGCTTGATATTGAGTATGTACACAGAACCTGTGGGAGCTGGCTTGCCAGCGATGGTGGCGGGTCAGTTGGCATTGAAGCCACGGCGGCAGGTCGAGTGTCGCCACCAGATCACTGGCCAGCACCCGCCCACGCGCATCGTCGAGCGCCAGCAGTTCGCTGTCGGCCAGACGTTGCTGATTGGCCATGCCGAACAATTGGTCGAGGGCGTCCTCGACCGGCATCAGCGGTGGCTTGCTCATCCGCGTGGCCCGCAGGCTTGCACGGCTTTCAGGTGCGGGACGAAGTTGCACGGGCGATGACGGTTATCCAATTGTTCGGCAAGAATGCCTTCCCACGCCGTGCGGCAAGCGCCGGTCGAGCCCGGCAGGCAGCACACCAGCGTACCGTTCGAAAACCCGGCCAGCGCACGGCTTTGCACGGTGGACGTGCCGATATCCAGAATCGAAATCGCCCGAAACAGTTCACCAAACCCGTCAATCTGCTTATCAAACAAGCGGGCCACCGCTTCCGGCGTGCTGTCGCGACCGGTAAACCCGGTGCCGCCAGTGATCAGCACCACCTGAATGCCTTCGTCGGCGATCCAGTTCGCCACCTGAGCGCGGATCTTGTACAGATCGTCCTTGAGCAGGTTGCGCGCGCTCAGCGTGTGCCCGGCTTCCAGCAAACGACTGACCAGCAACTGGCCGGAGGTATCGCTGGCGTAATCGCGCGTATCGCTGACCGTCAGCACGGCAATATTCAGGGGGACAAACAGGGCATCGGCTTTGGCGCTCATGGCAGTTCTCCGGCAGCAGTCAATCAACATTGCCGAGCAGCCTAAGTGCCACTTATGAGTACTGTCTAATCACTCTGGCCAAACACATTATCGACCCGCTCTATCGGTGCTCTTCACCTCGCTGAATGCCAGCAGAACCGGGCTTGATAGAACCGATCGATGGTCTCTTGAACACTTCCGATTGGACGGATATCCGTTCAGATGAGATCGTCGCACCCTGCACTTTTCGTGCGCCACGCGCAGGTGCGTCAAGACTCATTCAAATACTCCCCGTCGAACAGGTGCCTTCGTGGACATCAAACAACTCAAGTTCCTGATCGCACTGGACGAAACCCGCCACTTCGGCCAGGCCGCCGCCCGCTGCCACATCACTCAACCGACGTTGTCGATGCGCCTGCGCAATCTGGAAGACGAGCTGGATCTGGTGCTGGTCAACCGTGGCCAGCGTTTTGAAGGTTTCACTCAGGCCGGCGAGCGCGTGCTGGCCTGGGCGCGCACCCTGCTCGCGGCCCATGACGGTTTGTTCGCTGAAGCAGCAGCGTGTCGCGGGCAACTGGTGGGTAGCTTGCGGTTGGGCCTGGTGCCGCTGAGCAGCTTCAACCCGGTCAATTACATTCAGGGTTTGTCGGGAACCTATCCCGAGTTGAAATTCAGCCTGTCGTCGCTCAGTTCCGACGAAATCATCGCCAGGCTGGGCAACAATCAGCTTGATCTGGGTGTGTGCTATCTGGATCACGTCAACCCGAACTATTTCGAGTTTTTCGAGATCGGCGAGACCCGCGTCGGCCTGCTCTACGACAACCGCCACTTCCAGTTCGAAGGTTCGAAAATGAGCTGGGAAGACGTCGCCGAACTACCGCTGGGGATGATCACCGCCGGCATGCATTACCGTAAATCCATCGACTTGAGCTTCCGCAGCCGTGGGCTCAGTCCGCAGCCGATCATGGAAAGCGATTCGACCTATCAGCTGTTGCAGGCGATTCACCAAGGCTTCTGCTGCGCGATCATGCCGCTGGACAGCGGGCTTGAGGAGCCGATCGAGCACCTGTCGTTCATGCAACTGCCGGATGCCAGCGTGCTCGCGCCGCTGGGCCTGGTGATGCGCAAGACCGAGCCGCGTTCGGCGATTGCCGAGAAGTGTTTTGCCGAGGCGCGGAAGTTGTTTGGGGTAGAGGTTTCTACCGAATAAATGGTGTTGAATGTCAGGCCCCCTTCGCGAGCAGGCTCGCGAAGGGGGCCGCTGTTAGGAGTGCAGATTGTGCATCGGGTCGAGGCGCGCGCGAGTGATCGAGGTGCGGCGTTGCGCAGGAGTCTGGCGCACGCCTGAAAAGCAAAAGCCCCTCACCCTAGCCCTCTCCCCGAGGGAGAGGGGACTGATTGGGGGATATTGCAGAAGTACGCCGACGTGAAGGAGTTGTGGTGAATCCATAATCGATGGGATCTTTCCGGTCATGGAGAACGGCAGACACCTCGGTCGGCCCCTTCGGGTGACCATCAAATCCATAATCGACTCGATCTTTCAGGTCGATGGATAACGCCAAACACCTCGGTCGGCCCCTTCGGGTGACCATCAAATCCATAATCGATTCGATCTTTCAGGTCGATGGATAACGCCAAACACCTCGGTCGGCTCCCTCTCCCTCCGGGAGAGGGTTGGGGTGAGGGTTGAAAGTCTGGTTAGATAGCCGCTCCGCCAGGATTCAACCCGGAGTCTCGCTTGAGCACAGTCCCGAACAACCCGCCCCGTCCCGATCCCGTCACCCTGCGCCAGGCCTGGCGCTTCTGGCTGAAACTCGGCTGCATCGGCTTCGGCGGGCCGGCCGGGCAGATCGCGATCATGCATCAGGAACTGGTCGAGCGTCGGCGCTGGATCTCTGAAAAGCGTTTTCTGCACGCCCTCAACTACTGCATGTTGCTGCCCGGCCCCGAGGCTCAGCAATTGGCGACGTACATCGGCTGGTTGCTGCATCGTACCTGGGGCGGTGTGATTGCCGGTGCGCTGTTTGTGCTGCCGTCGTTGTTCATTCTGATTGGCTTGTCGTGGCTATACGTCGCGTTCGGTGACGTGCCGGCGGTGGCCGGGGTGTTTTACGGGATCAAACCGGCAATCACCGCGATTGTGCTGCACGCGGCGCATCGCATCGGCTCGCGCGCGCTGAAAAATGCCTGGCTGTGGGCGATTGCCGGGGCCTCGTTCGTGGCGATTTTCGCTTTCAATGTGCCCTTCCCCTTGATCGTCCTCGGGGCCGCGTTGATCGGTTATCTGGGCGGACGATTCGCACCGCAGCGGTTCAGCAACGGCGGTGCGCGCAACAGCGAAAAATCCTTCGGCCCGGCGTTGATCGATGACGATACGCCGGCGCCCGAACACGCCCGTTTCAATAGGGCGAAGCTGCTGCGCCTGGCGTTGATCGGTGCGGTGCTCTGGTGTTTACCGATGGCGTTGTTGACGGCGTTGTTCGGCTGGGACGGCACGTTCACGCAAATGGCCTGGTTCTTCACCAAAGCCGCCCTGCTCACCTTCGGCGGCGCCTACGCGGTGCTGCCTTACGTCTATCAGGGTGCCGTCGGGCATTACGGCTGGTTGACGCCGACGCAGATGATCGATGGCCTCGCACTCGGCGAAACCACCCCCGGCCCACTGATCATGGTGGTGGCGTTTGTCGGTTTCGTCGGTGCCTACGTACAACCGGCGTTCGGCCCTGAACACGCCTTTGCCGCCGGCGCACTGGCGGCAACGCTGGTGACCTGGTTCACCTTCCTGCCCTCGTTTCTGTTCATTCTCGCCGGCGGGCCGTTGGTGGAATCGACGCACAACGAACTGAAGTTCACCGCACCGCTGACGGCGATCACCGCGGCCGTGGTCGGGGTGATTCTGAATCTGGCGTGTTTTTTCGCTTATCACGTGTTCTGGCCAAACGGTTTTGCCGGGGCACTGGACCTGTTTTCGCTGATGCTGGCGGTGGTGGCAGCGCTGGCGCTGTTCGTTTTCAAACGCGGCGTGATCAGTGTGTTGATCGTTTGCGCCCTCGCCGGGCTGGGCTTTCACCTGATGCGCTGACCCCTGGCCTGCGAATCTCCCGTTTACACGCCCGGGAATTCCCCCTTACTATCCGGGCACACCGGTCGGCGAGTCAGCCCGCCACCGACGTTTTCCGCCAACGGAAACACGCGTTATGAGTACGTCACCACAACAACCAGAATCGTTGAACGTCTCTGCCCTGCGCGCCCTCTCTCACAGGGGCTGCGTATGAATCGTATCGTCAATCTCCCCATGGCCCTGCGCCGTTCCAAGCTGCGTCACTCCGCACGCCCGCCGGATATCTCTCTGCCTGTCTGATCGCGTCCGTTAAAGAACCGCGACAGTCCCCTACTTCTTGATATCCCTGCCAGGACACCCACGCCTTTTTGCCGCGTCGTGTCCGGCCCGAATCTGCGCGCCTGTGCGGCGCCATCGTGAGTGATCGTTATGAAATTCGCAGCCATCGAAGACGCACGCCTGTTCCTTGAACAGAACCCCGATATCGACATGATCGAGTTGTTCATCCTCGACGCCAACGGCGTGCCACGCGGCAAGCTGTTGCACCGCGAAGAACTGCTCGCCGTGTACCAAAGCGGCCGGCCGCTACCGAGCACCATTCTCGGCCTGACCGTGCAGGGTGAGGACGTCGAGAACTCCGGCCTGGTCTGGGACGTCGGCGATATCGACTGCCGCGCCTATCCGCTGGAAGGCAGTCTGGTGCGCCTGCCATGGCGCAAGATTCCAACCGCCGCCGTCCAAGTCAGCATGCACCCGACCGAAGGCATGCCCGCGAGCATCGCCGACCCGCGACACTTGCTGATCAAGGTGATCGACGGCCTCAAGGCTGAGGGTTATCACCCGGTGATGGCCTGCGAACTGGAGTTCTATCTGCTCGACGCCAAACGCGATCACAACGGCCGCCCGCAACCGGCGCTGGACGCTGACGGTGGTCGACCGCGACATACGCAGGTGTACGGTTTGCGTGAGCTGGAACAGATCGAACCGTTCCTCGCCGACCTCTACAGCGCCTGCAAACTGCACGGCATTCCGGCGCGCACGGCGATTTCCGAATACGCCCCGGGCCAGGTGGAAATCACCCTTGAACACGGTGATGCACTGGAGGCGATGGATCAGGCCGTGCGCTACAAACGTCTGGTCAAAGCCATCGCCCATCAGCACGGCATGCAGGCAACGTTCATGGCCAAGCCGTTCGATGATCTGGCCGGCACCGGCATGCACATGCATGTGAGTCTGGCCGATGGCGAAGGTCGTAATTTGTTCGCCTCGGAAGACCCGGCCGGCACCCCGCTACTGCGCACGGCGATTGGCGGCATGCTTGCCTCGCTGCTCGATACGTTGTTGCTGTTCTGCCCGAACGCCAACTCCTACCGACGCTTTCAGGCCAACAGCTACGCGCCGCTGGCGCCGACATGGGGCGTCGACAACCGCACCGTCAGCCTGCGCGTACCGGGCGGCCCGGCC
Source organism: Pseudomonas sp. rhizo66 (assembly GCF_031931925.1). Taxonomy (NCBI): domain Bacteria; kingdom Pseudomonadati; phylum Pseudomonadota; class Gammaproteobacteria; order Pseudomonadales; family Pseudomonadaceae; genus Pseudomonas; species Pseudomonas sp. rhizo66. The sequence goes on from NZ_JAUJWZ010000017.1 coordinate 50,199, forward strand.
AACACCCGGCACATCGAACACCGCATCTGCGGCGCCGATGCCAACCCGTATCTGGCCGCGGCGGCGATCCTTGCCGGGATTCATCGCGGCATTCGTGAAGACCTTGATCCGGGTGCGCCGGTTGAAGGCAATGGCTATGCGCAGGCGAAGGAATTGCTGCCGACCGATTGGCTGACCTCGCTGCAGGCGCTGGAGAATTCGGTGTGGGCGCGGGATGCCTTGGGGCAGGAATTTCTCGGGGTGTATCTGGCGGTGAAACGTGCCGAGTACCGGCAGTTCATGGCCGAGGTGGGTGAGCAGGATTGGCGGTGGTATCTCACCGAGGCCTGAATATTCAAATCTCCCCTGTGGGAGCGAGCCTGCTCGCGAAGGCGTCGTCACATTCAACATTTTGGGTGACTGACACACCGCTTTCGCGAGCAGGCTCGCTCCCACAGGGAATTGCACTCCGACTCCCGAATTTTGTGTGGACACTGACATGACCGAACGCTGCAATTCCTACTACACCGCCACCCTCAATCAGGACACCAACTACCCGACCCTGCAAGGCCGGCACAAGGTCGACGTGGTGATTATCGGCGGCGGTTTCACCGGCGTCGCCACCGCTGTCGAACTCGCCGAAAAAGGCCTGAAAGTCGCCATCGTCGAAAGCCACAAGATCGGCTGGGGCGCCACCGGGCGCAACGGCGGTCAGGTCACCGGCAGCCTTTCCGGCGACGGCGGGATGCGCAAACAGATGCGCGCGAAACTCGGCGATGACGTCGATGATTTCATCTGGCACCTGCGCTGGCGCGGGCATGAAATCATCCAGCAACGCGTCGAGAAATACGCCATTCAGTGCGACCTCAAACACGGCCATTTGCACGCCGCGTACAAGCCCAGTCATATGACCGACTTGCGTAAGGATTATGAAGAGGCCGTACGGCGCGGATTAGGCGATGAAGTCAGCCTGCTCGACCGCAGTCAGGTGCGTGATCTGCTGCAAAGCGACCTCTACCACGGCGCAATCAAGAATACGCGCAACATGCATTTGCACCCGCTCAACCTGTGCATCGGTGAAGCGCGAGCGGCGGAAAGTCTCGGTGCGCTGATCTTCGAAAACAGCGAAGTGCTGGAGATCATTCACGGCGCTACGCCGGGTGTGCGCACGGCTCACGGGCAGATCGATGCCAAGCAGGTGATGCTCGCCGGCGACGTCTACCACAAGCTCGAACCGGGTCAGCTCAAGGGCAAGATTTTCCCGGCCATGGGCGGCATCGTCACCACCGCGCCACTGGGCGATCTGGCAAAACAGATCAACCCCGAAGACCTTGCGGTGTACGACTGCCGTTTCGTCCTCGACTACTACCGCCTCACCGCAGACGGCCGCTTGTTGTTCGGTGGCGGCGCCAACTACAGCGGCAAGGATTCACGGGACATCGCTGCCGAGCTGCGCCCGTGCATCGAGCAGACCTTCCCGGCGCTCAAAGGCGTGCAGATCGATTACCAGTGGAGCTGCGCGATGGGCATCGTCATCAACCGCATCCCGCAACTGGGCAAGCTCTCGGACAACGTCTGGTATTGCCAGGGTTACTCGGGGCACGGCATCGCGACCACCCACATCATGGGCGAAATCATGAGCCGCGCGATCACCGGGCAAATGGAGCAGTTCGACACGTTTGCCCAGTGCCAGCACATACGCGTGCCGATGGGGGATTTGCTCGGCAATCCGTTGTTGGCCGCCGGGATGTGGTATTACCAGATGCTTGAGCGACTTCGCTAAGCCTTTGTTGATCCTGCTGACCCCATCGCTGGCAAGCCAGCTCCCACAGTGTCCGTGGCGTACCCAAATTTCATGTACACCGCAAAAACCTGTGGGAGCTGGCTTGCCAGCGATGAGGCCATCAGCCCCACCACAAAACCTCAATCCGCCAACTGCTCCACCACAATCCCCAACCGCCGGTAATCCTCGACACTCCCCGACGCCACATGCCGCTCGGTAATCAGCGTATGCAGGCGCGAACACGGCGCCACCACAAACGGCTCCACCGCCCCCAACTTATCCGCCGTGGTCACCGCAATCACCCGCGTGGCGCCATCGAGCATCGCCTGCTTCACCGGCACTTCATCGAAATGCAGCGAGGTGATCCCCACCTCCGGATGAATCGCACACACGCCAGTAATCGCCAGATCCGCCTTGATCCCCGCGAGCAAACGCAGCGCCTCATGCCCACCCGCCGCCATCGTTCGCGGGTTCAGCTGGCCGCCAGCGAGAATCACTTTCACACCCTTGAATTCAGACAGGGCAATCGCCGTCATCGGCGAAGCGGTCACTGCCGTGATGCTGATATCTGCACGCAACGAGCGCGCCACCTGCAACGTGGTCGAGCCGGAATCGAACAGCACAATCTGCCCGTCTTCAACTTCCTGCGCCGCCCGTTGCGCCAAACGAACCTTGACCTCATCCGTCTCGTCCAGCCGGGTGAAGTAGTCCTTGCCGGAATCTTTCGGACGCGGCAACGCGCCGCCGTGGACACGCTGCACCAGCCCGGCAGTGTCCAGTTCGGCGAGGTCGCGGCGGATGGTGTCTTCGGAGACTGCGAAGTGCTGACTCAACTCGGACGCCATAACTTTGCCGTCACGTTCGAGAAGCAAAAGGATTTTCTGTCGACGCAGGGATGGCAGTTCAGCTGCGGAATGGTCGTGCATGGTTATGCCTGTTTGTGCTTGTAGTTGCAGGTTTCGCGAGCTTAGCCAAAGCTCTGAGCAAACACAAACCAACGGGGTATCAATCGTTTCGATCATTGGAATCGACAAGGCGAATTTTTTCTTTGCTTTCAACCTGTTCAGAATGACCGCACTTCCAAAAGGCTCAGGATGAACACCTCATGAATCTCAATTTTGCGTTTGCGTGCATGATCGTCGTGTCGTTTGCGATTGCCCTGGGCCACGCCTGACAGCGCCTCAGACCGACGCCAGCAATTGCTCGCGCAGCCATTTGTGCGCCGGATCACGATGCGAACGTTCACCCCAGAACATCGCCATCTCGTAGCCCGGCACCTCCAGCGGTGCGTCGACCACTTGCAGCGCCGGGTTGCCACGCACCAGACGTGACGGCAGCATCGCCACCAGATCGGTGCTGGCCAACACCGACATCGCCATCAGAAAGTGCGGCACCGATAACACCACTTTTCTCATCAGCCCGACATCGGCAAGCGCACGGTCGGTCACCCCGAAAAAGCCCCCACCCTCGCGGGACACCATCACGTGCTCAAGCGTGCAGAATTGTTTGCGCGTGGGCGCAGACTTTAATCCGGGATGGCCGACTCGACCCGCCAGCACATAACGCTCGGTGAACAGCGGCCACCGATGCAACTCCGGCGGCGCGTCTTCGCTGATGTGCAGCGCCAGATCGAACACACCCTGCTCGGCCTGTTTGACCAAATGCGCAGGTGTCAGATCGATCACCGCCAGACGCGTGCCCGGCGCCTGTTCACGCAAGCGGCTCAGGGCCGGCAGCACCACCGTCGACTCGCCGTAATCGGTCGCGGCGATTTTCCAGGTGTGCGTCGCCTGCGCCGGGTCGAACGCACTGGCCGGCGCCACCGCCCTCTCCAACGCCTCAAGTGCCTCGCGCAACGGCTCTCGCAGTTCATCGGCGCGTGCCGTCGGGCGCATGCCGCGCGGTCCGGGCAACAGCAGCGGATCGCCAAAGATGTCGCGCAACTTGGCCAGATGCACACTCACCGAAGGCTGCGACAGATTCAGACGCTGCGCCGCTCGGGTGACGTTGTGCTCCGCCAGCAACACATCGAGGGTCAGCAGCAGATTGATATCCAGCCGTCTCAAATTATTCATGGCTATACCAGACATATCAGACATTCATTTCCAATATACCTGTTGAACGCCGATCCTGCAGTCACTCAGCCAACGGAGCTTCAACATGAACGTATTACTGGTCTACGCCCATCCTGAACCAACGTCCCTAAACGGCTCGCTGCGCGACTTCAGCGTCCAGCGCCTGCAAGCCGCCGGCCACACCGTGCAGGTCTCCGACCTCTACGCGATGAACTGGAAAGCCACCCTAGACACCGACGACGCCCCGGAGCGCGATGCGACGAAACCGTTCCACGCCTCCCTCGACTCGAAAGTCGCCTACGCCGAAGGAACCCAGGCTGCCGACATCGCCCGTGAGCAGGAGAAACTGTTGTGGGCCGATGCGCTGATTCTGCAGTTTCCACTGTGGTGGTTCACCATGCCGGCGATTCTCAAAGGCTGGGTCGATCGGGTGTACGCCTATGGTTTTGCCTACGGCGTTGGCGAGCATTCCGACAGTCGTTGGGGCGAGCGTTATGGCGAAGGGAAAATGAAAGGCAAACGGGCGATGTTGATGGTTACCACTGGCGGCTGGGAATCGCACTATGCGCCGCGCGGGATCAATGGGCCGATGGATGATTTGCTGTTTCCGATACAGCACGGGATTCTGTATTACCCAGGTTTCGAAGTGGTGCCGCCGTTTGTGGTGTATCGGACCAGTCGGATGGATGCGGCGCGGTATGCCGAGACTTGTGATGAACTGGGGCGGCGGCTGGATGAGCTGTGGAGTGCACGGCCGATTGGGTTTCGGCAGCAGAATGGTGGGGAGTATGAGATTCCTGCTTTGACCTTGAAGAGCGATATCGCGCCGGATAGCGAAGGCTTCGACGCACACATCCGCTAGTGCCGCATCGACCTCGCAGAGCAAAAGCCCCTCACCCTAACCCTCTCCCAGAGGGAGAGAGGACTGACCGAGTTGTTTTTTCGAGCTACGCCGACCTGATATCTCGAGCTGAACTCAGCTTTTGAAAGGCACCGAGATCGGCTCCCTTCCCCCTCGCCCCCTTTGGGGGAGAGGGCTGGGGTGAGGGGGATGGATCTAACTGACACACCGCAACATGCTGGCATCAGCAGCTCCGGTCACGTTTCCTCCCGCACCCGCCGCACCTGCACCAACAACGCCGGGGCAAAATGCAGCAGCACCATCCGGCTCAAATGATGAGTCAGAATAAACACCACATTTAGCCCGCCACCAAACGCGACAATCGCAATCGTCTCAATCGCCCCCGGCATGTACGCCAGCCACAACGACAGCGGATCACTGCCCAACCACCGTGCCGCGACTTCAGCAAACACCGCCGCCACCACGATCATCAAACCGACCGAGACCAATGCCGTACGACCGTGACGCCCCAGCTCCTCAAAGCCAAGCCCCTGAAACCTTGAGCCGATCCGCACACCGAGAATCAGTGCCGCGAGATTCAAACTCCAGTCCGGCATGTGAAAACCGTGCAGCCATCCCGATTTGACGAACACGGCAGTGATGATGATCGCGGTGAGCATGAACGGCGCCGGTACGCCGATCACCAGCAGCAAGCGCCCGAGCAGCACGCTCAGCGCGATGACCGAAAACGCAGTCAGCGCCATGCCTGTCGTTAAAGGATCACCATCGGCAACCGCCACCGCAGCCGCCTGGCCGGGAATCAGGAAACTCACCAGTACCGTGATCAGCAGCAAGCGCATCAGATGCACGATGATGACCTTGCTTGACGCTTTCTCCGACTCGAGTAAATCGAACACCGCTGCCAGCGCACCGGGATAAACCGCCAACAGCGCATCAGTACGATTCCAGCCCGCACCGCGTGTCAGCCACCATCCGGCCAACGCGATCTGCACTGTCAGGCAAATCAGCAATACGCCGAGGCTAGGCAACATCGTCGAAGCCGTCTCGCTGTCCCACGCTTCGAACATCAGCCCGGTGGCGATGCCCAGCGTGACCTGGATGTAGCCCAGTCCATAAGGCGTTGCCGGGGCGATACCGGTTTTACTGGCGAACAATGCGGTGACGACAATCGACCCCAACAGCAGGCCGTGGGGAACGCCTTCGAACTGCAACAGTGCGCCGAAACTGGCGGCAATCAACAAACAGAAATTGGATTTCATAGTCGCCTTCCTGGCTATCTACCTGACACACCACAACCCCATGTAGGAGCTGCCGAAGGCTGCGATCTTTTGACTTTTGTTTTTAAAAGCAAGATCAAAAGATCGCAGCCTTCGGCAGCTCCTACAGGGGATGAATTCGTTTTCAGCCGCGCAACCGGCCAATCGCCCGGCGGTATTTTTCGATTCGTTCGAGGTCCTCCCAACTCGGCGAGGCAATCCGCGACAGGTCGCTGTTCTCTTCCAGATCCGCCAATTTCACCACTCGACCGATCGGGTTCTGCGCGGCGCGGTCGACGAAGTCTTCATAGGGTTCGCCCGGCACTTTGGTCACCGATTCGATAGCGCTCAAAACTTCCTCGCTGAAGCCTTCCTTACGCAAATCATCGAGGCTGACACCGCAATCCTCAACCACATCGTGCAGCACGGCGACGATGCGTTCTTCCAGCGTGCTCATGCGCAACATGACTTTAAGCGGATGCAGAATGTACGGCGCTCCGCCCTTGTCGACCTGCCCGGCGTGTGCCGTGGCGGCGATGGCAATAGCGCGTTCGAGGGTCTGGGTCATGGGAGTCTCCGTGGGTTAAACGCCGTAGCGGCCGCCGACGTGGATGTTGCGTTTGAGCCAGTTGCCGATTGCCCTCAGGCGTCCGATGGGCTTCGCTGGCCCGCAATGCTGCTGAAGAATCAGCGACACCAAAGTAGCCTGATCGGCTGTTGGATTGGCATCGATCAACTCGGCAACCCACGCGCAATCAGCCTTCTGCAGATGCTCACGCCACTCACCCGGCCAGCCATCCAGCTCATCCAGCGCCAACCACCGGGCACCGCCATGTTCCATATGCCCGCCAGCCATCGACTGCTCGAAACAGAAAGGCGTGTCTGGCTTTGAAGGGTCTATGTGAAACAGGTAGATGTCGTGGAATGGATGCTGCGAGGGGGACGCATTATTGCGGCTGCCGATTTCGATCATGGGCAATGTTCCAATCCTTGGGCGCTGAATGTTTCCGATTGTTTCGCAGTGTACGCCACGGGAGCAAATCAAAAACCCGATGGAACCTCCCTCCTCCACGCCGTCTCGAAACTTTAAAGCGCCAACATCATCGATCAGACACGGCGCCCCTGAAGAGGAAACCCCGATGAACATTCGCTTCCTGCTTCTGCTCGCCAGCTTCGCCGTCATCCCCACCTGCGTCATGGCCGAAGGCTGCGACGTGCAGACCCAATCCTCCAGCGCCTCGGTGCCGGCGGTGGAAACCCACAGTTGTTATGAATACGAAGGCATGCCGGTCAACTCCATCGACTGGTCGTGCAGCAATGAAAGCAAAGACATGCTCAACAGCACTAAAACCAAAGTCGCACACTGCGCCGATCACTATCAGGCCACGTGCATCGCTACGATCACCCAAGAATCCCTGGCCAACCCGCACTCCACCAGCAAGGACAAGAATGCCAAGGCATTGAACATCCCCGACAACGCCCAGGTAACCACGTATTACTACGACGTGGAGCATTTGGCCCAGGCGCGGATTGATTGTGAGAATGGTGGCGGGCATTGGAAAACGAAGTAAACGACTGATATCCATGCTTGCGACAGACAAAGAAAAGCCCGGCTCAAAAAGACCGGGCTTTTAGTGCGCAACATCCATCAACCACCGCCGCTCCCGCCACTGCTGCTACCGGTTGATTGCCCAGCACCACTGGGTTTGGTGGCAGAAGGCACCGGTCCGTTATCCGTCTTCCCGCCATCTCCACCCTTGGGCAGCGAATCGGCATCCGGATCGGCATTGGTGGCTGGAGACGCTGGTTCACGAGTCTGGCTGTTGCCGTCGTTGGCTGTCGGAGTCGGCGTTTCGCCAGCCGCGATCGCGTACAGCGAACTGCCGGACAGCAACGCCGCGAGGGTTAACACCGCGATTTTATGGTTCAGCATGGTGGCTCTTCCTTTGCTCGGTGAGTTACAACATTGGAAGAAGCTGTGCGGCGAACGTGCGGCGTGTCGGACGAATGGCTACCGCCCTGTAGATTCGCCCAATTTCGATATCTGAAAACTTCGTAGGAAAACACCCCATGTGGCGAGAGAGCTTGCTCCCGCTGGGCTGCGAAGCTGCGCCAAAACCGGATAGTCCGTTTCCATCAGACATACCGCACGCCCCGGATTACGACGACTGCGTCGCCGAGCGCATCAATGCCGTCCTCAAATACCTCGGTTCATGCCTGCACTTGCCTGCTTGACCATACTGAACGCAACATCAACACCCTCACCAACATCCCCAGAATCATGATGCAGGGTGTGAGTGATGTATTTCGGGTGATTGAACAGCGGTGATTTCACTTATCAAACGGTAATTAATCCTCACTGAGAAAAAACTGCACAACTGCGGTTTTTTGTAAAAAAACCGAACAACTTCATGACACGCTAACCACCCAAACTTATAAATAACCGTTATTCATTACAAGCCAAGTCTTTTACTCAAATGGCCAATCAAGCCTATCAAGTAACCACAAAGCAAACCTCCGGCTAAGCTGTTACTTTTTCTTCTTCATTTTATCGAACGCCTCATCAACGCGCATCTTTTCATCCTCGGAAGGTTCGAATGAAAAATAAGACCCATCATTCATGTAAGCCCTATAAAAAACGTCGTGCGCCAACAAAAGCTCTAAGCTTATTACGCTCGAAGCATACATTCGCAAATCACTGACCATCCCATCGACATCCATGTCTAAATTCCTGATTTTATGAAGAGTTGAACTAACTCTGCCAATACTCAGAATTTGAGGTTGGTAAAACTTATTCAACGCTGCAAAAATCTCCTCTTTCTCTTTTTCGTCCACAGCGTCAGCGTACATCTCTAATAGACAGGTCAAGCCACGAATCTGACTCTCATCAAGTTTATCGACTCGATGTGAAGCCAATGTTATATAATTCTCGCATTTTGCAAACGTATGCCGTCTAAAATCAGCTTCTCTATTTTCGGCATGAGATATTTCAGTAAAACGCTGCTGACGATACAAAAAACATAATGTCGCAACTGCGATAATCGGACTATATATACCACCTAAGGCACTGCCCATTTTCGACCATTCGTCATGCGACGCCCAAATCCCAAAACCAAACGTATACGCATATGCCAGAATAGGCGAAAAGATGACAATCAACACCAAGAAAATCAAAAAAAACCTAAGTTTGTACGATTTTTTTGCTTTACTGAAAAACATCAACAAACGCTCCTTCACCACAACCAAAGCCTCCTTTAACTTCCATCACACGCCCCACACAAAAAATTCTCACCAGATACATTTTCCGCTTGAGCTACGAGCACGCTATGACCAAACAAATTACCGAAATAGGTCGACCAATAACCTCAGATTAATTTTTATATTTTATTCGCAACACCAAAGGGAACATGAACCATAGGGATATTGCCTGCGGGTGACTCCAAATGACTTCGCTGATCATCAAAAAACATATGTGGCCTTAATATCGACAACACCCTAGACTTATCCATACCCCCTAAAAAAAATGACTCATCAGCAGAAACACCCCATTCCTTTAGGGTAGTTACAACTCGCTCATGACTAGGAGCATTTCGCGCCGTCACAATTGATATTCTAAGAATTTTTTCATATTCAGAATCCTCTTTCATTCGCTTTTCTTCCAATTTTTGCATAAATGAAAGTTTTCTAAATAAATCCGCTAATGGTCCGGGTTGGTGAGGGATCGATTGATGTTCATACTCATGAGCTTGAAACTCACCCAAATCGTGATTTCTCTTAAAAACCGATTCGGCTTCGTCATCAGCGATAACACCGTCAAAGTCGAACGCAACTCGTAATTCCTTGTCCAGCTCGTCATCATAGACTTTGGACGGCAACACCACGCCCGCTGGATAGTTAGCATCAATAGCTTTTTGAACATCGCCTTCGTTTGCACTCAAAAATAACGAAGCGTTGAAAGCAGGAACATATTCATGAGGTGAACGTCCGGTCATGAAGGCAGCTCGACTGATATCCAAACCATAGTGCTTTATCGACCTGAACACCCTCATACCTGTTTCAGGAGAGTTTCTTGATAATAAAACCACTTCAACAGGGAGCTGCTTAGGAAAAGCTTTGTTGATACTGAGAAATCGACGTATAAAAGGAAAGGCCACTCCCTTTAACAGGGGAACATCAAGATTCTTTTCCTGATGAAGCCTATATTCCTCAACACCACTATCCAAATAAACACTATGAGACTCGGACAAATCAAATAGCGCACTCGACGCAACCCCAACCACCAATTTCCTTTCTATTGGATATGGCATTCAATACCTCACAAAAAATACACAACCCATCAACATTTCAAACAAACAATCATTTAAGCTGCGGCACTCCATCGATATTCGATAACCACCTATTCACAGCCTTTCTTTGTACTTCAGTAATTCGCCCACTGTTTATCAAGCCTTCCCTCACGCTTCTTAAAAAATCAATCTTGTCACTAGGCAGCTTATTGATTCCGACATCAATCCAAAAGAGATAATTATAGCAACGCTGGAGGCTGGCAAGCTTTAAGCTATCCGGCGACTTCGCCTCAATATTATTTATATGCAGAACCTCGGACTCAGTGAGCGACCTGGATTTCGAGACATTATAATACCCTCTCAATACAGAATATGATGTCTTCATGACATCTTTTAGTTTCTCCTCTCGAAGAGTCAGATATTCAATCGCTAGTCGAACGGGATCTAAACTCTGCCTTCCCCCTTTACCGCCCCCTGAGTTTGTATCACGTATATTATCTGAGAGTGTAAACCTTGTAAGGTCTGGAACACCTGAAAGAGTAAAGCCTTTTCCCAATTTCTTTTTAGCACAGGTCGGACCTGCATACGCAATGGAGCCTGTACTTTCATCTTCAAGCACAAATGCCTTTAAAGATGTAAGATAATTCTCGCAAAAATCACATTTTCGCGTCGTTTCCGTAAGGTCTTTCCGCAAAGCTTTATAGCCCATCCCAATCCCTGCCATTTATAACTCAAACAAACACAAAGCTCATCAAGCTAGTGAGCAACTAAACATATATCCACCATTAAGACGTCCATGCTACATATCGCCCATAACCTTCCGAAGCGCCTCATAAGCTACTCGCCAATCTCCAACACGCATAGAGTAATGGCACAACAGCATCACGCGCAACACTCTCAAGGGGTTTTACTACCAACCCTAACGACGGGTAAAAAAAAACCGCATCTCTGCGGTTTTTTTTATATCTAAAAAACTTTTTCTCTCAAAAATTCGCCGGCGTATTCGCACTAATAATCTCAGCCTCATCCGCCCCGATATTCCGAAACTTATGCGGCAGCGTCGTCGGAAAATAATACCCATCCCCCGCATTCAACACACTCACCGACCCATCCACGGTCAACTCCACCGTGCCACGCGTCACCAGCCCACACTCCTCGCCTTCCGCATGCACAATCGGCTCTTCCCCCGAACTCGCGCCCGGTGCGTATTGCTCACGCAGCAGACGCATCTGACGACTCGGCACCGAGGCGCCGATCAGCAGCAGGCGCAGGCCGTGGCGGCCGAGGTCGGGTTGTTCGTTGGCGCGGAAGACGTATTGGTGTTCGCGCGGGGGTTGGTCGAAGGTGAAGAAGTCGGCCAGGGACATCGGTATGCCTTCGAGCAGCTTTTTCAGTGAGCTGACGGAGGGGCTGACGCGATTCTGTTCGATCAGGGAAATGGTGGCATTGGTCACGCCGCTACGCCGGGCCAGCTCGCGCTGGGAGAGTTTGTAGCTTTCGCGTACTAGTTTGAGTCGAGAACCCGTATCCATGACTGCCTTATGTGAGAAGTACTTAGGCTCTGCGCGAAAACTGCCTGCGCGACGATCATGCTGCGTTAAAAACAGGCTCGGAATGCTCATGTAGGGCCCTACACTCCGCTTCCTCGCCTGTTTTTGCCTTGCCTGATCGCCGCTCGGCGGTTCTCGCGCAGACCCACGGGTAATGGGGGTGGGTGGCGGGTGACGCGCCGAGGGGCGCGGATCACGTTGCTCCCGTGTCCCGGAACCGTGAAAGGCGGCTATTAAATCACGTTTGCCGGTGTTGCTCAGCAGGTTCGATGGACGGTGGGTGAAATGAACCTGCCGGTGGTAATTCTGGGCTGAATACAAAACCTGTGGGAGCTGGCTTGCCAGCGATTGGGTGGCACATTCAACATCCCTTTTGCTGAAAGACCGCCATCGCTGGCAAGCCAGCTCCCACAGGTTTTGTGGTGTGTCAGCGGGAGTGATGGTGTCTTTTCTAACCTCATCGCGAGCAGACTCACTCCTACAATTTGATCTTTAGTGTTTCAGTCGGATTGATGTTGTGTTTGCTGGCCTCATCGCTGGCAAGCCAGCTCCCACATTTGGATATCAGGGAGTGTTGCGATAAGAAAAACCGGCGGGGTCTTGGGGTCGCCGCCGGGGAGGTAACCTAGATGCCGAAGCGGTCACGCAGCGAGTAGTAGACGGCGCCGAGGGCGGTCAGTGGGGCCGAGAACGTGCGGCCGCCGAGCATTGGCATGTGCGGCAGCGATGCGAAGGCGTCGAAGCGTTCGGCGTCGCCACGGATCATTTCCGAAATCAGTTTGCCGGCCAGGTGCGAGCAGGTGACGCCGTGGCCGCTGTAGCCTTGCATGTAGTAGGCGTTCTTTTCGATGCGGCCGAATTGCGGCATGCGTGACATGGTCAGCAGGAAATTGCCGGTCCAGCGGTAGTCGATTTTCACGTCTTTGAGCTGCGGGAAGGTCTTGAGGATCTTCGGGCGGATCAGTTGTTCGATGTCGTCCGGTTCCCGCGCGCCGTAGACCACACCGCCGCCGTAAAGCAGACGGTTGTCGGCGGTGAGGCGGTAGTAATCCAGCAGATAGTTACAGTCTTCAACGCAGTAGTTGTTGGTGATCAGGCTGCGCGCCTGCTTTTCGGTCAACGGCTCGGTGACGACGATCTGCGAACCGCACGGCATGCTTTTCGCGGTCACGCGGTTGTCGAGACCTTGCGGCAGATAAGCGTTGCCGGCGATCAGCAGGTACTTGGCGCGGACCTGGCCTTTGGCGGTGCGCACGACGTTAGGCTCGCCGTATTTGATTTCTACAGCCGCTGATTGCTCGTAAATCTTGCCGCCCAAACGCGTGATCGCAGCCGCTTCACCGAGCGCCAGATTCAGCGGATGCACGTGGCCGCCCTGCATGTCGAGCAGGCCGCCAACGTAAGCATCGGAGCCGACTTCGCGACGGATGTCGGCCGCGTCGAGCATCTTCAGATTGCGGTTGCCGTAACGTTCCCAACTGCGCTTCTGCTCAGCCAGACCGTTGAGTTGTTTCTTGTTCATCGCTGCGAAGATGCCGCCCGGGCGGTAGTCGCACTTGATGTCGTATTCCTTGATGCGCGAACGGATGATGTCGGCGCCTTCGAAGATCATGCTGCCGAGGATTTCTGCGGTCTTGTCGCCGTAGCGCTCTTCGATCACGTCGACGTCGCGGCTATAGGAGTTGACCAGTTGACCGCCGTTGCGACCGCTGGCGCCGTAGCCGACTTTCGCTGCTTCGAGCACCGCCACTTTGTAGCCGGCTTCGGTGAGGAACAGTGCCGAGGACAGGCCGGTGTAGCCGGCGCCGATGATGCAAACGTCGCACTCGACCGACTCTTCGAGGGTCGGGAAGTCGATGACTTCGTTGCGGGTGGCGGCGTAGTAGCTGTTTACGTGTTGCTGTTTCATACGTTTCTCCGAGGGCCGCTAATAAAAGGCGACCACCGCTGTAATAGAGTCAGAGCTTGATCCAGGTCGCTTTCAGCTCGGTGTACTTGTCGAACGCGTGCAGCGATTTATCGCGGCCGTTGCCCGACTGTTTGAAGCCACCGAACGGTGCGGTCATGTCGCCGCCGTCGTACTGGTTGACCCAGACGCTGCCGGCACGCAGGCCACGGGCGAAGGTGTGCGCCTTGCTGAGGTTGCTGGTCCACACGCCGGCGGCGAGGCCGAAGATGCTGTCGTTGGCGATCTGCAGCGCTTCTTCAGCGGTGTCGAAGGTGATTAGCGACAGCACCGGGCCAAAAATTTCTTCCTGAGCGATAGTCATCGCGTTGGTCACGCCGTCGAACAGCGCCGGTTGCACATAGAGGCCGCCGGTTTCTTCGAGGGTGCGTTGGCCGCCGGCAATCAGCTCGGCGCCCTGCTCGCGACCGATGCTGATGTAGCGCAGCACGTTGTCGAGTTGACGCTGGTCGACCACGGCACCGACGGTGGTTGCCGGATCCAGTGCATGACCCGGTTTCCACGCTTGCAGCGCTTCCACCAACAGCGGAATGAATTGCTCGCGAATCGAACGCTCGACCAGCAGACGCGAACCCGCGGTGCAGACTTCGCCCTGGTTGAAAGCAATCGCGCCGGCCGCTGCTTGTGCTGCCGCGCGCAAGTCCGGGGCGTCGGCAAACACCACGTTCGGGCTCTTGCCCCCGGCTTCGAGCCAGACGCGCTTCATGTTGCTTTGCCCGGCATAAATCATCAGTTGCTTGGCGATCGCCGTGGAGCCGGTGAAGGCCAGCACATCGACGTCCATGTGCAACGCCAGCGCCTTGCCGACGGTGTGGCCGAAGCCTGGCAGGACGTTGAACACGCCTTTCGGAATACCGGCATCCAGCGCGAGTTGCGCAATACGGATCGCGGTCAACGGAGATTTTTCCGAAGGCTTGAGGATGAACGAGTTGCCCGCTGCCAGCGCCGGGCCAAATTTCCAGCTGGCCATGATCAGCGGGAAGTTCCACGGCACGATCGCGGCAACTACACCGGAAGGCTCGCGAGTGACGAGCCCGAGTTGATCGTGCGGGGTAGCGGCAACTTCGTCGTAGATCTTGTCGATGGCTTCGGCGCTCCAGCGGATCGCGTTGGCGGTCGCCGGGATGTCGATGCTCATCGAATCGCTGATCGGTTTACCCATGTCGAGGGTTTCCAGCAGCGCCAGTTCTTCCTGGTTCTGGAGGATCAGATCGGCGAAGCGAATCAGGATACGCTTGCGCTCGGCCGGGGCTTTTTTCGCCCAGATGCCGGATTCGAAAGACTGGCGCGCGACTTCAACCGCGAGGTTGGCGTCGGCTTCATCGGTGCTGGCCACGGAGGCGAGGAAACGGCCGTCGACGGGGCTCAGGCATTCGAAGGTGTCGCCACTGATGGCCGGGCGGTATTCACCGTTGATGAACGCGCGGGCTTCGATGGTCAGGGACTGGAAGCGTTGTTCCCAGTCGTTGCGGGTCGTTGTCATTGTTGTGGCTCGACAAGGGGGGATTGGGGGTGTCGGGGTGCTGGGTCTGGCTTGAGATGGCTGCCCTCACCCTAGCCCTCTCCCGGGGGTAGAGGGGACCGATTCGGGGATGCTCAGAATCTCCGCCGACCTGAAAAATCTTTGCCGAATCCATAATCGACTGGATCGTTCAGGTCGCCGGATATATCGATACAACCCGGTCAGTCCCCTCTCCCTCCGGGAGAGGGTTAGGGTGAGGAGCTCTTCAGCTTTTGAGGGCCTCAGCCAATCAAACCGTATGCAGATACCAGTTGTACTCAAGGTCAGAGATCGAGTTCTCGAACTCGGCCAGCTCGCTTTCCTTGCACGCGACAAACACGTCGATGTACATCGGGTCGATGTAGCGGGCCATGACTTCGCTGTCGTCCAGTTCGCGCAGTGCATCGCGCAGGTTGTTCGGCAGGCTCTGTTCGTTCTGCTCGTAGCTGTTGCCTTCCACCGGGGCACCCGGTTCGATCTGATTGGTCAGACCGTGGTGAATACCGGCCAGAACGGAAGCCATCAGCAAGTACGGGTTGGCATCGGCACCGGCGACGCGGTGCTCGATGCGCACGGCGTCCGGCGAGCCGGTCGGTACGCGCACCGCAACAGTGCGGTTGTCGATGCCCCAGCTCGGCGAGTTCGGTACGTAGAACTGTGCGCCGAAGCGGCGGTACGAGTTGACGTTCGGGCAGAGGAAAGCCATTTGCGCGGGCAGGGTCTCCAGCACACCGCCGATCGCATGTCGCAGTGCGGCGTTCTGCTCGGGATCCTCGCTGGCGAAGATGTTGTTGCCTTCTTTGTCCAGGATCGAAATGTGCACGTGCAGACCGTTGCCGGCCTGGCCCGGATACGGCTTGGCCATGAAGGTGGTGTCCATCTCGTGGTCGTAGGCGATGTTCTTCACCAGACGCTTGAGCAGGACGGCGTAGTCGCACGCCTTGATCGGGTCGGACACGTGATGCAGGTTGACTTCGAACTGCGCCGGGGCGCTTTCCTTGACGATCGCGTCAGCCGGAATGCCCTGCTCTTTCGCGCCTTCGAGGATGTCTTGCAGGCAATCGACGTATTCGTCGAGGTCGTCGATCAGGTACACCTGAGTCGACACCGGACGCTTGCCGGACACTGGTGAACGTGGCGACTGCGGACGACCGTTCACGTTGTCCTGGTCGATCAGATAGAACTCGAGTTCAAACGCCGCGCAGATCGTCAGACCCATCTCATCAAATTTGCGTACGACGTTGGCCAGCACTTCACGCGGGTCGGCGAAGAACGGCTCACCTTCGATCTCGTGCATGGTCATTAGAAGTTGTGCGGTGGGGCGCTTCTGCCACGGCTCGATGCTCAGGGTGCCGGGGATCGGGTAGCAGATGCGGTCAGCGTCGCCGATGTCCAGACCCAGGCCGGTGCTTTCCACCGTGGAGCCATTGATGTCGAGCGCGAAAAGCGAGGCCGGCAGGTTGATGCCTTTCTCGTAAACCTTATGAAGACTGGTGCGTTCGATGCGCTTGCCGCGCACCACACCGTTCATATCCGCAATCAGAAGGTCGACGTACAAAACCTCAGGATATTTCTTAAGGAATGCGTTTGCTTCGTTGAGTTGAACGGTACGCAGGGGGACCGACATGATGCACCTATTTAGCTGTTAATTATTATGTTCACTGCTGTTTCGCCGAGCCAGTCAACCCGAACGGCAAAGTGAAGTCAATAGCGAACACATGACCGCTCAGGCTTTATTTTTCGGGCTTTTTTTAACACTCACGTGCCAACACAGGCGCCAGACGCACGCAAACCATGAAGATTTGATGAACGGCGTTTAGAATTTTTTACATGGCAGTTGTTAATTAAAATCAACGAGGCTAAGCTCCGGAAAAGCTCGTTCAAGTGTCAAACTTCGAGGTGAATAAAAATGGCATTCAAGCCATTGATCGGCGTTACTGCGTGCGTCAAACAGATTGGCCTGCACCCCTATCACATCAGCGGCGACAAGTACGTACGTGCTGTCAGCGTTGGCGCCAACGGGCTGCCAGTGGTCATCCCTTCCCTTGGCAACCTGACTGAAATCGAAGACCTGCTCGGTCAACTCGACGGTCTGCTGCTGACCGGCTCGCCCTCGAACGTGGAGCCTTTCCACTATCAAGGCCCGGCCAGCGAACCCGGCACGGATCATGATCCGGCGCGGGATGCCACCACCCTTCCTTTATTACGTGCAGCCATCGCGGCGGGCGTTCCGGTGCTCGGCATTTGCCGGGGCTTCCAGGAAATGAACGTGGCGTTCGGCGGCAGCCTGCATCAGAAGGTGCATGAGCTGCCAGGCATGCTTGATCACCGTGAAGCCGACAGCCCTGATGTGGCCGTGCAATACGCGCCGGCTCACGCGGTGACCGTGCTTGCTGGCGGCGTGTTCGAGGCGCTGGGATTGCCCGGCGAGTTCCAGGTCAACTCGATTCACAGCCAGGGCATCGATCGCCTCGCCCCCGGCCTGCGTGCCGAAGCGGTGGCGCCGGACGGCTTGATCGAGGCGGTCTCGGTCGAACACAGTCCGACCTTCGCCCTCGGCGTGCAATGGCACCCGGAATGGCAAGTACTCGATAACCCGAACTACCTGAAGATTTTCCAGGCGTTCGGCGAGGCTTGTCGGCAGCGGGCGGCGCGACGCAACCAGCGCTGATTCAAGCAAAGAACACGTAACGATTTACTGCCCCCTCGAACGGCGGGTGTGCCTGCGCGCATCCGTCATTCGTGAACAACAACACCCGTGATAACAACAAGTACGACCCAGGCAGCCAGGACGGCGGCGCCGAACAAGCCGGATCGGTAAGTGCAATACCTGTCAGAACAATGCAAAACCCTGTGGGAGCTGGCTTGCCAGCGATGAGGCCGTCACCTTCAACATTAATGGTGAGTGACCCACCGCCATCGCTGGCAAGCCAGCTCCCACAGGGTATTGCGGCGATTCGACCGGGGCAGCGCTTACAGGCTTGCAATCCACTTAAGCCAGGCCACATTGGCCAGGCGAACGAAACCTGTTGGGAGTTTCACATGGCAAACGCCTCCAGCACTTACCGGAAGGCACTTGAAGGTCATCAGCAACCGAAAAAGGTTCTGGTGAAAGTCGATCGTGTCACCAAGAAGTTCGACGAAACCGTGGCAGTGGACGACGTGTCCCTGGAGATCCATCAGGGCGAAATCTTCGCCCTGCTCGGTGGCTCCGGTTCGGGCAAATCGACCCTGCTGCGCATGCTCGCCGGTTTCGAGCGCCCGACCGAAGGGCGGATTTTGCTCGACGGCGTGGACATCACCGACATGCCGCCGTATGAGCGGCCGATCAACATGATGTTCCAGTCCTACGCGCTGTTCCCACACATGACCGTTGCGCAGAACATCGCCTTCGGCCTCAAGCAGGACCGTTTGCCGGCCAGTGAAATCGATGCCCGTGTCGATGAAATGCTGCGCCTGGTGCACATGACCCAATACGCCAAACGCCGCCCGCACCAGTTGTCCGGCGGCCAGCGTCAGCGCGTCGCCCTCGCCCGCTCGCTGGCCAAGCGTCCGAAGCTGTTGCTGCTCGATGAACCGATGGGCGCGCTGGATAAAAAGCTGCGTTCGCAGATGCAACTGGAGCTGGTACAGATCATCGAACGCGTCGGCGTGACCTGCGTGATGGTGACCCACGACCAGGAAGAAGCCATGACCATGGCCGAGCGCATCGCGATCATGCACCTCGGTTGGATCGCGCAAATCGGCAGCCCGGTCGACATCTATGAAGCACCGGTCAGCCGCATGGTCTGCGAGTTCATCGGTAACGTGAACGCCTTCGACGGCACCGTGGTGGAAGACCTTGAAGGTCACGCGATCATCCACAGCCCGGACTTGCAGCAGAAGATCTACGTCGGTCACGGCGTCAGCACTTCGGTACAGGACAAGTCGGTCACCTACGCGATCCGTCCGGAAAAAATGCTCGTCAGCACCACTCAACCGGAGTTCCGCTACAACTGGTCCGAAGGCAAGGTGCATGACATTGCCTACCTCGGCGGCCACTCGGTGTTCTACGTCGAATTGCCCGGCGGCAAAATCGTCCAGTCGTTCATGGCCAACGCCGAACGCCGTGGCGCGCGCCCGACCTGGGACGACAAGGTCTACGTGTGGTGGGAAGACGACAGCGGCGTGGTACTGCGCTCATGAAAACCTTCAATCAGCAATTCCTGCGCCTGGTGCCCAGCGGGCGAAAACTGGTGATCGGCATTCCGTTCATCTGGCTGTTCCTGTTCTTCATGCTGCCGTTCTTCCTGGTGATGAAGATCAGCTTCTCGGAAGCTGCGCTGTCGATCCCGCCGTACTCGGAGATCTACACCTATGCCGAACAGAAATTCCAGCTGCTGCTGAACATCGGCAACTACACCCTGCTCGGCGAAGACGAGCTGTATCTGTCAGCGTACCTCGGTTCGCTGAAGGTTGCGGCGCTGAGCACGCTGATGTGCCTGGTGATCGGTTTTCCGATGGCCTACGCGATCACCAAGACTGGCAAGGAAACGCAAAATGTCCTGCTGCTGTTGATCATGATGCCGACCTGGACCGCGATCCTGATCCGCGTGTATGCGTGGATGGGCATCCTCAGCAACAACGGTCTGCTCAACGCGTTTCTGATGTGGACGGGGCTGACCGATCACCCGATCGAGATCCTCAACACCAACACCGCCGTGTATATCGGTGTGGTCTACGCCTACCTGCCGTTCATGGTGCTGCCGCTGTACGCCAACCTCGTCAAGCACGACGGCAGCCTGCTGGAAGCCGCGCAGGATCTGGGATCGAGCAACTTCAACAACTTCTGGAAAATCACCGTGCCGCTGGCCAAGAACGGCATCATCGCCGGCTGCATGCTGGTGTTCATTCCGGTGGTCGGTGAGTTCGTGATTCCGGAACTGCTGGGTGGCCCGGAGACGCTGATGATCGGTCGCGTGCTGTGGCAAGAGTTCTTCAATAACCGCGACTGGCCGGTGGCGTCTGCGCTGGCGGTGGTGATGCTGTTGATCCTGATTGTGCCGATTCTGCTGTTCAACCGCAGCCAGGCCAAAGAGATGGAGGCACGGGGATGAAACGCTTCGGTTTTTCCAAGTTCATGTTGATCTTCGGCCTGATGTTCATTTATCTGCCGATGCTGATTCTGGTGATCTACTCGTTCAACGCCTCCAAACTGGTGACGGTGTGGGGCGGCTGGTCGGTGAAGTGGTACGTCGGCCTGCTCGACAACACGCAACTGATGGGCTCGGTGGTGCGCTCGCTGGAAATCGCCTGCTACACCGCGATTGCCGCTGTCGCGTTGGGCACCCTCGCCGCTTTTGTGCTGACTCGTGTCACACGCTTCAAGGGTCGCACCCTGTTCGGTGGTCTGGTCACCGCGCCGCTGGTGATGCCTGAAGTGATCACCGGTCTGTCGCTGTTGCTGCTGTTCGTGGCCATGGCGCAACTGATCGGCTGGCCGCAGGAACGTGGCATCGTCACGATCTGGATCGCCCACACCACGTTTTGTGCCGCTTATGTCGCGGTGGTAGTCTCCGCGCGCTTGCGTGAACTGGATCTGTCGATCGAAGAAGCGGCGATGGATCTCGGCGCGAAGCCGTTCAAGGTGTTTTTCCTGATCACCATTCCGATGATCGCGCCGTCGCTGGCGGCAGGCGGGATGATGTCGTTTGCCTTGTCGCTGGATGACCTGGTGTTGGCCAGCTTCGTGTCCGGCCCAGGGTCCACCACCCTGCCAATGGAAGTGTTCTCGGCAGTGCGTCTGGGCGTGAAGCCCGAGATCAACGCCGTGGCCAGCCTGATTCTGCTGGCGGTGTCGTTGGTGACGTTCCTGGTCTGGTACTTCGGCCGCAAGGCAGAGGCCAACCGCAAAAAAGCGATTCAGGAAGCGATGGATCAAACGGCGAACGAGTCGTGGCAGCAACCGCAACAAACCGCCACCGCTTGACCTGTAGGAGCTGCGGCACGCTGCGATCTTCTGATCTTGATGTGAAAGATCAAAAGATCGCAGCCTCGTTTCACTCGACAGCTCCTACAAACATGTAGTCAGCCCCTCGGTCAGTCCCCTCTCCCTCTGGGAGAGGGTCTGGGTGAGGGGGCTTTAGGTAATGTGAATAAAAAGAATGGAGTTGTACCGATGAAAATGTTTGGCAGGACTCTGCTGACACTGTCCTTAATGGGCGCAATGGTCATGGGCGCCCAGGCCAACGACAAGGTGCTGCGTGTTTACAACTGGTCCGATTACATCGCGCCGGACACCGTCAAGAAGTTCGAAGACGAGACCGGCATCCGCGTGACCTACGACGTCTTCGACAGCAACGAAACCCTTGAGGCGCGTTTGCTGGCGGGCAAATCCGGCTACGACCTGGTCGTGCCGTCGAACAGTTTCCTGGCCAAGCAGATCAAGGCCGGCGTCTATCAGACGCTGGACAAATCGAAGCTGCCGAACTGGAAGAATCTCAACCCGGTGCTGCTGAAAAACGCCGCCGCCAGTGATCCGGACAACGCCCACGCGTTCCCGTACATGTGGGGCTCGATCGGCATCGGCTTCAACCCGGCCAAGGTCAAGGAAGTGCTCGGCGCCAACGCCCCGACCAACTCCTGGGACTTGCTGTTCAAGCCGGAAAACGCCGAAAAACTGAAAGCCTGCGGCATCAGTTTCCTCGACTCGCCAACCGAAATGATCCCGGCTGCCCTGCACTACCTGGGCTACCCGGTGAACGACAAGGACACCGCGCACATCAAGGAAGCCGAGGCGCTGTTCATGAAGATCCGCCCGAACGTGGCGTACTTCCACTCCTCGAAATACATCTCTGACTTGGCCAACGGCAACATCTGCGTGGCGGTCGGTTACTCCGGCGACGTGCTGCAGGCCAAGGCCCGCGCAGTGGAATCGGGCAACAACGTAGTGATCGACTACAGCATTCCCAAGGAAGGCGCCGGCAGCTTCTACGACATGGTCGCCATCCCGCGCGATGCCGCCAATGTCGAGAACGCTTACCTGTTCATGGACTTCCTGATGCGCCCGGACATCATTGCCGAGATCACCAACAGCAATGGCTACAGCAATGCCAACGCGGCGGCCACGCCGCTGGTGGATGAAGCGATCCGCAACGACCCGGGTTCGTACCCGTCGCAAGCGGTGATGGCAACGTTGTATGCGGTACCGGATCAGCCGATTGCCACCCAGCGGATCATGACCCGTGGCTGGACCCGGGTGAAACTCGGTAAGTAAAAACACCGGAGATCAAAAATGTGGGAGCGAGCCTGCTCGCGAAAGCGGTAGGACAGGCGATGGAAATGTTGGATCTGCCGACGCCTTCGCGAGCAGGCTCGCTCCCACAGTAAAGCAATGCAGTGCTGAAAAATTTCCCGTTCACGCAGCGCCTTACCACCGCTGCACCCTGCAATGAACGGCCTCACCTGGCTTCCTCGGTTCAGGTGAATTTCAGGCGCCCTCGGGCGCCTTTTTTTGTGCCTCAGATCAGCGGCCAGTCTTGCAAAACCCGATAACGGCCCTTGTGCGATTCGAACAAGGCAAAGCGCTCGGCCCGCAGGAAAAATTCCGGCGGTGTGGCGGATTCCGGCTCGGGCCCACGGTAGTCTCGGGCCAGGGTCAGATGCGGACGAAACTCGCGGGTTGTCTCATCGAAGCCGAACGGCAACATTGCCTGTTCCAACGCGTAGACCAGCCGCAGCAACCCCGGCGGTGCCTGCTCGGGTGCGAGCGACAACACCCCCGCGCGATGCAAGACCTGCAGGCGATCCAGTGCAATCTTCAGCGGTTCACCCGGTGTGCGCACTTGGCCGGCGGCCTCGCAGACTTCATTGATCTGCGCCAATGGCACCGCGCCGAGAAACAACAGCGTCAGATGAAAATTGTCCGCCGGCACCGGTTTACCGGTTCGCAAACCCAGCCCGGCGCGCCATTGCGCAATGGCCTTGCGCTGCGCCGGTGGACAATCGAGGGCGAAAAACAGTCGCTTAGCTTCTAAGGTCACGGCCCTGCTCCCCTGTTCATCGTGATCCGCCGGATTGTACACAGCCTGATCTGACGACTCGTGACAGGAAGCTATAGTTCAAGGATTGCCATTAACCGGAGGCCGTCATGCGCGAGATCCTCAGCAAAGAACCGTGGTGGGCCCGGCCACCGAATCCCGGGCAGGATGAAAGCGAGCTGGAATGGGGCTGGCTGGTGCATTACAGCGAGGGTGAGCCGCGCTTCGAATTCGTCCGGGAACGCCCGACTGACGAGCAGATCCGCACCCGCAAAAGTTGCCGCATCACCCCCTCAACCGAGTGAACACAGTACCTGTAGGCCTTCGCCTGCTCACGATAGCGGCAGGTCTGCCAATGAGGTGTTGAATGTGCAGACGCCATCGCTGGCAAGCCAGCTCCCACAGGGTCGTGCGGTACGCCCACCATTGCTGGCTTCACACAAAACCTGTGGGAGCTGGCTTGCCAGCGATAGCGGTAGGTCAGGCAATGATGATTTTGAATGTACGGGCGCCATCGCGAGTAGACGAAAGCCTACAAGAAATTTTGCGTTGGCCTCAGGATTCAAGAATGTTCTTGAAGCCGCCAAAGATCATCCGCTGGCCATCAAAACCCATCGGGTTGACGTCCGGTTGCATGCGCGGATCTTCCATCATTTTGCCCATGCCGGCGTCGCGAGTGGCCTTGTCTGGCCAGATCAGCCAGCCGGCCGATACCGTCTCACCCTCCTTGAGTTTGACCGCCATCGGGAATGACGTGACTTTGCCCTCCGGCACGTCATCGCCCCAGCACTGAACCACGTCCTGTGCGCCGTATTCCCTGAACAACCTGGCGGCAATCTCACAGTGTTTTTTGTACTGTTCGCGATTGGCGCTCGGCACAGGTGCGACAAAAATATCGATGTAAGCCATGATCACTCTCCTTGCACGTTGGGTTCGATCTGCTGACTGGTCGATTGCGGCGGCCGCCATTCGACAGGATTCACGCCCAAGCCGACCGACGGCTCATCGCCCCCACCCAGATTGCGCTCGACCTGCCCGGCGATGTGCAGCGTGCCGGCCATGACGCCAGTGGTAGGGTTCTGCAGCAGTTTCAGCCAGGCCTTGTCGAAGGTGCCGCCCAGACTGCTGCGGATCAACGCTTCGCTGTCGGGCCGGTCATTGGCCTGAATGATCGCGCGGATGCCGGCGACACCGACCGAGATCAGCCCACCAGCCAGTTTCCCTGCCGCGGCAGCAACAGCACTGGCGGCACCGCGCGGGGCCATTTCCGCTTCCATCCGCTGACTGGCGCGTTTGGCCACCGGAGCCATGCCGGCATCGGTCGAGGCAATGCCCTTGGCGCCGCCGTCAGTGTGGATCTTGTCGATCAACGCGGCGTACGCCGGCAGCGTATTCAGCGGCTCCGTGCTGATCACTTGATACAACGAAGCATCCCGCGCTGGCGGCGGGCCCAGTGCGATGGCGGGGACTTTCTGCAACCGCCCGTTGAGCTGACCAACGGGCACGCCATGGCGCTGGGCGATGAGCGGCATCTGCTGCGCCATCAACTGCGCATAGAACGCCGTGGCCTGCCCCAGAATCGCATCCGGGTCGATCTCCACCGCGACCGGCGCCAACACCCTTTCCTGATATTGCTCAAGCAGATACGCCGCCAGGCGCTTGGCCGACGCGTCCTGCTCACCGCCGGCATTGATCGTGTACCAACTGACCTTCATCGATAGCCATTCCTGTGTCCAGTAGCTGCTGAACCATGGAATGAAATTTTCTTCAGTTTGCTGATAGACCCGAGTGCGCCAATGTTCCATCGAGCCACGGGCAAAGACTTTGACTTGCTCGGTGGCTTGCTGCGAAGCGCTGACGATTTCCCGGTCGATCTGCTGCCAGGTCTGCGGCGAGACAAACACCGCCTGCGGCGCTGCCACCGGCGCCCGCGCCGAGGTGGCGCAGCCGGCCAGCAACAACAGTGCGGCGACGAGCAGCGCACGCGGGTTCACGGTGGCGGTTTCCTTGAGATGAGTGGGAGGCAGGTTTGAGTATAGGTGGGGCAATTGAGCCTGATGTTGGAAGTACCGGCCTCATCGCTGGCAAGCCAGCTCCCACAAGGATTTCCAGCGGCCGCAGATTTTGTGATCACCTCAGAACCTGTGGGAGCTGGCTTGCCAGCGATGAGGCCATCAGCATCACCCCAAAAACCCGAACCATCACTGCCATCGATATTCACCATCGCCACGATTGCCTTCCGCGCGCCGTCCGTGAAAGGCACGATTAAGCCATCCGAAACACAACGAGGAGTTCACAACATGATTCACACCCACGTCACACTCTCCGTGAGTTTCCCGGTGTTCGGCAGCAACTATTACGACCAGCACGCCGTGTCGCACAAGGCGCAGGCGCTGGTGTTCAACGAAGCTTTCGAAGATCTGCTGATACCCGCCGCCACTAATCACTTCAGTAATGAAGTGGTCGGCATCAACGATCAGTTCCGTTTTCTGAGCGACATTCTCGCCACCCATTTGCTGGACATCGAGGCCTCCGTGCCTGCGCGATCCAGCGTCCGGGCGAGCGCTCGTTTTTAATTGCAACACGCACAAAAAAGCCCACTGGCCGTATCGGCGCAGTGGGCTTTTTCACATCAGGGTTGCGCTGTTCAGCGCTTCCAGCACTCGGCGTAACGCGAGCAGACGTTGTACTGCTTATCCATACTGGCCATGCGGTCGAGGTGGCGTATGACAGCTTCTCTCATGACTTCCTTGGACGATTGGAAGTAGTACGTGATCATGCCGGTTTCCATGTCGGACTGCACCGCATTGCCACGCTTGCCAGAAGTACCGTCGACGGCCGACCATTCTTTCAAGCGCTTGTCGTCGATACTGCGCAGACGCTTGCGGTACTCGTCGCTGGAACGGGTGATCGCCTCGTCGGCAATCGCGGAACCCTCAATGTTGAACGCGTCCAGATTCTGACGGTACAGCGCCCAATAATCGTCTGGCAGTTCAAAGCCCATTTTCGCCTTGCGCTCGCTGACCAGCGAATCGAGTTTTTCCGGCGTAAACGTCGTCGTGGCCCGCGTCTTCGCGTCGGACTTCAACACCACGAAAAGGCTGCCATTGACGATGCGGTCGATCATGACCGTCCGCTCCGGCGTATCCGGCAGCAGCACTGGCGGCTTGGGAAAGATCGGGTTGCGCCCGGCACAGGCCGCCAGCCCCTCGCGCTTCATCGGGATCGGCGTGCGCACGTCCTTGCCATCGATGCGCTGCACGCGCTGCATCAGCGTCGAACACTGACGGCCCTTGAGGTCGAAGGTCAGCTCATATTCGCTACCGCGCTGAGGCTTGAAGCTGAAACCGGACCCGCAGACGGCGTAACCGACCTGGGTGTTGACCTTCAGGTAAATGTCCTTTTCAGGCGGCAGCTTGATTTCCAGATAGCTCTTGGCTTTCTCCGGTGGCGCAACACTCATGCCGACCCGGCGTGTGCTATCGACGATGAACAGGTTGTTGAGCAAGCCCGTGGTCTGGCCATCGCAATGCTCTGCATCGTAGTAATCCACCGACGCATTATCGGTGCTGGCGACAAAGCGCAGCTTGGCAGCATCAGGTTCAACCGCATCCTGATAAGTGCCCATCTGGGTGCAGCCTGACAAAAGCAGAGCTGACAGAGCGGCACCGAAAACAACGGGGAAACGACGCAACCGAGAAGCAACAGACATGATCATCCTTGGGGGGAAGGGGCAAAAAAACGGCGATGCTACTGAATTGCCATCATTGCGTCCATCTCCTCATGTCTGCGCGACTGTTCTGCTGATCGAGCGCGCAGAACTCGGTCAATCATCATCCCGATCACGGTAGTAGCGACGCCCATCGCGGCGGTCATCGCGATCATCCCAGCGCCGATCGTGGTCGTAATAGCGGCCATGATCGCGGTCGTAATGCCGGCCATGGCGGTGGTCATCATCAAAATCCGCGACACAGCCGCCGAGTAATACGGCGGCGGTCACGGTCAGCAGCATCGTTGTTGCGCGCTTCATTCAACACTTCCCTAAAACCAAGGTCTTGACGACGGAATCGGCCACGCTGCCCGCCCCTTCAGGACGCGGTGCGCGCAGCCGCAAATACGACCGGGCAAAACGTCGTTGATTCAGTGGCCACTATCGACCGTTTGTCGCCCCGCCCGCGCAGCCCGAGCGGCGGCGAAATGCCCCCTATACTCCTTGCAACCTAGCCCGACGCAATGGATCTGCGCCCTCAATAACAACAAGCAGAGGTGAACCATGGTCTGGCAGCAAATCTATGACCCGTTCGGCAATCCGGTGATCTCCACGCTCATGGCCGCCGTACCGGTGGTGGTGATGCTTGCGGCGCTGGCGTTCTTCCACGTCAAGGCGCACTTGGCGGCGCTGCTGGCGCTGGCGTCCGCCCTGCTGATCTCGATTTTTGCCTTTGGCATGCCGGCGAGCATGGCCGGTTCCGCCGCGCTGTTCGGCGCAGCGAATGGCTTGCTGCCGATCGGCTGGATCGTCCTCAACATCATCTTTCTGCATCGCCTGACCACCGAAAACGGCTCGTTCAAAGTGCTGCAGGATTCCCTTGCGCGGATCACCGATGACCGCCGCTTGCAGTTGCTGCTGATCGCCTTTTGCTTTGGTGCGTTTTTCGAAGGTGCGGCAGGGTTCGGCACGCCGGTAGCGGTAACCGGAGCGATCCTGATCGGGCTGGGGTTTTCGCCGTTGGCCGCGTCCGGTCTGGCGCTGATCGCCAACACCGCGCCGGTAGCGTTCGGCGCACTGGGCACGCCGATCATCACCCTGGCCAAAGTCACCGGGCTGGATGAGATGGAGCTGTCGATGATGGTCGGTCGGCAACTGCCATTCTTCTCGGTACTGGTGCCGTTCTGGCTGATCTGGGCCTTCGCCGGGTGGCGCAAGATGCTGGAGATCTGGCCGGCGATTCTGGTGGCTGGGGTGAGTTTTGCCGTGCCGCAGTTTCTGGTGTCGAACTATCATGGGCCGATGCTGGTGGACGTGATCGCCGCGCTGATTTCCATGGCCTGCCTGACGCTGTTCCTGAAGGTGTGGAAACCGGCAACCATTCACACCTCGGCAGCGCTTTCGGGGCGAGTCGACAACTCCAAAGTCGAGGAAGAAACAGTCACCGCCAGCGCCGCATTCAGCGATCAGGCACGGCCCGCGGTGATGCGTGCGTGGATGCCATGGATCATCCTCACCGTGTTCGTGTTTGCCTGGGGTACTCAGGGCTTCAAGAATATGTTCGACACCCGCCCCGCCATTGATCCGGTAACCCACTCGGCCAAGCTCGACCCGCAGGGCAAGCCGCTGCGCGAAGCCAACCCGGTCTTCGCCCCGGCCGTGACTTTTACCACTTTGCACCTGCAAATCGAAAAAGTGCCGCCGGTGGTCGCGGCACCGAAAGCGGAAGAAGCGGTGTACAAATTCACTTGGCTGACCGCCACCGGCAGCGGGATTTTGCTGGCGGCGATCGTCGGTGGCTTGCTGATGGGCTATTCGATTCCGCAACTGATCAAGCAATACCTGCGCACGTTATGGGTGGTGCGGTTTTCGCTGATCACCATTGCGGCGATGCTGGCCCTGGGGTTTCTCACGCGCTACTCCGGACTCGACGCGACCATGGGCCTGGCGTTTGCCGCAACAGGGATTTTCTACCCGATGTTTGGCACGTTGCTCGGTTGGCTGGGTGTTGCGCTGACCGGTTCCGATACCGCGTCGAACGTGCTGTTTGGCGGCTTGCAGCGGGTCACGTCGGAACAGCTCGGGATCAGTCCGGTACTGATGGCGGCGGCGAACAGTTCCGGCGGGGTGATGGGCAAAATGGTCGATGCACAATCGATCGTGGTCGCCTCCACCGCGACCCGCTGGTACGGGCATGAGGGCGAGATTTTGCGCTACGTGTTCTTCCACTCGATCGTGCTGGCGATCCTGGTCGGTGGGCTGGTGACGTTGCAGGCGTATGTGGCGCCGTTTACCTCGATGGTGGTCGGCGGGCATTGAGGCAGGATGATCTGGCCCCATCGCTGGCAAGCCAGCTCCCACAGGGACTCATGCTGTAAACGCGATTTCATTCACACAATGGGAACCTGTGGGAGCTGGCTTGCCAGCGATGGGGCCCTGTCATTCAACACTCATGTTGACCGACTAGGCGCCATCGCGAGCAGGCTCACGCCTGCAGGGGTTCCGTGTCGCATAAAAGATTAATGAGCCACACGCATAACTCTATAGCGCAAATCCGACAAAACCTTTTCCTCTCTCCGGCAGTCATTCCTTAACGAGACCGGCGATGACGCTGGCTGCCCGTTTGGGCCATCCACGCCCCTGCTGCCCTGATGAAGAGAGAAAAGGAATCGAACCATGACGATTTCCCGACGCGGATTTCTGATCCTCGGCGCCGTGACCGCCACCGCCTTCGCGATGCCGCCGTTTATCAGCCTCAAGGCCTACGCGGCCAATCTGGAGCAACCGGCCATGAGCAAAGTGACGATCAACGTCAACGGCAAGCCGCGTGCGCTTGACGTCGACACCCGCACCACCCTGCTCGATGCCTTGCGCGAGCACCTGCACCTGACCGGCAGTAAAAAAGGTTGCGACCACGGCCAGTGCGGCGCCTGCACGGTGATCGCCGATGGCCGCCGGATCAACGCTTGCCTGACCTTGGCGGTGATGCACGAAGGCAGCGAGATCACCACCATCGAAGGCCTCGGCATGCCCGACAATCTGCACCCGATGCAGGCCGCGTTCATCAAGCATGACGGCTATCAGTGCGGCTATTGCACACCGGGGCAGATTTGCTCGGCGGTGTCAGTGATCAAGGAAATCCGCGACGGCATCCCCAGCCACGTCAGTGAGAGCCTCACCGAGCCGCCGCAGTTGATCGCCAGAGAGTTTCAGGAACGCATGAGCGGCAATATCTGCCGCTGTGGGGCCTACTCGAACATCATCGAAGCCATCACTGAAGTCGCGGAGGTACCGGCATGAGAGCCTTCAACTACAGCCGCGCCGATTCCCCCGCCGCTGCCGCTGCGCAGGCCGCACAGGTCGAAGGCGCACGCTTCATTGCAGGTGGCACCAACCTGCTGGACTTGATGAAACTCGACATCGAAACTCCGCTGCACCTGATCGATGTCAATCACCTCGGCCTGGATCAGATCGAAGCCACGCCCGAGGGCGGTTTGCGCATCGGCGCCTTGGTGCGCAACACCGATCTGGCGGCCGATGCGCGCGTCCGCAAGGACTACGCTCTGCTCTCCCGCGCCCTGCTCGCCGGAGCGTCCGGGCAGTTGCGCAACATGGCGACCACTGCCGGCAACCTGCTGCAACGCACGCGCTGCCCGTACTTCTACGACACCCACCAGGCCTGCAACAAACGCAATCCCGGCAGCGGCTGCGCGGCCATCGGTGGCGTCACCCGGCAACTGGGCATCATCGGCGTCAGCGACAGCTGCATCGCCACGCACCCGAGTGACATGGCGATTGCCATGCGTGCCCTCGATGCGCAGATTGAAACGGTGAAACCCGACGGCAGCACCCGCAGCATCGCCATGGCCGACTTTCACCAGTTGCCCGGCACCACGCCAAACATCGAAACCAGCCTCACGCCCGGCGAGTTCATTACCTCAGTGACACTGCCCGCGCCCGTCGGCGGCACCCACGTTTATCACAAGGTGCGTGATCGCTCGTCCTACGCATTTGCCTTGGTCTCGGTCGGTCTGATCCTGCAAAAGGACGGCAGCGGTCGCGTTGCCGTTGGCGGCATCGCGCCGAAGCCGTGGCGGATTGAAGCCGCCGAAGCGCTGCTGCCAAAAGGTGCCAAAGCCGTCAGCGAACGCCTGCTCGACGGTGCCACGCCGACCCAAGACAACCAGTTCAAACTGACCCTGGTCGAGCGCACGCTTGGCTCGGTGTTGGCGCAAGCGAGGGAAATCGCATGAAATTCGACACGCCCGCCACCACCAATCCGATCGACCAGTTGAAGGTCGTCGGCCAACCCACCGAACGCATCGAAGGGCCGTTGAAAACCAGCGGCCAGGCCACGTATGCCTACGAGCAACATGAAGCGGCCGCCAATCAGGCTTACGGTTTCATGGTCGATGCGGCCATCGCCAAGGGGCGGATCAAAGCCATTCATCTGGACGAGGCGAAAGCCGCGCCGGGCGTGCTGGCGATTGTTACCGCCGAAAACGCCGGCAAGCTCGACAAGGGTCAGTACAACGCCGCTCACCTGCTCGCCGGTCCCGACGTCCAGCATTATCAGCAGGCCGTCGCGCTGGTCGTTGCGGAGACGTTCGAGCAGGCCCGCGCCGCCGCGCAACGGGTCAAGGTCGATTACGAAACCGTCGAAGGCAAGTTCGATCTGGCCAGCGTGAAAGCGCTGGGCGTCGAGCCAAAAGATGAGTTGCCCGACGTCAATCACGGTGACTTCGACAAAGCCTTCGCCGCCGCTCCGGTGCAGTTCGATCAGACGTACACCACCCCGGACCAGTCCCACGCGATGATGGAACCCCACGCGACCCTGGCGGCGTGGAAAGGTGATCAACTGACCGTGTGGACCTCCAATCAGATGGTCGCCTGGAGTGTCGGTGACATTGCGAAAACCCTCGGTCTACCGAAGGAAAATGTACGTCTGGTCTCGCCGTATATCGGTGGCGGTTTCGGCGGCAAGCTGTTCATCCGCGCCGACGTTATACTCGCCGCCCTCGGTGCGCGCATGGCTGGCCGACCAGTGAAAGTGGCCCTCGCCCGCCCGCAGATGGCCAACAACACCACACACCGTCCGGCGACGATTCAGCGCATCCGCATGGGCGCCACAGCCGACGGCAAGCTCAGCGCCATCGCCCACGAAGGCTGGTCGGGCAACCTTGCCGACGGCAAGGTCGAACTCGCCGCACAACCGAGCCAGTTGCTGTACGCCGCCGAAAACCGTCGCGTGAGCATGCGCCTCGCGCCGCTCGATTTGCCCGAGGGCAACTCCATGCGCGCGCCGGGAGAAGCGCCGGGGTTGATGGTGCTGGAAATCGCCATGGACGAGATGGCCGAGCAATTGAAGATGGACCCGGTGCAGTTCCGCATTGTCAACGATACGCAAGTCGATCCGGTCAAAACCGAGCGGCCATTTTCCCAGCGCCAATTGATCAAGTGCCTGCAGACAGGCGCCGAGAAATTCGGCTGGGATCAGCGCAAGGCTCAACCGGGCAGCCGTCGTGAAGGCCGCTGGCTGATCGGCATGGGCGTGGCGGCAGCGTTTCGCAACAACCTGCTGGTCAAGTCCGGCGCCCGCGTACGCCTGGAGCGGGACGGCAAGATTGTTGTGGAAACCGACATGACCGATATCGGCACCGGCAGCTATACGATCCTCGCGCAGACTGCCGCCGAGATGATGGGCGTTGGCCTCGACGCGGTGGTGGTGCGTCTGGGTGATTCGGACTTCCCGGTGTCGGCCGGCTCCGGCGGCCAGTTCGGCGGCAACTGCTCGACCTCTGGCGTCTATGCCGCGTGCGTAAAACTGCGCGAAGCGGTGGCGAGCAAACTGGGGCTGGCGGCGGATCAGGCCGAGTTCATCGACGGTCAGGTACGCGTCGGCAGCAAGAGCGTGCCGTTGCGCAATGCGGCTGAAGGCGGCGCACTGGTCGGCGAGGACAGCATCGAGTTCGGTGATCTGGCCGAGAAGTATCAGCAGTCAACCTTCGGCGCGCATTTCGTCGAAGTTGCCGTCGATGCTGCCACCGGTGAAGTACGCGTGCGCCGCATGCTCGCGGTGTGTGCGGCGGGACGGATTCTCAACCCGACTTCGGCGCGCAGCCAGGTGATCGGAGCGATGACCATGGGCGTCGGTGCAGCGTTGATGGAAGAGTTGGCGGTGGACAAGAAACTTGGGTTTTTCGTCAACCATGACCTGGCCGGATATGAGGTGCCGGTGCATGCCGACATTCCGCATCAGGAAGTGATTTTCCTTGATGAGACCGATCCGGTGTCTTCGCCGATGAAGGCCAAGGGGGTTGGTGAGTTGGGGATTTGCGGGGTCAGTGCGGCGGTGGCGAATGCGATCTACAACGCCACCGGGGCTAGGGTGCGGGAGTATCCGATTACCCTCGATAAAATCCTCTCTTCACTGCCGGAGATGATCTAAACGCCTGAAAAGAGCCCCTCACCCTAGCCCTCTCCCAAAGGGAGAGGGAACCGATCCGGGGATATTCGGGAGTTACACCGACTTGAACGTCTTGCTGTGAATCCATAATCGATACAGCACTTTCAGGTCGACGGATCACGTCCTGCTGTGAATCCATAATCGATAGAGCATTTTCAGGTCGATGGGTCGCGTTTGCTGTGAACCCATAATCGACTCGGTCTCTCCGGTCGATGTATGACACAAGACACCTCGGTCGGCTCCCTCTCCCTCTGGGAGAGGGCTGGGGTGAGGGGAAATCAGGTC
Organism: Pseudomonas sp. rhizo66; assembly: GCF_031931925.1. NCBI lineage: Bacteria > Pseudomonadati > Pseudomonadota > Gammaproteobacteria > Pseudomonadales > Pseudomonadaceae > Pseudomonas > Pseudomonas sp. rhizo66. The sequence continues at coordinate 83,935 of NZ_JAUJWZ010000017.1, forward strand.
GCGCACTAGCATGGGGTGCTGGTGCGCTACCTGACAGCTTTCAGTCCGCTAGCGGATACTGCTCATCATTCACCTGCTCCATCCAGTCCACTACTTTGCCATCCAACACTTCAGCAATCGCGATATGCGTCATCGCCGTGCCGGGCGCCGCCCCGTGCCAATGCTTGGTCCCCGGCGCGATCCACACCGTATCGCCAGGACGAATTTCACGAACCGGCTGCCCCCACTCCTGCACAAAACCGGAACCGGCCGTGACGATCAAGGTCTGCCCCAACGGATGCGTATGCCACGCGGTGCGCGCGCCCGGCTCAAACGTCACCGTCGCGCCACTGACTCGTGCCGCGTCGGAGCCTTTGAACGGCGCATCGACCCGCACAGTGCCAGTGAACCAATCTGCCGGGCCTCTGGCCGAAGGTTGCGAACCATTCGGTGTCACGGTCACGCGCGGATTGTCATTGGCCTGCACCTCACCCGCCAACAGGGAAAGGGTCAACGCAGAAGCGGCAATCGGGTTCATGGCAATTCCTCCAGATAATCAATGCCACAACTTTACCCATCCGAACTATTCAGATAATCGACTAGAATTCGAAAAAACTTATGCAGGACACTCATCAATGCTTCGGGAAAACGCCACCGACCTGCTCGCCTTCCTCGCCGTAGCCCGCGAGCGCAGTTTCACCAAAGCGGCGGCCAAACTCGGCGTTTCGCAATCGGCGCTCAGTCACACGATTCGCGCGCTTGAAGCGCGTTTGGGCTTGCGCCTGCTGACCCGCACGACTCGCAGCGTCTCGCCCACCGAGGCCGGCGAACACCTGTTGCACACCATCGGCCCGCGCTTCGAAGAAATCGAACTGGAGCTCGCCGCCCTGAGCAACCTGCGCGACACCCCGGCAGGCAAGATCCGCCTCAACGCCACCGATCATTCGCTGGACTGGCTGCTGCGCCCGGTGCTCAAGGACTTTTTGCCGAAATACCCGGATATCAGCGTCGAGGTGAGCTGCGATTATGGTTTCGTCGACATCGCCGGCCAGGGTTTCGACGCGGGTGTGCGTCTGGGCGAAGACGTCGCGCAAGGCATGATCGCCACCCGTATCGGCCCCGACATGCGCATGGCGGTGGTTGGCTCACCCGCCTATTTCGCCAAACGCCCCCCGCCGCAAACGCCACGCGACCTGACCGACCACGCCTGCAACAATCTGCGCCTGCCCACCAACGGCGGTTTGTACAGTTGGGAGTTCGAGAAGGATGGCGAAAGCCTGAAAGTGCGGGTGTCCGGGCAGGTCACCCTGAACGGCGTCTACCCGTTGCTCGACGCGGCGCTGGACGGTTTCGGCCTGAGCTACATCCCGGAGAACATCGTCGCGCCGTATCTGGCCGACGGCCGTTTGCAGCAAGTGCTGGAAGACTGGTGCCCGGCGTTTGCCGGTTATCACCTCTACTACCCGAGCCGACGCCAGGCTGCGCCGGCGTTTGCGTTGTTGCTGGAGGCGTTGCGCTATCGCGGTTGAGGGCTTGTCATTTTTTATAACAACCCGCAGCACCCCAAAACGCCTTGGTTAACGTCGACGCCTCTTTCACAGAATTCGCAGTCACGGTTGCAAACTGTCCACGCTGCGGTCCCATACACACATATTTTTCATCAAGCGCTTAGGCAGCAAACAGAATGAACACGAGGCAAACTCCGGTAAAACAGGCCAATCGACGGCTTAGCACATCCATGATGATTCTTCCTGAGCGAAGTAGGTGTCATCATGATTACGTGCTGACAAACCCCCTCCAACTGTCAGATCTGACAGTTTCAAAGACCATTTGGAAATTAAAACCCTCAGCCATAGAAGCAAACGGAAGATCACGGCTCGCTCAATCTGCCAACGCAATCAACTGATGCCGCTGCGCATCGGTGAGCATCGGACCGAACCCGGCCCTGGCGTTATCAGCCATGTAACGCGGATTACCGGTGCCCGGGATCACGCAAGTCACCGCCGAATGCGAGAGCACAAACTTCAACGCCAATTGTGGCCAACTGTTGACCTGCACATCCGACACCCAGCCTGGCAGCGGTTTGCCTTTGAGTCGAGCAAGCAAGCCTCCCCCACCAAAAGGCCGATTGCAGATCACCGCGACGCCGCGCTCACGACACAGCGGCAGAATACGTTTCTCTGCGCCTCGATCATCAAGGGCGTAATTGATTTGCAGGAAATCCACTGGTTCGGCCTTCAGCACCGCTTCGACTTCCTCATAGGCCGAGGGCGTGTAATGGGTGATGCCGATGTAACGGATGCGCCCCTGCGCTTTCCATTCGCGCAGGGTCGGCAGGTGGGTCTGCCAGTCGAGCAGGTTGTGGATCTGCATCAGGTCGATGCGCTCGGTGCGCAGCAGGCTGAACGACTGCTCCATCTGCGCGATGCCCTCCTCGCGCCCGCGCGTCCACACTTTGGTGGCCAGAAACGCCGGCGAACGCGGTTCGTGGATCGACAGCAGTTCACCGGTGGTTTGTTCGGCGCGGCCGTACATCGGTGAGCTGTCGATCAGCGTGCCGCCCTTGGTGAACAGCTCATCGAGCACCGCCGGCAATTGCCGGTAGGCCGGGTCGCCGGGGCCGACGTCGAAACCGCGATAGGTGCCCAGGCCGACGATGGGCAGCGACTCGGCGCTGGAGGGGATGGCGCGGGTCTGCATGGTTTGGCCTCCGGTGGTCGCGGACGTGGTGGTTGTGGCCAACGCCCGATCAAAGGTGAAGACCGCCGAAACCCCGGCAGCCAGCGTGAGCAATCGGCGACGGGAGTAACCCTCAGTGTGGCGCATGCTGGTTCCCCTGCTGCGTGGATCTGTTGCCGGTTGTGTGGGTGTGCGGCCCGGTTGCAGGGCTGGACTACACTGCGACAGCCATCCTTCACACACCGTTAAAAGTAGCCGAATGTCCCGAACCCTGATGTCACTCGTCGCATTGATCGTTGCCGTGTACCTGGTGCTGTGTGCGGCGCTGTTCTTTTTTCAGCGCTCGCTGATCTATTTTCCGCAGCCCAATGCTGTCAGCGGCAGCGACTCACAACTGACTCTGTCGATGCCGGACGCGCAGATATCAGTGGTCACCCGCGAGCGCGTCGGGCCACGGGCACTGATCTACTTCGGCGGCAATGCCGAGGACGTGTCGCGCAATCTGCCGGAGTTTGCCGAGGCGTTTCCCGGTTACGCGGTGTATTTGCTCAACTACCGCGGCTTCGGTGGCAGCGGCGGCTCACCGTCCGAGGCGGCGATTGCCGAGGATGCGCTGGCGCTGTTTGATCAGGTCTACGCCAGCCATCCGCAGATTGCGGTGGTCGGGCGCAGTCTCGGTTCCGGCGTGGCCGTGCGTCTGGCCAGTCAGCGGCCGGTGCAGCAATTGATTCTGGTGACGCCTTACAACAGCCTCGAAGAAATCGCGGCACGCCAGTATCCGTGGGTGCCGGTGCAGTGGTTGCTCAAGGACCGCTTCGAATCCGGCAAGTACGCCGCGCATATCCGCGTGCCGACGTTGTTACTGGCGGCAAGCGACGACGAGGTGATTCCCCGCGCCAGCACGCAGCGTTTGCTGGAGAATTTCCCGCAGGGTTTGGCGGAGCTCCGGGTGGTACCGGATTCGGGGCATAACTCGATCTCGGACCGTGCGCAGTATTTGCAGTGGATGGGGGATGTGTTGAATCGGTGATAGTGGTCTGCCTGTGTCTTTTTGTATTGGCTGAACCGTCCCCATCGCTGGCAAGCCAGCTCCCACAGGGTACGGAGTCGTTCACACAAATCGTGTTCAGCGCAAAAACTGTGGGAGCTGGCTTGCCAGCGATTAGGCCTGATCAGCCACCGCCCATTTCCCTGAAACTGACAGCAAGTCGTCGTCCCACAATAAAACCCCTCCCCGCCCCTTGAACCAAGTCCAAAAAGCCCAGTCCTACCCGCGCCGCTTTCTGCGGTTCACTCAACTTTTGCGCTGTTTTCCTTCAGAGCTGTCCGTCTCATGCGCCACGCCGTCCGTTCGTCTCGCTTCGTTTCGCTGTGCCTGCTGATCCTTTCGCCGCTGTTCGCTGAAACCGCCCATGCCGGTGCGGAGCGACAACTGGTGGCCGCCATCAACGACTATCGCGCCCATCCGCAGCGCTGTGATCGACGCCCGGCGCAGCGCCTGGCGCCGTTGGCGCTGAAGTCGAACCTGGCCTTGCCGATCGGTTACCGCTACGCCGGGGGCATGCGCGAGGCGTTGAAGTCATCAGGGTATTCAGCCGTCGCGGTGCGCAGTATTCGCGTGGTCGGTGCCGAAGACGCCGAAGAAGCCTTCGACCTGCTGCAAAACGATCACTGCGCCGCCCTGCTGGATGCGAGCTACGCCGACATCGGCGTCAGTCGTTCGCGCAATGAATGGCAAGTGGTGTTGGCGCAACCGGTGCTCGACCGCCGCGTCGGCGATAACCGCAGCGTCGGCAAAGCGCTGCTGGCCGAGGTCAACGCCGCACGCGCGCGACCACGGATGTGCGGACGCCAGCGCTTCGCCGCCGCCCGGCCATTGAGCTGGAACGCAGCGCTAGGCGCCGCCGCACAGGGGCACAGCAAAGCCATGGCTTACGGTAACTACTTCGCCCACCGCGATCCGGACGGCGACCTGCCGGCCGATCGTGCCCGTGCGGCGGGCTACCGTGGTCGGCAAATCGGCGAAAACATCGCCGCCGGGCAAAGTTCACCGGGCAAGGCCATGGCCGGATGGCTGGCCAGCCCCGGGCATTGCGCCAACCTGATGAACCCGATGTTTACCCAGGTCGGTGCCGGGTTTGCCAGTGAGGCGCGCAGTGATGAAGGGGTTTACTGGACGATGGTGTTTGGCGCGCAGTGACTGGTAGCGTCAAGGCCCAATTTCAACAATTCCTTGCGCAGCATTGACGGCGCGCGAACGGCCAGCCCGGCCTGCCAGTCGAGTGGCAACAAATGATTGAGCTTTGCCTGGCTAACCTCGGCTGGCGCTAGAAAACAGCTTTTGCGGTCGCGAATACTGATCACATTCAGCAGCCAGTCATCGCCCTGCTCTGCCATCCAGCGATTGATCGTTGAGCGATGCCTTTGCAGCAAGTTGTCGGCATCCCACACGGTCATTTGCGCGAATATCTGCGGCAGACCGGATTCGGGCGCCATCTGTTTCAGATCGGCGGCCAAAGCGACGGCAACATCAGATTCGACGGCAGCCTGGCACTCGATGAAATACTGCTCTGGCCAGTCTGCCGACAAATTCGCCAGCCGCGCGAGCAGCGCATACGCCTGCACATCCTGCGCCGTGGTCATTTGCCCGGTGAAGTTCAAGGTGTTGTCGAGTATCGCCGTGGCCAACAGCGCAGCGCTTTGCTGACTTATTTTCGGCAACAAGTCAGCCCGGTCCCAACGCTGCACGACCTGTGTGGCGGCAGCACCGATCGGCCGGATATCGGCGGCAGAGCCAAGTCTCTGCGCCCAGTAATCCTCGTAACCGGGATGATGGTCGATGATCTCCACCACCCGATCGAGCACCACCAGCGGGTCGAAATGGTGATAGTCCGAGACATCCACCAGAACAAACTCATCCATTGCCGTCGGCAGGTAATCGTCGAGCGAGTCGCCATTAACCTTGAGTCGCTGGGGAATGCTGGCATTGAGCGGCGCACCGCTGACCGCCCGGGCCGCCACGCCCAGGCAGTTCAGCAGTTCGGCATACGCAATGCAGCAGGCGTAGGCATCAATGTCCAGGTAAGCCGAACCGGACGTCACCACTCTCACGAAACATGCTCCTCTAGCCGTGCTGCCGTTGCGCTCTGCGGTAAATTCAAGGCCTGAGCGATGCCGGCGAAAATTCGTTCGTAGGCAACCTGACACTGTTCCTCGGCAATGGAAATTCGCACGGTGCTCGCGGCGATCCGCTCAGGGTAGCCCAGTTGCGTGACGGTATTGGACAGGTTGTTTTTCTTGTCCGAACAGGCTGATCCACCCGTGATGTAGATCGCCTGGTTGTTCAATGCCCACTGCAGTTTTTTCGTGTTGATCCCCGGCAGTGCGACGAAGCTGACGCAGGGCACTCGTGGCGCTTGCTGTCCGATCACAACCACTTCATCGAGCAAGCCTTGCAGCTTGCCTTCAAACCACTCCCTCGCGAGCTGCACCTCGCCATTCCCTTGCGAATACTTGAGGTGCTTTTCTTGCAAAGCCGTTTCGATTGACAGAATCCCGGGGTAATTCTGCGTGCCACCGCGCAGCCCGCCCTCCTGGCCACCGCCTGCAATCAACGGCGATAAGTCATAACGATTGCGCGCATACAGAAACCCCGCGCCGGGCAGTGCGCCGAACTTGTGTCCCGAGGCAATGGCGAAGTCGACGCCGGATGCCTGTAGATCCACAGGGATTTTGCCGATCGCCTGGGTCATGTCGGAAAACAGCAACCCGCCCTGCGCCTTGACCAGTCCGGCGATGGCTTCCAGGGGTTGAATCACCCCTGTTTCGTTATGCACGGCCATGACGCAGACCAGCGTCGGTCGCCCGGCATGGGCAATCAATAATCGCTGCAGCTGCTCGAGGTCGAGCAACCCGTTTGTGTCATGACCGACGGCGATGGCGTGCAGACCTTCCAGGCAATAACGCTTGATATTTTGCAGCGTACAGGCGTGCTCAATGGCCGAGTAAAGCACCACCGGCCGCTCGTGCTTGTAGCGCTCGAAAAAATCATGAAAGACCTGCGCGCAACCTTCGCTGGAACCGCTATTGAAAATCAGGCATTGCGTGTCGACATTCAACAGGCGAGCGACACTGCCTCTTGCCCGCTCGACCCTTTCCAGCAACTGCACACCGAGGGCATGGTTGGCATTGGGATTGGCACACTGGCGGTTCGAGAACAGTGCCTGGAGCATGTTGCTCACACCCGTCGAGACCGGTGCCGAACCACACACATCGGCATAAATTGCATCCACAGCGATATCCATATCAAACACTTCCAGTTTTCTGTTTTACGTCATTAGGATGCTGCCCGAGATACCCGGACAGTCGTGGTTATTCAGATGATCAAGCGCGCCATAAGCTGAATCGAACAGAGCAGAACAAAAGCATTGAGCGCGCGCTTCAAATGCCTGGCCTCCAGTCGATGAGACAAGGCAGCGCCAAAAAAACCGCCCAGCACAATCCCGATCACCAGTTCACCGGTGTAACCGAGAAACTCCCCCGTCGAGCCCAGCCGGCCAAACAAAGCCCCACTGGCGCCGATGATGCCGATCAGCGCCGAGGTCGAAATGGCTTGTTTGATGGGCAGGCCGAACAGGCTGATCAACACCGGCAGATAAATGAATCCGCCACCCTGCCCAACCAGCCCGCACAACACCCCAAGCACCAACCCCGTCAACGGCAGCGACAGCGTCGGGTAGTTGCACAACAAGGCAACCGGCTGGCGGAACAGATACGTCACCAGCAGCGACAACAGTCCCAGCAGTCCGAAGACAAACAGAATGAAGTTCTCACTGAACGCTTCGGCATGGACCGAGGCGAAAAAATTGGCAACGGCCATCGGTATCGCGAAGTTTCTGATCACTCGCCAATCCGGCTGAAAGCGGACTCGGTGCAGCGCAAACGAAACCAGCGAAGAGAAAAAGCCCTGCGCGGAAGACAGCCCCGTGACCACTTCAATCGGTAACTTCTGACCGGCCAACATCGGATAAACCAGCACCAGCAGAGGCGTCACAATGATGCCTCCACCGATACCGAACAGGCCCGACATGAACCCGGCCATCACTCCCACACCGGTCATGACCGGGTAGAACGTCATGGCAGTCATCTCAGCACACCTTGATCTTGCCCGCCCCGTCCGTCACCCGGCCGATCACCATCAGATCGGGGCACAACGATTGCCACGCTTGTCGGTTTTCCGCCAGGCACGCTTCGCTGACGGTAAACAGCAACCCGCCGTTGGTTTGCGGATCGTGCAGCAGAAACTTGTGCGCCAGTGACAGCTCGCCGAGGTATTCGACGTGCTGCGCGTACTTTCTGATGTTGGCGAAAACGCCGCTTTCAGATGAAGTCACCGCCACCGCCAATGATTCGGCACCGTCATAAAAAGCCAGTGCAGCGCTGTCCAGCATGACATCCAGCTGCCCCAGCCCGACCATTTCACTGATATGCCCGATCAAGCCGAACCCGGTAATGTCGGTCAGGCTGCTGACCTCGGGACTGGCGCTCAGGGTGCGGCCAAACTCGTTGTCACCGGTGATCAGCGCCAGGGTGGGCGGAGCAATATCCGCTTGTTCGAGAATCCCGGCCTTCAGCGCGCTGGCGAGGATGCCTACGCCCAGCGGACGCGTCATCACCAACACATCGCCGGCCTTGGCGGTGTTGTTCTTTTTCAAACGATTTTTTTCGACCTGGCCGATGATTGAAAAGCCGTAGAGCGGTTGGCTGTTCTTGATCGTGTGCCCGCCAACGATACTGACATTGAACTTGTTCATGACTGACTGGGCGCCGAGGATCATCTGCGTGACCTGCTCCACCGGTACCAGCTCGGGGTCGAATGCCATGATCGAGTTGGCAATCAACGGATAACCGCCAGAAGCAAAGACATCGCTCACCGCGTTGCTCGCCGCCAATTGGCCGAACACATAAGGATCGTTGACGATCGGGGAGAAATAATCGGTCGTGAACAACAGGTAATTGTCGCCGTTGTCATACACGGCGCAATCATCGGAGGACTCGAAACCCAGAACAACTTTGTCATCCGCAACGGTATTGGCCGCGGCGGTTTCCGACAAGATTCTGCTCAACACGCTGGATGGGATCTTGCACCCGCACCCGCCACTCTCAGATTTATCCATAATCTGGCAAAACGTCGACATCAGACTTCCTTAGAATCCATTTTCCGTTTTAAAAACAGAGCGTTACCCCGCTCAGCACCTGTTACATCATGTTTCAGGCAGGGGCAAAATCGCACACTCTGATGACGGAAATATGACAAGGCGAAGAGATTTCGACGTCTGAACAATGACAACGGGATAACCGCTATTGAGCGGTTACCCCGTTTTTAATACGCGCTCACGCCGCGCGCTGACCGCCCGCCACCATCGCCGAAGCCGCCAGCATCGCCCGCAACAACACCGCACACCCCGCCGCCAGATCATCCGGCGCGGCGTTTTCGATTTCGTTGTGGCTGATGCCGCCTTCACACGGCACGAAAATCATCCCGGCCGGGCCGAGTTCGGCAAGGAAAATCGCGTCATGCCCGGCGCCGCTGACGATGTCCATATTCGACAAGCCAAGGCCTTTTGCCGCACCGCGCACGGCTTCCACACAACCTTTTTCGAAGTACAGCGGCGGGAAGTCAGCAGTAGGCGTCAGTTCGTAGGTAAGGCCATGTTCTTCACAAGTGGCGTCGATGACTTGCTTCACCTCGGCAATCATCGAGTCGAGGCGCGCCGGTTCCAGGTGACGAAAGTCGAGGGTCATGCGCACCTCGCCGGGGATGACGTTGCGCGAGCCGGGATAGGCTTGCAGGCAACCGACCGTGCCGCAGGCGTGGGGTTGATGGCCGAGGGCGGCGCGGTTGACCGCACCGACGATTACCGAGGCGCCGACCAGCGCGTCTTTACGCAGGTGCATCGGCGTCGGGCCGGCGTGGGCTTCGACGCCGCGCAGCTTGAGGTCAAACCACTTCTGCCCCAGCGCGCCCAGTACGACGCCGATGGTTTTTTGCTCGTCTTCGAGGATCGGGCCTTGTTCGATGTGCGCCTCGAAATAAGCGCCGACCTTATGCCCGCTGACCTTGCGCGAACCAGCGTAGCCGATGGCGTTGAGCGCTTCACCAACGGTCACACCATCGGCATCGACTTTGGCCAGGGTTTCTTCGAGGGTGAATTTCTCCGCGAACACCCCGGAGCCCATCATGCACGGGGCGAAGCGCGATCCTTCTTCGTTGGTCCAGACCACCACTTCCAGCGGCGCTTCGGTTTCCACTTTCAGGTCGTTGAGGGTGCGCAGGACTTCGACGCCGGCGAGCACGCCGAAGCAGCCGTCGAACTTGCCGCCGGTAGGCTGGGTATCGATGTGGCTGCCGGTCATCACCGGCGGCAGGTCGGGATTGCGCCCCGGGCGCCGGGCGAAGATGTTGCCGACGGCATCGACCGTGACGCTGCACCCGGCGTCCTTGCACCATTGCACGAAGAGGTCGCGGGCCTGGCGATCGAGGTCGGTCAGGGCCAGGCGACAGACCCCGCCCTTGACCGTGGCGCCGAGCTTGGCCAGCTCCATGAGCGACGCCCACAGGCGATCGCGGTTGATGTGCTGATGGCTCGATTGGAGAACGTCTACGGCTGCGTTCATGGGGATCTCCTCAGGCTGCTTTTCTTATGGATATTTCTCTGGTGTCGGGTAGACCGCTATCGCTGGCAAGCCAGCTCCCACAGGTTTTTGAGTGAACACACAATTTGTGTACGACTCGATCCCTGTGGGAGCTGGCTTGCCAGCGATGGGGCCCTCATTCACACCGCTGTTTTCACGACCGAAGGCTGCGCACGCATCACGCACAACCCGTAATAAATAATCCCGCCCAGCGCCGAACCGGTGAACCAGCCGTAGCTGTAGAACCAGCTGAACGCATCGCTGCCCAGCGACAGCAAGGTCAACACCACCGGCACACCGAACGCGAGAAACCCGGCCCAGTTCCATGCCGGATAGACGTCGTCGCGGTACAACCCGGCCAGGTCCAGTTGCTGTTTCTTGATCAGGAAATAGTCCACCACCATGATCCCGGCGATCGGCCCGAGCAGGCTCGAATAACCCAGCAACCAGTTGGAATACACGGTTTCGAGGCTGACATCGGAGACGATCAAACCGAGTTTTTTCAGCAGCTCATGGCCCATCAACACCAGTCCGACAAAGCCTGTCAGCAACACGGCTTTGGTGCGGTTGATCACTTTGGGCGCGATGTTCTGGAAGTCGTTGGTCGGGGAGACGATATTGGCGGCGGTGTTGGTCGACAGCGTGGCGATGATGATCAGCGCCATCGCCACCGCCACCCACACCGGGCTCTGGATGTGACCGATCAGGCTGACCGGATCGGAGACGGTGACACCGACCAGTTTCACCGACGCGGCCGTCATGATCACGCCGAGCGAAGCGAACAGAAACATCGTCAGCGGCAGGCCAAAAATCTGCCCGAGAATCTGATCCTTCTGGCTCTTGGCGTAACGGCTGAAGTCAGGAATGTTCAGCGACAACGTCGCCCAGAAACCGACCATCGCCGTCAGTCCGGCGGCGAAGTAACTGACCACACTGGCGCCCTCCGGACGCTTGGCCGGAATCGCCAGCAGCTCGGTCATCGACACATTAGGCATCGCCCACACCAGCAGGCCGATGCCGACCGCCACCAGCAACGGCGCCGACAAGGTTTCCAGCCATTTGATCGACTCGGCGCCGCGGATCACCACCCACAGATTCAGCGCCCAGAAAATCATGAAACCAATCACCTCCCCCGTACCGCCGAGGGATTTCCAGCCCTCGAACACTGAGCCGAGAAACAGGTGAATCGCCAACCCGCCAAACATCGTCTGAATGCCGAACCAGCCACACGCCACCAGTGCGCGAATCAGACACGGCACGTTGGAACCGAGAATGCCGAACGACGAGCGCAGCAACACCGGAAAGGGAATGCCGTACTTGGTGCCGGGAAAGGCGTTGAGCGTGAGTGGAATCAGGACGATGACGTTGGCGAACAGAATTGCCAGCAACGCTTCACCAACGGTCAGGCCAAAGTAAGCGGTGAGTACGCCGCCGAGGGTGTAGGTCGGCACGCAGATCGACATGCCGACCCACAGCGCGGTGATGTGCCATTTGTTCCAGGTTCGTTCATGCACCTTGGTCGGTGCCATGTCGTGGTTGTAACGGGGACTGTCGAGGACGTCGCTGCCGGCTTCAAGCTCGAACAAGCCGTCGCGCTCGGTCACTTGCGATCTGATCTGTTGCATGGCCGCTCCACTGTTCTTCTGATTATTTTTTTGCTCATCAGGCGACTGGCACACAAGGGTGCGAGCCGGACGATGGCCGGAGGAACTGACAACTTTCGTGCACCGGCCATGGTGTCAGCGGCGGCATCAATAAACGTGCCGGGTGCCCCGCTTGCGCATCGGGCCGAGGGTTAAACGCTGTGCAACTTTCTGATATTCATCAGTTTTAATTATTTATCTGCTGAGCCCGTGGAAACTTGTCTGAACGCTCAGGCTAGACGTCTGGCAAGTTGTCCGAACTGTCAGGACTCAATCTGGTGCACTGCACTTTTTTTCATCGTGAGCGAGCAACCGCAGCTCAACTTCAAGCGGCTGATTTCACATAGGAAATCTTGCTCATATTTCCATCCTGTCAAGTGCGTCAAAATGGTGAACAGCCTCACCATTTTGGTGATTTTGTATTTTTATCGTTATTTTTCATACACTTAAAACAGTCATTAGCTTATAAAAAATAATCTTGCTCTATTGCAAATCTGCGACTAGTTTCTATTCCTGACAGCGCTGACAGGAATACACCCTGCAACGCCGTACATCAATAAAACATCTAGAACCGGCACAAGTCGGTCATGCCTGCGAGGAACTCGGAATGTCTCTGTTGATCCGTGGCGCCACCGTTGTTACCCATGATGAAAGTTATCGCGCCGACGTCTATTGCGCCGACGGCGTGATCAAAGCCATCGGTGAAAATCTTGATGTTCCCGCTGGTGCCGCAGTCCTCGACGGCAGCGGCCAGTACCTGATGCCCGGCGGCATCGATCCGCACACCCACATGCAACTCCCCTTCATGGGCACCGTGGCCAGTGAGGATTTCTACAGTGGCACGGCGGCCGGTCTGGCCGGCGGTACCACGTCGATCATCGATTTTGTTATTCCCAATCCGCAGCAGTCGCTGATGGAGGCCTTTCATCAGTGGCGCGGCTGGGCGGAAAAGTCCGCCTCCGACTATGGCTTCCACGTCGCGATCACCTGGTGGAGCGAGCAGGTGCGTGAGGAAATGGCCGAGCTGGTCAGCCATCACGGCATCAACAGCTTCAAGCATTTCATGGCGTACAAAAACGCGATCATGGCCGCTGACGACACGCTGGTGGCGAGTTTCGAGCGCTGCCTGGAACTCGGCGCGGTGCCGACCGTGCACGCGGAAAACGGCGAACTGGTCTATCACCTGCAACGCAAGTTGATGGCCCAGGGCATCACCGGGCCGGAAGCGCATCCGCTGTCGCGGCCCTCGCAGGTTGAGGGCGAAGCGGCGAGTCGGGCGATTCGTATTGCTGAAACCATTGGCACGCCGTTGTACCTGGTGCACGTTTCGACCAAGGAAGCCCTCGACGAAATCACCTATGCGCGCAGCAAGGGCCAACCGGTGTACGGCGAAGTCCTCGCCGGGCATTTGCTGCTCGACGATAGCGTCTATCAACACCCGGACTGGCAGACCGCTGCCGGTTACGTGATGAGCCCGCCGTTCCGTCCGCGCGGGCATCAAGAGGCGCTGTGGCACGGACTGCAAAACGGCAATCTGCACACCACCGCGACTGACCACTGCTGCTTCTGCGCCGAGCAAAAAGCCGCCGGCCGCGATGACTTCAGCAAGATTCCCAATGGTACGGCCGGCATCGAAGATCGCATGGCGGTGTTGTGGGATGAAGGCGTCAACAGTGGGCGTTTTTCGATGCAGGATTTCGTCGCCCTCACCTCCACCAACACCGCGAAAATCTTCAACCTGTATCCGCGCAAAGGCGCGATTCGCGTCGGTGCCGATGCCGACCTGGTGCTGTGGGACCCGCAAGGCACCCGCACCATCTCCGCCAAGACCCACCATCAGCAGGTGGACTTCAACATCTTCGAAGGCAAGACCGTGCGCGGCGTGCCGAGCCATACCATCAGCCAGGGCCGGCTGGTTTGGGCCGACGGCGACCTGCGTGCCGAGCGTGGTGCCGGACGGTATATCGAACGGCCGGCGTACCCGGCGGTGTTTGATTTGCTGAGCAAGCGGGCTGAGTTGCAAAAGCCGACTGCTGTGAAACGCTGAAAGCGGCCTTCGGCCTATCGCTGGCAAGCCAGCTCCCACAGGGATCTGTGGTGCTCACAAAACCTTGTGGGAGCTGGCTTGCCAGCGATGAGGCCATCCCGAACGCCACAAAAACCACTGCCCATCAGAGGCAGAGAACCTCAATAACCGTGAGGCACAAAACCGTGATCGAGACCCTGAACCATCTCCCCCACCCGCACGAAAGCGCGGCCGCCCTCGCCGGGCATTTCACCGATCTGGCGCCGCCGCTCAACGCCCGGCAGGCGCATCTGGAAGCCTCGCGCTGCCTGTATTGCTACGACGCCCCGTGCGTCAATGCGTGCCCGAGCGAGATCGACATCCCGTCGTTCATCCGCAACATTCATCAAGACAACGTGCCCGGTGCGGCGCAGAAAATCCTTTCGGCGAACATCCTCGGCGGCAGTTGCGCGCGGGTCTGTCCGACGGAAATCCTTTGCCAGCAAGCCTGCGTACGCAATAACGCTCAGGAATGCGCGCCGGTGCTGATCGGCCTGCTGCAACGCTACGCCGTGGACAATGCGCACTTCACCGAGCACCCGTTCCAGCGTGCTGCCGCCACTGGCAAACGCATCGCCGTGGTCGGTGCCGGGCCGGCCGGTTTGTCCTGCGCTCACCGCTGTGCCATGCACGGGCATGACGTGGTGATTTTCGAAGCGCGGGAGAAGGCTGGCGGCCTCAATGAATACGGGATCGCCAAGTACAAACTGGTCGACGACTATGCGCAGAAGGAACTGGATTTCCTCCTGCAGATCGGCGGCATCGAGATTCGTCACGGGCAGAAACTCGGTGACAACCTGACGCTGAGCGAACTGCATCAACAGTTCGACGCGGTGTTCCTCGGCCTCGGTCTCAACGCCAGCAAGCAACTCGGCCTGCCTCACGAAGATGCTCCGGGCCTGCTCGCCGCCACCGATTACATTCGCGAACTGCGCCAGGCCGATGACCTCACGCAACTGCCACTGGCCGAACGCTGCATCGTGCTCGGCGCCGGCAACACGGCGATCGACATGGCCGTGCAAATGGCCCGCCTCGGTGCCCGCGACGTCAATCTGGTCTATCGCCGTGGCGCCGCCGACATGGGCGCCACCGGTCATGAACAGGACATCGCCAAAGCCAATCAGGTACGCCTGCTGACCTGGGCGCAACCGGAAGAGGTGCTGCTCGACGCGCAGGGCCAGGTGCGCGGCATGCGTTTCGCCCGCACCGATCTGGTCGACGGTCGCCTGCAAACCACTGGCGAAACTTTCGAGCTGGCTGCTGACGCGATCTTCAAAGCCATCGGCCAGGCCTTCGACGGCAGCGCCCTCGCCGACCCGTTGGCGCGTGAACTCAAGCGTCAGGGCGAACGCATCTACGTCGATGAGAACCTGCGCACCAGCATCCCCGGCGTGTATGCCGGCGGCGACTGCACCAGCCTCGATCAGGACCTCACCGTACAAGCCGTGCAGCACGGCAAACGCGCCGCCGAGGCGATCAACGCTCAACTGATGCTTAACGTGGAGGCTGCGTAAATGGCCGATCTGTCGATTGTCTTCGCTGGCATCAAAGCGCCGAATCCGTTCTGGCTGGCCTCTGCGCCACCCACCGACAAAGCTTACAACGTCGTCCGCGCCTTCGAAGCAGGCTGGGGTGGCGTGGTGTGGAAAACCCTCGGCGAGGACCCGGCGGCGGTCAACGTGTCGTCGCGTTACTCGGCGCACTACGGCAATAACCGTGAAGTGTTGGGCATCAACAATATCGAGCTGATCACCGACCGTTCGCTGGAAATCAACCTGCGCGAAATCACTCAGGTCAAGAAGGACTGGCCGGATCGCGCGCTGATCGTTTCGTTGATGGTGCCGTGTGTCGAGGAGTCGTGGAAACACATTCTGCCGCTGGTGGAAGCGACTGGCGCTGACGGTATCGAACTGAACTTCGGCTGCCCCCACGGCATGCCCGAGCGCGGCATGGGTGCGGCGGTCGGCCAGGTGCCGGAGTACGTCGAGCAGGTCACGCGCTGGTGCAAGACCTATTGTTCGCTGCCGGTGATCGTCAAACTGACGCCGAACATCACCGACATCCGCGTCGCCGCCCGCGCGGCCCATCGCGGTGGTGCGGACGCGGTGTCGCTGATCAATACGATCAACTCGATCACCAGCGTCGACCTGGAACACATGGTTGCCCTGCCCACCGTCGGCAGCAAAAGCACCCACGGCGGTTACTGCGGCTCGGCGGTGAAACCGATTGCGCTGAACATGGTCGCCGAGATTGCCCGCGATCCGCAGACCCAGGGCTTGCCGATCTGTGGCATTGGCGGCATCGGCAGTTGGCGCGATGCGGCGGAATTCATGGCGTTGGGCAGCGGCGCGGTGCAGGTGTGCACGGCGGCGATGCTGCATGGCTTCCGCATTGTCGAGGAGATGAAGGACGGCTTGTCGCGGTGGATGGACAGTCAGGGCTACGCCAACATCGCCGAGTTCTCCGGGCGCGCGGTGGGCAATACCACGGACTGGAAATACCTCGACATCAACTATCAGGTGATCGCGAAGATTGATCAGGACGCGTGCATTGGTTGCGGGCGCTGCCACATTGCTTGCGAGGACACCTCACACCAGGCGATCAGCAGTCTGAAGCAGGCGGATGGCACGCATAAATATGAAGTGATCGATGAGGAGTGTGTGGGTTGTAATTTGTGCCAGATCACATGCCCGGTGGCGGATTGCATCGAGATGGTGCCGATTGAGACTGGGAAGCCGTTTCTCGATTGGAATCATGATCCGCGCAATCCGTATCACGTTGCGCTCTAGCCCCTCACCCTAACCCTCTCCCAAAGGGAGAGGGGACTGATCCGGGGATATTTCAGAAATCCACCGACCTGAACGATTTGCTTTGAATCCATAATCGATACATGCACAGGCACGGACGGCTAATCGAAACAGGCAAAGGCTCGGACGGCTTTTTGAATCCATAATCGACTGGATTTTTCAGGTCGATGTACCTCGAAAGACACCTCGGTAGGCCCCCTCTCCCTCCGGGAGAGGGCTGGGGTGAGGGTCGGCCGTTGACGGTGATCTTCAGGGCTCCAACCCGATCCCACGCAAAATCACACTCGTCACCGTCTGCACCGCCCGCTCAAACTGCATGTCCGACAACGGCTGATGCTCATTCAGAATATTCACCTGATGATCAAAGTCGGCATAGTGCTGGGTCGACGCCCAAATCATGTACAGCAGACTCGACGGTTCCACCGGCAAAATCCGCTTGTCCTCGACCCACTGACGAATCTTCGCTTCCTTCATCTTCGCCCAGTCATACAGGCTGACATCCAGCGCCTCGCCCAAGGTCGGTGCACCGTGAATGATCTCGTTGGCCCAGACTTTCGAGCCATACGGACGGCTGCGCGAGTGGTTCATCTTGGCGCGGATATAGCTGCTCAGCACCACGCGCGGATCGTCGAACATCTCGAAGCACAGCGCATCCTGTTTCCACACTTCCAACAGGTCGAACAGCACCGCGCTGTACAGCTCGCTCTTGGTGCTGAAGTAGTAATGCAGGTTGGAGCGCGGCAGTTGCACCTCCGCTGCGATGTCGGCCATGGCGGTGCCGCCGAAGCCTTTTTCGGCGAAGACTTTTTCCGCCGCGAGGAGGATTTTCTCGACGTTACTGCGACGAATCTCGATCTTGTGATTGCCCATGAGGGCTCCCTGACAACAGCGTTGCCCAAGACTAGCATCCGCTCTGGTCCGCGGGCGACCGCTGCAAACAAAACTTCGTACTGGCGTCAGCGGATGGCTAAACTGACGCTTCTTCGATCCTGCCTCAGAGGTATCCGCGATGCTGTTCAAGAACGTCCTGACCACCACCGCCCTGCTCGCTTCGCTGTTCGCCGCATCTTCCGTGTTTGCCCATGCCCACCTGAAAAGCCAGACCCCGGCCGCCGACAGCACCGTCGCCGCTCCCGCCGATTTGCGCCTGACCTTTTCCGAAGGTGTCGAGGCCAGTTTCACCAAAGTCACGTTGACTCGCGATGGCGCACCGGTCGCGGTCAAGCCGCTAACCACCGAGGGCGACAAGAAAACCCTGATCGTCACACCGGCCGCTCCGCTGAGCGCCGGCGAGTACAAAGTCGAATGGCATGCGGTGTCGGTGGACACGCACAAAAGCGAAGGCGCCTACCAGTTCAAGGTGGGTCAGTAATTCATGAGTGAAGCGCTGGTGCTGTGCCGCTTCGTGCATTTCATCGTGGTGTTGATGCTGTTCGGGGCCTGGCTGTTCAGGCCGTTGCTGCTCACGGATGAAGCGCCGCAAGTGGATCGGTACCTGGCGCGACTGGCGCGCTGGCTGGCTGCGATGGCGCTGGTCAGCGGGATTGCCTGGGCACTTTTGATTACCGCAAGCATGGCCGGCTCGACTGCAGCGGCGTTTGATCCGGACACGCTTGCGCGGGTGCTGGGCAATACGTTTTTTGGTCAGGTGTGGCGCTGGCATCTGCTGATCAATGCCGCGCTGCTGGCCTTGCTGTTCACGCCTTGGCGTTCAAACATGCCGTTGCGACTCGGTTTGAGCGCGTTGTTGCTGGCGACCCTGGCACCGGTCGGGCACGGCGCCATGCTCGATGGTTTGAGTGGGCAATTGCTGATTTTCAACCAGATCGTGCATCTGACCTGCGTAGCGGCGTGGCTCGGCGGGCTGTTATTGCTGGTGCTGATTCTGCGTCAGCCGACGGAGCCGGTGAATGAAGTTTTGCGACGTTTCAGCGGGATCGGTTATGCGCTGGTCGCGGGGTTGCTGATCACGGGTTTGATCAACGTACGCGTGCTGACCGGCCAGTGGTGGCCGACGCCGTTGTTCAACGGGTTTGCGTTGATTCTGCTGATCAAGGCGCTGACCGTGCTGGGGATGCTTGGGTTGGCGCTGTTCAATCGCTTGCGGATTAATGATTGCGAGCAGCGGATGGAGACGCTCAGGCGCAGCGTGATGCTGGAGTGGTTGCTCGGCATTGGTGCCGTAGCCGCCGTATCCCTGCTCGGCACCCTGCCCCCGATGATCACAACCTGAAACACGATCCCCCTGTGGGAGCTGGCTTGCCAGCGATGGCGGTGTGTCAGGAACAGATATTTCGGATATGCCGACGTCATCGCTGGCAAGCCAGCTCCCACAGGGTTATGCATTGTGTCAGTGAGGCTGGGTGTCGCCCGCGGCGGTGTCGATGCTGACCACCACCGACATCCCCGGCCGCAACCGTTCCTCTTCCTGCTGATCCGGATCGATGGTGATCCGCACCGGCACCCGCTGGGCAATTTTCACGAAGTTGCCGGTGGCGTTGTCCGCCTGCAGCAGGGCAAATTCAGAACCGGTGCCCGGGGAAATATGCTGCACATGCCCGGTGAACTTACGGTGGTTCAGCGCATCGACGGTGAAGCGTACCGGTTGCCCGACGCGGACGTTGTCCATCTGGGTTTCCTTCATGTTGGCGATCACCCATTTCTGGTTCGGCACCAACGCCATCAACTGCGCCCCGGAGTTGACGTAAGCGCCGAGGCGCACGCCGATCTGCCCGAGCTGACCGTCACGCGGGGCGACAATACGCGTATTCGACAGGTCGATCCGCGCCAGTTGCACCGCTGCTTCGGCGCTGGCCACCGCTGCTTCCAGCGAGCCACGATTGACGATCACCGTTTGCAGATCCTGACGGGCGATTTCCAGATTGGCCTTGGCCTGCGCGACCGCCGCAATGCTTTGCGCATTGGCTGCCAGCGCTACATCCATCTCACGCTTGGACACCGAACCGTCGCGCACCAACTCCTGATTACGGCGCAGATCGGCCTCGCTTTTGCGCAACTGCGCTTCGCTGTCAGCCTGCACCGCCTGACGCAATTTGATCGTCGCCTCGGCGCTGTTGCGTTGCTGCACCACATTGGCCAATGCAGCTTTCTGCACCGCCAGCTGCGCCAGCGACTGGTCGAGACGCTGCTGATAGATGCGGTCGTCCAGCCGCACCAGCAAATCGCCGGCCTTCACGTACTGGAAATCCTGCACCGGCACTTCATACACATAGCCGGCGAGCTGCGGGCCGATGATCGTCACCTGCCCGCGCACCAGTGCGTTTTCGGTGGTCTCGACCGCACTGCTGAACGGCGGCAATTGCCACGCATAGAGCACGATCAACACACCGACGATGGCAATCGCCGCGAAGCCCATTGAAGAGATGATCCGCACCCGCAGCGAGCGTGGCTCGGTGTTCGGCGATGACGGCGGCGCCACGCCTTCAGGCGTGGCGGCAATGGCATTGGTGGTGGTTGTGGTGGTCGGTTCGGTCATGAAGTAGAGGCACCGCTAGGAGGTACGGAAGGCGCCGTGGCGACGGCTTTGGTGGTGCTCATCAGCCACAGCGCACGAATGGACAGCCAGATCATGGTCAGCACCGCAATCACGGCGATCAGCATGAACACATCGTTATAGGCCAGCACGTTGGCCTCGCGGGTCGCGGCGTTGGACAGGCTGCGAATCCCCGCCAGGTTGCGCAGGCTCGGGTCGGCCAGCAACGAGCCGTACGCCGAGCCGCCGCTCTGCACGCGCGCGGCCACCAACGGGTCATACAGTGTCAGGTGCTCAACGATGTGACTGGAATGAAATTTTTCCCGGACGATCTGAAAGGTGCCCAGCAGTGCCGCGCCCAGCAGGCCGCCGAGGTTGTTGCAGATCCCGAACAGCACAGAAAAACTCACCAGGTTGCGTGGATTGGTCAGCACATTGCGCGTACCGAAGACCATGGTCGGGCCGAGGAAAAACGTACTGCCGAAGGCCAGCAGGAATTGACTGAAGTAGAGGTTTTCCGGGCGGGTCAGGTTGTTGGAAAAACTGTCCATCACCGACCCGGTGGCCATCAGGCCCAGCGAGATGATCAATGGCATCAGCAGGTGTTTGGGGTCGATGGTCAGCGCACTGGTCAATAGCCCGGCGACACTGCCGATCAGCATCACCACGTAGAGGCTGTGCAGTTGCTCATAGCCCATGTTCAGGTTCTGCATGAAACCGACCGCACCGGTCGACTGCTCCGAGGTGACCATGCGAATCAGGGTCACCGCCAGCGCCAGGCGGATCATCGTTCCGCTGCCAAGCCAACGGGTCATCAGCAGCGGGTTGCTGCGATTATGTTCGATGGCCAGACCGGCGAGGATCAAAGCAATCGAGGCGGCCAGCGCATAGCCGATCCAGTTGGCCTCCAGCCACCAGTCAATCCGCCCCAGCGACAACACCGCACACAGCAGCGCCACGCCCGTGGCGAGAATGGCGAAGGTGAGGAAGTCGAGTTTTTCGAAGGTTTTGAAACGGTCGCCCGGCGGCAGCTTGAGCAGCAATACGCAGCCCAGCGACAGCAGTGCCATGCCCAGTTCGAAGAGATAGAGGCC
Organism: Pseudomonas sp. rhizo66; assembly: GCF_031931925.1. Lineage (NCBI taxonomy): Bacteria > Pseudomonadati > Pseudomonadota > Gammaproteobacteria > Pseudomonadales > Pseudomonadaceae > Pseudomonas > Pseudomonas sp. rhizo66. Next base: position 105,390 of record NZ_JAUJWZ010000017.1, read on the forward strand.
GCGCCATTCGGCGATCTGCAGCAAATCTTCCGAGAATAATCGCGCCAGCGGCAGCGCCAGTTGTGAGGTACCGAGGCCGAGCACCAGGGCCTTCATGCGCCACTTCGCCGGGAACGCCTGGACCATGTAATACAGACCCAGCGAACTCAGTGCCGCGCCGACCATGCCGTGGGCCGCGCGCACCGCCACCGCCGAATTCAGGTCATTGACGAACAAATGGCCGAAGGTCACCAGCGCATACAGCACCAGAAATACCTCGGTGAATGCACGCAAACCGAACTGCTGGCGAAACTTCACCAGCAGCAGGTTCATCGATACGTTGGTCATCACGAACGCCGCCGGCAACCAGGCCATTTCCGCCGTGGTCGCGCCCAATGCACCTTGCAGGTAAGGCAGGTTGGCCACCACTAGCGAGTTGCCCAAGCCACCGGTCACCGCCACCAGCACGCCGACCAAGGCATAGGCCAGGCGCTTGGGGTTGGAGTGCAACGGCGTCGAAGGGGAACCGGGCAGACTGGGCTTTTCGTGGGGCTGCCAGTTGCGCGGGGCGTATTGATCCATGGACAGGCCTTGTGCGGAAGGTGGGTGAAGTTTGCCGCAAATTCACCGGCAACACACTCATCCCCTGTCATCCACCAAACCCTGTGGGAGCTGGCTTGCCAGCGATGAGGCCGGCATATCCAGCATCCTTGTTGAATGACACTACGCAATCGCTGGCAAGCCAGCGCCCACAGGTTTTAGCGATAAGTTGAAAATTCGGGCACGACAAGGTCATCGTATAACTGGCAGTTGACTTTCCCGTAAAACCTAGGAAATATCCGCATCCATGTTGTACGACGACGTATGACAAATAATAAAAACAACAAACGATTCAGGGAGCGTCACAGTGAGCACACTTGTCTGCAGTTCCGTCCGCCCTTTCCGCTTTGCCACGCTTCGACCACGCACCACCCTTGGCCTGATCGGCTGCAGCAGCCTGGCCCTGGCCTTGCCGATGAGCGCCGATGCCGAAGGCTTTCTCGAAGACAGCAAAGCCACGCTGAACCTGCGCAATGCCTACTTCAACCGTAACTTCGTCAACCCGGCCAACCCGCAGGGCAAGGCTGAAGAGTGGACGCAAAACTTCATCCTCGATGCCAAATCCGGCTTCACCCAAGGCACGGTCGGCTTCGGGCTCGACATCCTTGGCATGTACTCGCAAAAGCTCGATGGCGGCAAAGGCACGGGCGGCACGCAACTGTTGCCGATCCACGATGACGGGCGCCCGGCAGACAACTTCGGTCGCCTCGGTGTGGCGCTGAAGGCCAAGGTTTCGAAGACTGAACTGAAGGTCGGCGAATGGATGCCGGTGCTGCCGATCCTGCGTTCCGACGATGGCCGTTCGCTGCCGCAGACCTTTCGCGGCGGCCAGATCACGTCCACCGAGATCAACGGTCTGACTGTCTACGGCGGCCAGTTCCGCGGCAACAGCCCGCGCAACGACGCGAGCATGGAAGACATGTCAATGAACGGCCGTGGCGCGTTCACTTCCGACCGCTTCAACTTCGGCGGCGGCGAATACACCTTCAACGACAAGCGCACGCTGGTCGGCGTGTGGTACGCCGAGCTCAGCGACATCTACCAACAGCAGTATTTCAACCTCAGCCATAGCCAGCCGCTGGGCGACTGGACGCTGGGTGCCAACCTCGGTTTCTTCACCGGCAAAGAAGACGGCAGCGCCCAGGCCGGCGACCTCGACAACAAGACCGCGTTCGCCCTGCTCTCGGCCAAATACGGCGGCAACACCTTCTATGTCGGCCTGCAAAAACTCAGCGGCGACGATGCGTGGATGCGGGTCAACGGCACGAGCGGCGGCACCCTGGCCAACGACAGTTACAACGCCAGTTATGACAATGCCAAAGAGCGCTCCTGGCAGTTGCGCCACGACTACAACTTCGTCGCCCTCGGCATCCCCGGCCTGACCCTGATGAACCGCTACATCAGCGGTGACAACGTGCACACAGCCAGCACCACTGATGGCAAGGAATGGGGCCGCGAGTCGGAACTGGCCTACACGGTGCAGAGCGGCCCGTTGAAAAACCTCAACGTGAAATGGCGCAACGCGACGATACGCCGCGACTTCAGCACCAACGAGTTTGACGAGAACCGGATCTTTATCAGTTATCCGATTTCGTTGTTGTAAAGCCAGTCGCCACACCGAGCTTCCCTGTGGAAGCGAGCCTGCTCGCGAAGGCGGCGTGTCAGGCGATGCAAGAGTTGCCTGCACCGGCCTCATCGCTGGCAAGCCAGCTCCCACAGGTATCGAAGTTGTTTTCGATGTCTGTGTCCACCACAACACCCTGTGGGAGCTGGCTTGCCAGCGATGGCGGCGGCAGATTCACCATTGATGTTGATTGACACACCGCCTTCGCGAGCAGGCTCGCTCCCTCAAGGGGGTTGCGTAGCTACGAAGTCATTGTGGTGATCGAAAAGTGTTTTGGGCCTTCCGTCATTTACACCGAAAGTCGCGTTGACAAGTTCCGGAAACCCTACCGATACTTCAGCGCAGTCATACGACAACCTACAACAAACCTAATAACAACGTGTAAGGGCTTGCCATGACGTCTACCTCTACTCCCCGCGCCCCTTTCAACCGCCTGCTGCTGACCGGCGCCGCCGGGGGCCTGGGCAAAGTCCTGCGCGAACGTATGCGCCCTTATGCCAATGTCCTGCGCCTGTCAGACATTGCCGCCCTCGCCCCGGCCGTCGACGATCGCGAAGAAGTCGTCCCGTGCGATCTGGCCGACAAACACGCCGTGCACCAACTGGTCGAAGGCGTCGACGCGATCCTGCATTTCGGCGGCGTCTCCGTAGAACGGCCCTTCGAAGAAATCCTCGGCGCCAACATCAGCGGCGTGTTTCACATTTACGAAGCGGCGCGCCGGCATGGCGTCAAGCGCGTGATCTTCGCCAGCTCGAACCACGTCATCGGTTTCTACAAACAGGACGAAAAACTCGACGCCACCTCGGCGCGCCGTCCCGATGGTTACTACGGTTTGTCCAAGTCCTACGGCGAAGACATGGCCAGTTTCTATTTCGATCGCTACGGCATCGAGACCGTCAGCATCCGCATCGGCTCCTCGTTCCCCGAGCCGCAGAACCGCCGAATGATGCACACCTGGCTGAGCTTCGACGATCTCACGCAACTGCTCGAACGCGCGCTATACACGCCGAACGTCGGCCACACCGTGGTCTACGGTATGTCCGCCAACAAGGACGTCTGGTGGGACAACAAATTCGCCAGCCACCTCTGTTTTGCCGCGAAGGACAGCTCCGAAGTGTTCCGCGAAAAAGTCGAAGCACAGCCCATGCCGGCCGCCGATGACCCGGCGCGGATCTACCAGGGCGGCGCGTTCGTCGCGGCAGGTCCGTTCGGCGACTGATCCCCCTGACAACGACGCAAAGGAATGAGTATGCAAGCCGAATTGATCGTCGATGCCCGTAACGCCGTGGGCGAAAGCCCGGTCTGGGTACCGCAGGAAAACGCGCTGTATTGGGTGGATATTCCTAACGGCGGGTTGCAACGCTGGAGCGCCGACACCGGCCACGTGCATGCCTGGAAAACCCCGGAAATGCTCGCCTGCATCGCCCGTCACAGCAGTGGCGGCTGGGTCGCTGGCATGGAGAGCGGCTTTTTCCATCTGCACCCGCACAGCGATGGCAGCCTCGACAGCGAATTGCTCGCCACCGTGGCGCACAGCCGCACAGACATGCGCCTTAACGATGGTCGCTGCGACCGCCAAGGGCGCTTCTGGGCCGGCAGCATGGTGCTGAACATGGGCCTGAATGCGCCCGAAGGCCGGCTCTATCGCTACGGCGCCGGGCAGTCTGGCGTGATCGAAGCGCAGCTCGACGGTTTCATCGTGCCCAACGGCCTCGGTTTCAGCCCTGACGGCAAGACGATGTACCTGTCCGATTCGCACCCCGACGTGCAACTGATCTGGGCGTTCGATTACGACACCGAGACCGGCACGCCGTCGAATCGTCGAGTGTTCGTCGACATGAACCACTTTCCCGGACGGCCCGATGGCGCTGCCGTGGATGCTGAAGGTTTTTACTGGATCTGCGCCAACGACGCCGGCCTGATTCACCGCTTCGCGCCGGACGGTCGTCTGGATTTCTCACTGGAGGTGCCGGTGAAAAAACCGACCATGTGTGCCTTCGGCGGTGACCGGATGGACACCTTGTTCGTGACTTCGATTCGTCCCGGCGACGACCATGATCCGCAATCTCTCGCAGGCGGCGTGTTCGCCCTGAACCCCAACGTCAAAGGCCTGCCGGAGCCGATGTTCGACGCTTTGCTGTAACACCCGCTTCTGCTGCACCGCTGCGCCTTGAACACAACAATAACAAGACTGGAGACTCACCCCCATGCACTTCAAACGCACCTTGCTGGCCGCTGCACTCCCGCTGATGTTTACCTTCACTGGCGCCGCTCAGGCCCTGCAACTCAAATTTGCCGACATCCATCCCGCCGGTTATCCAACCGTGGTGGCCGAAGAAAACATGGGCAAGACCCTGACCAAGGAAACCAACGGCGAGCTGACCTTTCAGTACTTCCCCGGCGGTGTGCTGGGTTCCGAAAAGGAAGTCATCGAGCAGATGCAGGTCGGCGCAGTACAGCTGTCTCGCGTCAGCCTGGGTATCGTCGGCCCGGTGGTACCGGACGTGAACGTGTTCAACATGCCGTTCATCTTCCGCGACCATCAACACATGCGTAACGTCATCGACGGCCCGGTGGGCGACGAAATCCTCGACAAAATCACCCACTCCGAATTCGGCCTGGTGGCCCTGGCCTGGATGGACGGCGGCACGCGCAACGTCTACACCAAGAAACCGGTGCGCAAGCTCGAAGACCTCAAGGGCATGAAAATCCGCGTGCAAGGCAACCCGATGTTCATCGACATGATGAACGCCATGGGCGGCAACGGTATCGCCATGGACACCGGCGAAATCTTCAGTGCCCTGCAGACCGGCGTGATCGACGGCGCGGAAAACAACCCGCCAACCCTGCTCGAACATAACCACTTCCAGAACGCGAAGTACTACAGCCTCACCGGACACCTGATCCTGCCAGAGCCGATCGTGATGTCGAAAATCACTTGGGAAAAACTGACCCCGGATCAACAAACGCTGGTCAAGACCGCCGCCAAGGCTGCCCAGGCTGAAGAGCGTGTGCTGTGGGACAAGAAGTCCGCTGCCAGTGAGGAAAAACTCAAGGCCGCCGGCGTCGAGTTCATCGAGGTCGACAAGAAACCCTTCTACGACGCCACCGCTCCGGTGCGGGAAAAGTACGGCGCGAAATATGCCGACCTGATCAAGAAAATCGAAGCCGTTCAGTAACGCCTCCCGCTCCGTAATTTTGAAAAAGGCCCGGCGCACCTGATGACTCAGGCGCGCCCGGTTACGGTGGAACCCGATGAAGAATCTAGTGCTGCGTATCAACGACAAGATCTACATGACGTGTATCTGGGTCGCCGGTCTTTCGGTCCTGGCGATTTCCCTGATGATTCCCTGGGGTGTGTTCGCCCGCTACGTGCTGGGCACCGGCTCGAGCTGGCCCGAGCCCACGGCGATTCTGTTGATGATGGTGTTTACCTTCATCGGCGCCGCCGCCAGTTACCGCGCCGGTGCGCATATGGCCGTGGCCATGCTCACCGACCGCATGCCTCCACAGCTGAGATCTGCGGCGGCGATATTCTCGCAACTGCTCATGGCGGCGATCTGCATCTTCATGACGATCTGGGGCGCCAAGCTCTGCATGTCCACCTGGAACCAGTTCATGGCGGCCCTTCCCGATCTGCGGGTGGGCGTGACTTATCTGCCGATTCCTGTGGGCGGCTTGCTGACGCTGGTTTTTGTTCTGGAAAAACTCTTGCTCGGTGACCAGAGCAAACGGCGGGTCGTGCAGTTCGACCTGGTGGAAGAAAGTGAAGGTGCCGCTTAATGGACGCTTTGATACTGCTGGGCAGTTTTATCGTATTGATCCTGATCGGCATGCCCGTCGCCTACGCGCTGGGCGCCGCCGCGCTGATCGGTGCATGGTGGATCGATATCCCGTTCCAGGCGGTGATGATCCAGGTCGCGTCAGGGGTGAACAAATTCTCGCTGCTGGCCATTCCGTTCTTCGTGCTGGCCGGTGCGATCATGGCCGAGGGCGGCATGTCGCGCCGGCTGGTGGCGTGTGCCGGGGTACTGGTGGGTTTTGTCCGCGGCGGTCTGTCACTGGTCAACATTGTCGCCTCGACCTTTTTCGGCGCGATTTCCGGCTCGTCGGTGGCCGACACCGCATCGGTGGGTTCGGTGCTGATTCCGGAAATGGAACGCAAGGGTTATCCACGGGAGTTCTCCACCGCCGTGACCGTCAGCGGCTCGGTGCAAGCCCTGCTGACTCCGCCAAGCCATAACTCGGTGCTCTACTCCCTGGCCGCCGGTGGTACGGTTTCGATTGCCTCGCTGTTCATGGCGGGCATCGTGCCAGGCTTGATGATGAGTGCCTGCCTGATGGTGCTGTGCCTGATCTTCGCGAAAAAGCGCAACTACCCCAAAGGTGAAGTCATCCCGATGCGCCAGGCGCTGAAAATCGTCGGCGAAGCCCTCTGGGGCATGATGGCGATGGTGATCATCCTCGGCGGCATCCTCTCGGGGATCTTCACCGCAACCGAGTCGGCGGCCATCGCCGTGCTGTGGTCGTTCTTCGTCACCATGTTCATCTACCGCGACTACAAGTGGAGCGAACTGCCGAAACTGATGCACCGCACCGTGCGGACGATTTCGATCGTGATGATCCTGATCGGTTTCGCCGCGAGCTTCGGCTACATCATGACCCTGATGCAGATCCCGGCGAAGATCACTACGCTGTTCCTGACCCTGTCGGACAACCGCTACGTGATCCTGATGTGCATCAACGTCATGCTGCTGTTGCTCGGCACGGTGATGGACATGGCGCCGCTGATCCTGATCCTCACGCCGATCCTGATGCCGGTGATTCTCGGCATCGGCGTGGATCCGGTGCAGTTCGGCATGATCATGCTGGTGAATTTGGGCATCGGTCTGATAACGCCGCCGGTAGGCGCGGTGCTGTTCGTCGGTTCAGCGGTGGGCAAGGTCAGCATCGAGAGCACCGTGAAAGCGCTGCTGCCGTTTTACGCGGTGCTGTTTCTGGTGCTGATGCTGGTCACATACGTTCCGGCGATTTCGCTGTGGTTGCCGCATCTGGTGTTGTAACACCCTAAAAGATCGTCCGATCGCGGCCCGAGCCTTCGGCAGCTCCTGCATGAATCGCATTCCCATGTAGGAGCTGTCGAGTGAAACGAGGCTGCGATCTTTTGATCTTCCCCACGCTCAGGCGCGAAACAGCATGTAGGCCGCCACCACCAGACACACGCTGGCAAACCCCACCTGCAATGCCCGCGCCGGCACCCGCGCACTGAGTTTGCGCCCGATGATCATGCCGACAATGCTGGCCACGATAAACGCTGCACCCTGCGCATCAATCCGCACACCGGCGTGAAACGAGCCGATCACCCCTATCACCGAAATCAGACTGATCACCATCAACGACGTCGCGACAATCCCGCGCATCTGCACATCGGTCAGTTGCTTGAACGCCGGCACGATCAAGAAGCCGCCACCGACGCCGAGCAAACCGGACACCACGCCGGTAATCGCGCCCAGTGCAGCCAGCGTTGCGGTGCATTTGGCGGTCCAGTCGAAGCGCCCGGTTTCTTCGTTGAGCATGCAATTCTTCTGACCCCAACTGGCGTGACCGTGATCGCTCGGCCCTTCCTGCTGACGCTCGCGGCGCAGCATGCGCCAGGCCACCATGACCATCAGCAGACTGAACAGAATCATCAGGATTTTCTCCGGCAACTGGTGCGCGAAGTAAATCCCCAATGGCGAAAACACGGCGCCCAACGCGGCAATCAACAACGCGGCGCGATAGCGCACCAGGCCATGACGCAAACCGTCGATAGCCCCGACCGCCGCCGCACTGCCCACCGCAAACAACGCCACTGGCGCTGCCTGGGTCATCGTCCAGCCGAGGCCGAGGACCAACGCCGGCACCGCGAGAATACCGCCGCCGGCCCCGGTCAAGCCGAGGACCAACCCCATCACCACACCAAACAGACTTGCCAGCAACATAGGGTTTTCTCAGTCGACTCTGGACAGAGTTGTCAGCCACTCGCGGCCCTTGAGCATGCCGTTCCAGTAGAACCACGGCAGCAAGGTTGCCTTGAGAAACCACGCCGAACGCCGCGCCACGGTCGGGTCCATCGGGAAGGTCGGCAGCAACTTGCCGGCATAGCCGAACTCGGCGAGGATCACCTTGCCCTTCTCCACCGTCAGCGGGCAGGAACCGTAGCCGTCGTACTTCAGCGGCAGCGGTTGCTGCTTGCGCAGAGCCAACAGGTTTTCCGCAACCACCACGATTTGCTTGCGCACTGCTGCGGCGGTTTTCGCGTTGCTGGTGCCGCAGATGTCACCCAGTGCGAACACCTTGGGATAGCGCGGATGCTGCAGGCTGTGTGGGTTGACCTCACACCAGCCAGCCGCGTCAGCCAGAGGACTTTGCGCGATGAAGTCCGGCGAAACCTGCGGTGGCACGACGTGGAGCAGATCGAAGGTTTTCGCCTCGAGGCTGGCATTGCCGTCCGCGTCCTTGACCTCGAACCATGCAGTTTTCGCCGGACCGTCGACCTTGACCAGGTTGGAGTTGAACGCCAGTTGTGCGTTGTATTTCTCGATGTACTTCATCAACGGCGGCACGAACGTCGCCACGCCGAACAGCGCGGCGCCAGCCAGATTGAATTCGACATGGATGTTGTTCAGCGCAGCGCTTTTACGCCAGTGATCGCAGGACAGGTACAGCGCTTTTTGCGGAGCTCCGGCGCATTTGATCGGCATCGCCGGTTGCGTGAACAGCGCATTGCCGCCGCGCAGTTTCTGCACCTGATCCCAGGTGTACTGCGCGTGCTGATAGCTGTAATTGGAGGTGACGCCGTGGTTGCCAAGGCTCTCTTGCAAGCCTTCGATCTTCTCCCAGGCCAGGCGCAGACCGGGGCAGACGATCAGGTTCTGATAGCTGACCGTGCGTTGGTCGTTGAGGGTGAGCTGGCGCTGGTCCGGGTCGATCGCGGTGACTGCCGCTTGCAACCAGTTCGCTTGCTTGGGCATGACCTTGTTCATCGGTCTTGCGGTGTCTTTGACGTCGTAGGCGCCACCGCCGACCAGTGTCCACGCCGGTTGGTAGTAATGCTGGGTGCTCGGGTCGATGACTGTGATCTTCAAGTGTGGATCACGCTTGAGCAGACTGGCGACAAACCCGATACCGGCCGTACCGCCGCCGATGACTACGATGTCTGCACTGATGGATGGGCCCCAGTGTTGATCGTTCATTGCTTGTTCCTTTTACTGCACGCAAGGATTTCTCAGCCTCTACACAAAACCCTGTGGGAGCTGGCTTGCCAGCGATGGCGGAGTTTCAGTCGCCATCAATGTTGGCTGACACGCCCTCATCGCTGGCAAGCCAGCTCCCACAGGGTAAGTGATGTATTGGCTGGCATTTATTGATGGCCCAGACTTTTCAGCACGGCTCCGCAATACAGGCCCGACAGGGTCTTCATCACCTGAATGACTTCCGGACTGGCCAGACCATAAAAAATGTACTTGCCCTCACGACGGGTCGCGACCAGCCCTTCATCCCGCAGGATGCCCAGTTGCTGCGACAGCGTCGGCTGGCGTACGCCGGTCATTTTTTCCAGTTCGCCCACGTTGCGTTCGCCCTGGGTCAGTTGACACAGGATCAACAGACGATCCTCATTGGCCATGGCCTTGAGCAACGCACAGGCCTTGGAGGCCGAGGCGCGCAGTTGGGCGACTTCACATTCGGTCAGACTGGATTGCATTTGCACGATGCCTTCAAGGTCACTTAAGCTGCGAACATTATGTTTTTAGATAAAGTGTTGCAACCCATTTTCCTTGTTCAGGTTGGTGTCCATGCCCGCGCAGATTGAAGCTTTCCTCGACCCCGCCTCCTCGACCTACAGCTATGTGGTCTATGAAACCGACGGTGGGCAGTGTGCGATCGTCGACCCGGTGCTCGATTACGACGGCGCCGCCGGACGCACCTGCACCGCCCAGGCCGACAAAATCATCGCCTTCGTCCGCGCGCACAACCTGCAGGTGCAGTGGCTGCTGGAAACCCATGCCCACGCCGATCACCTGTCCGCCGCACCTTACTTGCGCCGCGAACTGGGCGGGAAAATCGCCATCGGCGAATCGATCAGCAAAGTGCAGAACGTGTTCAAGGCGCTGTTCAATCTGGAGCCGGAATTCTGCGTCGACGGTTCGCAGTTCGATCACCTGTTCGCGCCGAACGAGTCATTCCGCATCGGCAACCTCAAAGCCACTGCCCTGCATGTTCCAGGGCACACCCCGGCGGACATGGCCTACTTGATCGACGGCGAACAGATTCTGGTCGGCGACACGCTGTTCATGCCCGACGTTGGCACCGCGCGTTGCGACTTTCCCGGTGGCAACGCCCATCAGCTGTTCAACTCGATTCACAAACTGCTGGCCTTCCCGGCCAGCGTGAAACTCTACGTTTGCCACGACTACCCGCCCGACGGCCGTGCCGCGCAGTGCCAGACCACCGTCGGCGAACAGCGCAAAAGCAATATTCATGTGCATGACGGCATCGATGAGGCGGCGTTTGTCGAGATGCGTACGAAGCGTGATGCCGGGCTGGGCATGCCGACGCTGCTGCTGCCGGCGATTCAGGTCAATGTGCGGGCGGGGAATCTGCCGCCGGCCGAGGAAAACGGCGTGGTGTACCTGAAGATTCCGCTCAATTCTCTATAGGAAAAAGTCGCTCGAACCCTCGCCAGATTATTTTTCCTACGAACGCTGGCGATAGTGATGAACTGGTGAAAATCCCCTCAGCGATCAGACTCCATTGGGCAAACATTCAATGGAGTTTTCGCAATATGGATATTCGTCGTAATCACCGAGACATGACACCGCAACAGAAATCCGCGTTCATCGAAGCGATCCTGATACTGAAAAACAACGTCGACAGCGTCCTGCGCCCCGGGCAGCAAAATCGCTACGATGACTTCGTGCAGATCCACAAAAACTCGATGGGTGGGGCCAATCCGCTGATACCCAATCCGCACCGCAGCCCTTTGTTCTATCCGTGGCATCGAATTCTGCTTCGCCAGTTCGAACTGGCCCTGCAGTCCGCCACCAATGATCCGACCATCACCCTGCCCTACTGGAACTGGCAACTGACCGGAGCCGACAACCCCTTCACGTCTGACTTCATGGGTCCAAACGGTGACAACCTGCAAGATCAACGCGTCACTGGCGGCCCGTTTTCCAGGGAGCACTCACAATTCGATGTCAGGGTCTGGGACGAGGGCATTGGCAACACCGGCATTCTTCGAAATCTGGGGGCAAGCGGCGCACTGCCCACGCCGCTGGATGTTATTTCGGCCCTCAACATAACGCCTTACTGGATGGATGAAAGCGGCTGGGAAAACGTCTCGGAAAGCCTTTTGCACAATCCGGTACATACCTGGATTGGCGGCAGCATGGCACAAGCTTCCTCACCCAACGATCCGATATTCTTCCTGCACCACTGCTACCTCGACTTGCTGTGGGAGCGCTGGAAACATCAGCATGCTGGAACTTCAGGCTTCACCAATGGGGCTGGCTCGGCAGACATGAATGAAACCGTTCTGGTCTTTCATCCTGCCAATGAACTGGCGCCCTGGGAGCAAAGCTTTACCGTCCAACAAACCCTCTATACCGCAGAACTCGATTACCGGTATGACTACATCTGACGTTCAGTTACCTAGCGTCAGGCCGTTCGCTGGCAGGGGCAACGCAGTCTTGTAGCGCACCTGCTTGAGCGCAAAGCTCGACCGGATGTTCGCCACACCGGGAACCTTGGTGAGGAAGTCCATCATGAAGCGTTCCAGCGACTGAATCGTCGGTACCAGGACCCGGATGAGGTAATCCGGGTCTCCGGCCATCAGGTAGCACTCCATCACCTCCGGGCGATCGGAAATGGCCTCTTCGAAATGCTGCAACGCCTCCTCGACCTGTTTTTCCAGACTGACATGGATGAACACGTTCACATGCAGCCCCAGCAGGTCGGCATCCAGCAGCGTCACCTGCTCGCGAATCAGGCCCAATTCCTCCATCGCCTTGACCCGGTTGAAGCACGGTGTCGGCGACAGATTGACCGAGCGCGCGAGGTCGGCGTTGGTGATACGCGCATTCTCCTGAAGGCTGTTGAGAATGCCGATGTCGGTACGGTCCAGTTTGCGCATGAGACAAAACCACCTGTTTTTTATGTTTATGCAGAATTTCTATCTGCAAATCGTCTTCAGCGCAACGAAACAGAGATAAATATTCTTCTTGGCCGGGCCTATGATTGTTGTAGGACAAGATTTCTTCTACCGAAGAATGACTGCCAGCTCACTACAAGAAATTCACAAGATCGAGCGTAGAAGCCATGACCCAAGCGTATGAACCGCTGCGCCTGCACGTCCCTGAACCCTCGGGCCGTCCCGGCTGTAAAACCGACTTCTCCTACCTGCATCTGACCGATGCCGGTACGGTGCGCAAACCTTCCATCGACGTCGAACCTGCCGACACCGCCGACCTGGCGCGTGGGCTGATTCGCGTGCTCGACGATCAGGGCAACGCCCTCGGCCCATGGGCTGAAAACGTGCCGGTCGAGATCCTGCGCAAGGGCATGCGCGCCATGCTCAAGACGCGCATCTACGACAACCGCATGGTGGTCGCCCAGCGCCAGAAAAAAATGTCGTTCTACATGCAGAGCCTCGGCGAAGAAGCCATCGGCAGTGCTCAGGCCCTGGCCTTGAACATCGACGACATGTGCTTCCCGACCTACCGCCAGCAAAGCATCCTGATGGCTCGCGAAGTGCCGCTGGTCGACCTGATCTGCCAACTGCTGTCCAACGAGCGCGATCCGCTCAAGGGCCGGCAGTTGCCAATCATGTACTCGGTCAAGGACGCCGGTTTCTTCACCATTTCCGGCAACCTCGCCACTCAGTTCATTCAGGCTGTCGGCTGGGGCATGGCCTCGGCGATCAAGGGCGACACGAAAATCGCCTCGGCGTGGATCGGTGACGGCGCTACCGCCGAGTCGGACTTCCACACCGCCCTCACCTTCGCCCACGTTTATCGCGCGCCGGTGATCCTCAACGTGGTGAACAACCAGTGGGCGATTTCGACCTTCCAGGCAATTGCCGGTGGTGAAGCCACCACCTTCGCCGGACGCGGCGTCGGTTGCGGCATCGCTTCACTGCGCGTGGATGGCAACGATTTCTACGCGGTCTATGCGGCATCTGCCTGGGCTGCCGAACGCGCCCGCCGCAACCTCGGCCCGACCATGATCGAATGGGTCACCTACCGCGCCGGCCCGCACTCGACCTCCGACGATCCATCCAAATACCGCCCGGCCGATGACTGGAGCCATTTCCCGCTCGGCGACCCGATCGCCCGTCTCAAACAGCACCTGATCAAAGTCGGTCACTGGTCGGAAGAGGAGCACACCGCCGTCAGCGCCGAACTTGAGGCCGAAGTGATTGCCGCACAGAAACAGGCCGAACAGTACGGCACCCTCGCCGGCGGCCAGATTCCAAGCGCCGCGACCATGTTCGAAGACGTCTACAAAGAGATGCCGGAGCACTTGAAGCGCCAGCGTCAGCAGTTGGGGATCTGACATGAACGATCACAACAACAATATTCAGTTGGAAACCGCCATGACCACGACCACCATGACCATGATCCAGGCCCTGCGCTCGGCCATGGATGTGATGCTTGAGCGTGATGACAATGTGGTGGTGTTCGGTCAGGACGTCGGCTACTTCGGCGGCGTGTTCCGCTGCACCGAAGGCCTGCAGACCAAGTACGGCACTTCCCGCGTATTCGACGCACCGATCTCCGAAAGCGGCATCGTCGGCGTCGCCGTCGGCATGGGTGCCTACGGTTTGCGTCCGGTCGCCGAGATCCAGTTCGCCGACTACGTCTACCCGGCTTCCGACCAGATCATTTCCGAAGCGGCGCGCCTGCGCTATCGCTCGGCCGGCGAGTTCACCGCGCCAATGACCCTGCGCATGCCATGCGGCGGCGGCATCTACGGCGGCCAGACCCACAGCCAGAGCATCGAGGCGATGTTCACCCAGGTCTGTGGTCTGCGCACGGTGATGCCGTCCAACCCGTATGACGCCAAAGGCTTGCTGATCGCCTCCATCGAAAACGATGACCCGGTGATCTTCCTTGAGCCGAAACGCCTGTACAACGGCCCGTTCGACGGCCACCACGACCGCCCGGTAACGCCGTGGTCGAAACACCCGCAAGCCCAGGTGCCGGACGGTTACTACACCGTACCGCTGGACGTCGCCGCAATCACCCGTCCGGGCAAGGACGTCACCGTGCTGACCTACGGCACCACCGTCTACGTCTCGCAAGTCGCGGCCGAAGAATCCGGCGTCGATGCCGAAGTCATCGACCTGCGCAGCCTGTGGCCGCTGGACCTGGAAACCATCGTCAAATCGGTGAAGAAAACCGGCCGTTGCGTGGTGGTTCACGAGGCCACCCGCACCTGTGGTTTCGGCGCCGAACTGGTGTCGCTGGTGCAAGAGCATTGCTTCCATCACCTGGAAGCGCCGATTGAACGCGTCACCGGTTGGGACACCCCCTACCCGCACGCGCAAGAGTGGGCGTATTTCCCTGGGCCGTCCCGAGTGGGTGCGGCGTTGAAACGGGTCATGGAGGTCTGAATGGGCACGCACGTTATCAAGATGCCGGACATCGGCGAAGGCATCGCAGAAGTGGAACTGTCGCAGTGGCACGTCAAGGTCGGCGATCTGGTGGTTGAAGACCAGGTGCTGGCGGACGTGATGACCGACAAGGCGATGGTCGATATTCCCTCGCCGGTGCACGGCAAGGTGATTGCCCTCGGCGGTCAGCCGGGTGAAGTCATGGCCGTTGGCAGTGTGTTGATCAGCATCGAGGTTGAAGGTGCCGGTAACTTGAAAGAGTCCGCCGCACCCGCGCCCGTCAAAGAAGCACCGGTTGCGCCGAAAGTTGAAGCTGCTGTCGAAAGCAAACCCGCTCCGGCTGCCGCACCACGTCCGGCTGCGGTTTGCCAGGGCCCGATGGTTGCCCGCGAAGCCGATGAGCGCCCACTGGCCTCACCGGCCGTGCGCAAACATGCGCTGGATCTGGGCATTCAATTGCGTCTGGTGCGCGGTTCCGGCCCGGCCGGTCGTGTGCTGCACGAAGACCTTGAAGCCTATCTGGCGCAAGGTCAGTCGAACGCTTCGGCACCGGTTGCCGCCGCGTACGCCCAGCGTAACGACGAAGAACAGATTCAGGTTATCGGCATGCGCCGCAAGATCGCCCAGCGCATGCAGGACGCTACTCAGCGTGCTGCGCACTTCAGCTACGTTGAGGAAATCGACGTTACAGCCATCGAAGAACTGCGCACGCATCTGAATGAAAAACACGGCGCCAGCCGTGGCAAGTTGACTTTGCTGCCATTCCTCGTCCGCGCCCTGGTCGTCGCCCTGCGCGACTTCCCGCAGATGAACGCCCGTTACGACGATGAAGCTCAGGTCATCACCCGCCTCGGCGCCGTGCATGTCGGCGTCGCCACGCAAAGCGATGTCGGCCTGATGGTGCCGGTGGTGCGTCATGCCGAGGCGCGCAGCCTGTGGGACAGCGCCGCCGAGATCTCGCGTTTGGCCAACGCCGCGCGCAATGGCAAGGCCAGCCGTGATGAGCTGTCTGGCTCGACCATCACCCTGACCAGCCTCGGTGCCTTGGGCGGCATCGTCAGCACGCCGGTGCTGAACCTGCCGGAAGTGGCGATTGTCGGCGTGAACAAAATCGTCGAACGGCCAATGGTCGTCAAAGGCCAGGTGGTAATCCGCAAGATGATGAACCTCTCCAGCTCCTTCGATCACCGTGTGGTCGACGGCATGGACGCAGCGCTCTTCATCCAGGCCATTCGTGGCTTGATCGAACAACCTGCCACTTTGTTTGTGGAGTAAGGCGCGCATGCAATCTCTGAACACTACGCTGCTGATCATCGGCGGCGGTCCTGGCGGTTATGTGACCGCGATTCGCGCCGGGCAACTGGGCATCCCGACGATTCTGGTCGAAGGCCAGTCGCTGGGCGGCACCTGCCTGAACATCGGCTGCATCCCGTCGAAAGCGCTGATTCATGTAGCTGAGCAGTTTCACCAGACGCAGCATCACAGCCAGCATTCAGCGCTGGGCATCAGCGTTTCCGCGCCGAGCCTGGACATCAGCAAAAGCGTCGAGTGGAAAGACGGCATCGTTGATCGCCTGACCACTGGCGTCGCGGCGCTGCTGAAAAAGAACAAGGTTCAGGTCATCAATGGCTGGGCCAAAGTCATCGACGGCAAAACCGTCGACGTCGGCGACACGCGCATCCAGTGCGAGCATTTGGTTCTGGCCACTGGTTCGACCAGTGTCAACTTGCCGATCCTGCCGATTGGCGGGCCAATCATCTCCTCCACCGAAGCGCTGGCACCGAAATCCGTGCCCAAACGTCTGGTGGTGGTGGGCGGCGGTTACATTGGTCTGGAACTGGGCATCGCTTACCGCAAGCTCGGCGCCGAGGTCAGCGTGGTCGAGGCGCAGGACCGCATCTTGCCGGCCTACGATGCGGAGCTGACGCAACCGGTGCACGACGCGTTGAAGCAACTGGGTGTGAAACTGTACCTCAAGCACAGCGTGCTGGGTTTCGACGGTACTTTGCAGGTGCGCGATCCCGAGGGCGAAACCCTGAATCTGGAAACCGATCAGGTGCTGGTCGCCGTCGGTCGCAAACCGAACACGCAAGGCTGGAACCTCGAAGCGCTGAATCTGGACATGAACGGCTCGGCCATCAAGATCGACAACCGCTGCCAGACCAGCATGCGCAACGTCTACGCCATCGGCGACCTGAGCGGCGAACCGATGCTCGCGCACCGGGCCATGGCCCAGGGCGAAATGGTCGCCGAGCTGATCAGCGGCAAAACCCGCGAGTTCAACCCGACCGCCATCGCCGCCGTGTGCTTCACCGACCCGGAACTGGTGGTGGTCGGCAAGACGCCGGACGAGGCCAAGGCTGCCGGGCTGGACTGCATCGTCTCGAGTTTCCCGTTCGCCGCCAATGGCCGTGCGATGACGCTGGAGTCGAAAAGCGGCTTCGTGCGCGTGGTCGCTCGTCGGGATAACCATGTGATAGTCGGCTGGCAAGCGGTGGGCGTGGGTGTTTCGGAGTTGTCGACGGCATTCGCGCAAAGCCTGGAAATGGGCGCGCGCCTGGAAGACATCAGCGGCACCATCCATGCGCACCCGACCTTGGGTGAAGCGGTGCAAGAAGCGGCGTTGCGTGCCCTCGGGCATGCGTTGCACCTGTAATTGGTGATGGCAACACCGGCCCCTTCGCGAGCAGGCTCGCTCCCACATTTGAAATGCGTTCCACCTGTGGGAGCGAGCCTGCTCGCGAATTCTTGAGGGCAACACGATTTATCTGTGTGTCATCCGATAGTCCGGGCTGCGAAACCGCTCAAGAATGAAGTATTGTTGTGCCCATCCAAAAAACGTCAGAAGCCTTGAACCGTTTCGGCGGTTGTTCAGTGATAGAGGGTGTCATGGGTAACGAAAGCATCAATTGGGACAAGCTGGGTTTTGACTACATCAAGACCGACAAACGCTATCTGTCGTACTTTCGCGATGGCGAGTGGGACAAAGGCACCCTGACCGAAGATAACGTGCTGCACATCAGCGAAGGCTCGACGGCCCTTCACTATGGCCAGCAGTGCTTCGAAGGCCTGAAGGCCTATCGTTGCAAGGACGGCTCGATCAACCTGTTCCGCCCGGATCAGAACGCCGCGCGCATGCAACGCAGTTGCGCCCGCCTGCTGATGCCGCACGTGTCCACCGAGCAGTTCATCGAAGCGTGCAAGCAAGTGGTTCGCGCCAACGAGCGCTTCATCCCGCCATACGGCACCGGCGGCGCGCTGTACCTGCGTCCGTTCGTGATCGGCGTGGGTGACAACATCGGCGTGCGCACCGCGCCGGAGTTCATCTTTTCGGTGTTCGCGATCCCGGTCGGCGCCTATTTCAAGGGCGGCCTGACCCCGCACAACTTCCAGATCTCCAGCTTCGACCGCGCTGCTCCACAAGGCACCGGTGCGGCCAAGGTCGGTGGCAACTACGCCGCCAGCCTGATGCCGGGCTCCCAGGCCAAGAAAGCGCACTTCGCTGACGCCATCTACCTGGATCCGCTGACCCACAAGAAGATCGAGGAAGTCGGTTCGGCCAACTTCTTCGGGATCACCCACGACAACAAGTTCATCACCCCGAACTCGCCGTCGGTCCTGCCAGGCATCACCCGCCTGTCGCTGATCGAACTGGCCAAGACCCGTCTGGGCCTGGAAGTGGTTGAAGGTGACGTGCTGATCGACAAGCTCTCGGACTTCAAGGAAGCCGGTGCCTGCGGTACTGCTGCGGTGATCACCCCGATCGGCGGCATCAGCTACAACGACCACCTGCACGTGTTCCACAGCGAGACCGAAGTGGGTCCTGTGACCCAGAAGCTCTACAAAGAGCTGACTGGCGTGCAGACCGGCGACATCGAAGCGCCAGCGGGCTGGATCGTCAAGGTTTGATCTGACGGCTGCTGATGCACAAAAGCCCTCCACCGAGTGATTGGTGGGGGGCTTTTTTGATTGTGGTTGTTGGTTTTTTTTGTGTAAGGCTGGAGATCTTTTCCCCCTCACCCCAGCCCTCTCCCCCAAGGGGAGCGAGGGGGAAAGGGGGCCGATTTTTGTGCTTTTCAAAACCTGAGTTCGACGCGAGCTTTCAGGTCGATGTAGTGCGGGAGAACACCTCGGTCGGCCCCCTCTCCCTCCGGGAGAGGGCTGGGGTGAGGGTAAGCTTTTAGCTCTTCAAGGCAATCCGTTTGCCTGCACGGTTGGCAATCCCGCTCGCCTGCCCATTCTGCTGCTTACCCATCCGCGCCTGCGTAATCAACCCGGGGATCAACTCCCCCTCCGGCAGATTCTTCCAGAACCGCGCCGGCAAATGCCCCTGCATGACCTTCGGGTTCAACCGTGCCGGGTTGAAGATGTGGCTGTAATAGGTCAGCCACAGATCCCCATGGGGATCGTCGACGTTCTGCGCCAGTTGCTGCCATTCCAGTGGGCATTGGCGCTGATGGATCAATTGCTCACCATCGTAATAGACCCCGTCACGCGGGGTGGCGATCAACCAGCGATGACGGCCCATCCGCCCGATGAAATGCTCGCTGGCACTGTGCAGGATATCGTGGGCCGGTTCGTGCCACGCCACGTACTGCGGACCCGCGCTGGATGACGGACGTTCGATGAAGCGCACAAAGGCATGCAGATGATGGGCCTCCCGATGCACTTGCTTGATCCGTCGCTGCAGCTCGCTGCCGAGTTTGTCCCCGGCCATCATTGCCGTACGGTCGCCGTGGCTGACGCGCCACAGCACTTCATACAACAAACTCCAGCGTTGATCACCGCGATAGCGCGAGGCCTGTTCCAGGGTGTCGAGCAGCGCTCGCGGAATACGTGCCTGAAACGGCCCCTGCCCTTCGGGCACCGGATCATCATTGGCAAACAGATCACCCACGCCTTGCGAGGCCCAGCTCACCAGACTCGGATCGACTTCATGGCTCAGCAGCCAGCGCGCCTGCTGGCGCCAGGTGTCGAACAGGTCGTCGCAATCAAGATTGATCATCCCCACAGCCCCATCTGCTGTGGCATCGGCCGGTCGCGCAATTGCTGATAGAGCATATGGCTGGTGACCTCGGCCTGCTGCGGGTGATAGTCGCTGGTGATGATGAATGGCTTGGCCTTCGCCAGCACGCAGCGCATACGCGCGACGTCTTCGTAACGGATGCGCCGCTGGCGGCGCAGCTCCACCAGACGTTCGGTGGTGCGCAGACCAATGCCGGGAATACGTGCGATCAACGATGCTTCGGCACGGTTCAGATCCAGCGGAAACACCTCGCGATTCTGCAGCGCCCAAGCCAGTTTCGGGTCGATGTCCAGCGCCAGATTGCCCGGCCCCTTGAGCAATTCATCAGCGCTGTAGCCATAGCTGCGCAGAAGAAAATCAGCCTGATACAAACGGTGCTCACGCATCAGCGGCGGCGCGGCCAGCGGTACGCTTTTCGGGCTGTCGGGGATCGGGCTGAAGGCCGAGTAATAGACCCGGCGCAAACGGAAGTTGCCGTACAAGGCCTGGGCACTGTGGAGGATGGTGCTGTCGTCGGTGTCGTCGGCGCCGACAATCAATTGCGTGCTCTGCCCGGCCGGGGCGAACTTCGCCGAGCGTGGTTCGTTCAACACGGTCTGCACGCCGGTGTAGATGGTGTTCATTGCCTGTTTGATCGATGTGATGTCTTTCTCCGGCGCCAGCACTTGCAGGCTGGCATCGGTGGGCAGTTCGATGTTGACGCTCAGGCGATCGGCGTAGCGCCCCGCCTCTTCAATCAATGCCGGATCGGCTTCGGGAATGGTCTTGAGATGGATGTAACCGCGAAACTCATGCTCTTCGCGCAGCAGCTTCGCCACCTGCACCAATTGCTCCATGGTGTAGTCCGCCGAGCGAATGATGCCGGAACTGAGAAACAGCCCGCTGACGCAGTTGCGCCGGTAGAAATCCATGGTCAGCGCCACGACCTCCTCAGGCGTAAAGCGCGCACGCGGGACATCGCTGGAGCGGCGGTTGACGCAATACTGGCAATCGTAAAGGCAGAAGTTGGTCAGCAGAATCTTCAACAGCGACACGCAGCGCCCGTCCGGCGTGTAGCTGTGGCAGATGCCCATGCCATCGGTCGAGCCCAACCCGCTCTTGCCCTCGGAGCTGCGCTTGGGCGCGCCGCTGCTCGCGCAGGAGGCGTCGTACTTGGCGGCGTCGGCGAGGATGCTCAGCTTGTCGATGATTTGCATGGCGCGGGCTCTATACTGTTTGCATATACAGTATAGGGTCGTCTGCGGTGATACAAGGTGGCAGATGCGCCCCTCGTCGGTCAGAAGCTGAAAATCAAAAGATCGCAGCCTTCGGCAGCTCCTACAGGGATTCGGTACGGTCGGAATTTATCGGGTGGGCACGCTTTACGGCTGGCTGCGATCTTTTGATCTGCCCGTCGACCGGCCACTCAACGCCGAACCGCACACCGATCTCCTTGCGCCCCGCCGCCGTCAACGCCAACGCCCGACTGTCCAGATCCTGCGTCACCCACTTGCGCTTCAGCGCCGTTTGCAACAGCGCCGCGCCCAGCGAACCACCGAGATGCGGCCGGCGCATGCTCCAGTCCAGGCACGGGCAGGCAAACTTGCGGCGCAGGGTGGTCAAGTCCTGCACTTCAATTCCAAGTCCGAGAAACAACGCCTCGCCGCTTTCACTCAAGCGATACGCCTGCTCGTCGGTTGCCACCAGCCAACCGGCCTCGAGCAAACGGTCGTGCAGCAACACCGCCAGCGTTCCGGCCATGTGATCGTAGCAAGTGCGGGCGAATTGCAGGCGATCCGGGGTGTGCGCCTTGAACGTCGGCGCGGCGTTCTGGCCGATCACCATCAGCGCTTCCAGCGCTTGTGCCACCCGCTGATCGGCGAGGCTGTAATAGCGATGGCGGCCCTGCACATGCAGGCGTACCAGGGCCAGGTCCTTGAGTTTCGCCAGGTGCACACTGGCGGTCGAGGCGCTGACTTCGGCGATCGTCGCCAACTCAGTGCTGGTGCGGGCGTGGCCGTCCATCAGCGAACAGAGGATTTTCGTTCGCGCCGGCTCGGCGATGGCGGCGGCCACTTGGGAAACGCCGATGTCCTGATGTTCTGCGTGCATAGTTCGCTCCCGGACGAATCGTCGTCGCTGCGCAGTGGAGATAGTAGCAACACTTTCCCCGCCGACAAGGATGCAAACCATGAACCCGATCAGCGCTGCAACGCATGCCGACCCTTATCCCTACTACGCCCAATTGCGCGCAGAAGGTGGACTGACGTTTCATCCCGAGCTGAAATTGTGGGTCGCCAGCAGCGCCCGAGCGGTGTGTGCGGTGTTGGCCCACGCCGATTGCCGGGTGCGTCCGGCGCAGGAGCCAGTGCCCAAAGCGATTGCAAATGGCATGGCCGGCAAGGTCTTTGGCCAACTGATGCGGATGAATGACGGTGAACGCCAGCGCTGCCCGCGTTCTGCGATTGAGCCTGAGTTGGCCGCGCTCGACCTTGAGGCCGTCGACAGACTGGTCGCCGCGCGGCTGATCACAGCCGATGCGCACGGCGTACACCTGGCGATGTTTCGTGGCCCGGTGTGCGTGGTCGCGGCGCTGCTGGGCTTCACCCCGGCGCAGGCGCGGGTCATCAGTGAGCTGACGGCGGACTTCGTTGCCTGCCTGTCGCCGTTGAGCAATGACCTGCAATTGGCAGCGGCAGATGCAGCAGCCGAGCAGATGCGCGGTTACTTCATCGAATTGCTCGCCGAACCCGCCAGCGACTTCCTCAGCGCGATCCAACAGCGCTTTGCCGGCGATGAAGACACCATGATCGCCAACCTGATCGGCCTCTGTTCGCAGGCGTTCGAAGCTTGCGCCGGCCTGATCGGCAATACGCTGTTGGCGCTACGTCGGCAGCCGGCGTTGCGCGGCGAATCTGTCGAAGCGCTGCTCAGCGAAGTCCAGCGTTTCGACCCGCCGGTGCAGAACACTCGGCGCTTTGTCGCCGCGTCCTGTGAGATTGCCGGTGTACGGGTCGAAGCAGGCGATGTGATTCTGGTGCTGCTGGCCTCGGCCAATCGTGATCCGGCGCTCAACGACCGGCCGGAGCAGTTTCTGTCACAGCGCGCCAACCGCCGCAGTTTCAGTTTTGGCAGTGGCCGGCATCAGTGTCCGGGGCAAGCGCTGGCGATGAGTATTGCCGGGGCGACGGTCAGGGAAATAATCAGGCTCGACATCGACCTGAATCGCCTGAGCTGGCACTACCGGCCTTCGCTCAATGGGCGCATTCCAATATTTAGCGATGTCGGCGCCTGAAACTCCGCATTCGCGAGCAGACTCGCTCCCACAGGGTTACGGGGTGTACACACTGTTGAAATCACCTTGAAAACTGTGGGAGCGCGCCTGCTCGCGAAGAGGCCAGCCCAGTCACTGCAAATTCTGGCTCACGCCGCCCACTGCAAAATCAGCCAACTGTTAGCGCCGCTGATCACCACAAACAACCCCCACGCCAACACTCGGGTTGGCCAGCGGTTCACAAACGGTCCCATCAGTTGCTTGTCGTTGGTCATGCGAATCAACGGATACAAGGCAAACGGCAATTGCAGACTCAACACCACCTGACTCAACACCAGCAATTTGCCGATCGCGTTATCGCCCATCAGCCACACGCCGATAAACGCCGGAATCAACGCCAGTCCGCGAGTAATCAAGCGCCGCTGCCAGCACGGAATCCGCAGGTTCAGATAGCCCTCCATGATCACCTGGCCGGCGATGGTGCCGGTGAAGGTCGAACTCTGCCCCGACGCGAGCAGCGCGACGCCGAACAACACGCTGGCCAGCGCGCCGCCCACCAGCGGATCGAGCAAGTGATAGGCGTCCTGAATGTCCACCACATCGGTGTGCCCGGACTGGTGAAACGCCGCAGCGGCGAGAATCAGGATGGCCGCGTTGACCAGCAACGCCAGGGCCAGCGAACCGATGGTGTCGATGCGCGCCAGTTTCACCGCGTCCCGCTTGCTCGCCAGATCCTTGCCGATCATCCGCGTCTGCACGATCGAGGTGTGCAGATAGAGGTTATGCGGCATCACCGTCGCGCCGAGAATACCGATCGCCAGGTACAACGGCGCCGCTTCGCCAATCGCCGCCAGCGACGGTTTGAACCCTTGGGCGACGTCCGGCCAGTAGGGTTTGATCAGCAGCAACTCAACGAAAAAACACACGCCGATCGTCGCGACCAGCACCAGCATGATCGCTTCCAGACGGCGGAAACCACGATTCTGCAAGGCCAGCACGAGCAAGGTGTCGAACGCCGTCAAGGCAATGCCGAAGGTCAGCGAACAACCAAGCAACAAGTGAAACGCCAACGCGCAGCCGAGCACTTCGGCCAGATCAGTGGCGATGATCGAGATTTCCGCCAGCACCCATTGCAGGCGTGCAGTGGGCGTGCTGTAGCGCTCGCGGGACAATTGCGCCAGATCGCGCCCGGTGGCAATGCCCAGCCGCGAGCACAGGCACTGCACGACCATGCCCGCCAGACTCGCCAGCAACACCACAAACAACAGGCTGTAACCAAAGCGTGAACCGGCCTCGATGGCCGTGGCCCAGTTGCCCGGGTCCATGTAGCCGATCGATACCAGCAAACCGGGGCCGGCGAAACGCAGCACGCGTTTGAAGAACGAGGCGTTGGGATCCACCGCAACACTGCCGGCCACTTCCGGCGGGCAAAACGGCGCGGTGGCGATTTTTGGCAAACTGAATTTCACGCACACATCCAGAAACAAGTCGGAAAGACGCAGCTTAGAGGTTTCCGCCACAGCCTTGAAGCGCAAAAGATCGTCCGATCGCGGCCCGAGCCTTCGGCAGCTCCTACATTGGAATGCACTCTCCTGTAGGAGCTGCCGAAGGCTGCGATCTTTTGCTCTTATCGACTCCCCCCCAACAACTGTTCGCGCAAAGCGGGATTGCGCGTGCGCGGATCGAGCCAGATATCAAAAAACGCCCGGGCAAACAGCGGGTCATTGATCTCGTGCTGCAATTGCTGACCAACAAAAAACCGCGCGCCCTGCCCCGGCAGGTACACGCCGGTAATCCGCGTGCCGGCCTGCACGTCGACGAATGACTGCTGCATCTGTACCTGCCACCCGGCCAATTGCGCCGGGCTGACGCGGGCACCGGCCAGGCGTTTGATTTCGTCGACACTGGCCTTGACCAGGTCGTCGCGGGAAATGTTGCGGCGGTAGATCAGCTCCAGCGCAAACGGCTGACCGTCGACCAAGGGCCGCGCGGCGCTCCACAGCCGCGCGTTGTAGACATCGAACCCGAACACGCTGAAATCACCGGTGCCGATGATCTGCGCGCCGGGCACTGCATCCTGCCAGTTGGCCCAGGTCGGCGTCAGCAACAGCGCCCACAAGCCAATACCGCAGCATCCTCGCACCAGTTTCGGTGTTCTTTTCATCGCAGCATCGACTCCGGTAAACCCTGATACACACATCATAGCCGGGTATCGCTCACGATACTTTGTATACAAAAACTGCGCACATAGGCAGCAATCGCCGATCGACAATGCTAACGTGGCCTACCCTCAACGGACGGAGACACCTGCGTGCTGATCCTCAAACTGCTGCTGATTCCCGGTTTTCTGCTGCTGATTTCCCTGGCGGGCAAACGCTGGGGGCCGAGCGTGGCCGGGTGGCTGTCGGGATTGCCGGTGGTGGTCGGGCCGATCCTGTTTTTCCTCGCCATCGAGCAAGGTCCGGCGTTTGCCGCACAGTCAGCGGTGGCCGCGTTGTCGGCGATGTTCGCGATGATTGCGTTCTGCATCACCTACGCGCAGGTGGCGCAGCGGGCGAACTGGCCGTTGGCGTTGGCGGCGTCGCTGTCGGTGTGGGCCGTGATTGCTTGGGTGTTGTCGCTGATCCCGGCATCGCTGCCTTTTTCAGTGGCGGCGGCGGCAGTTGCGTTGTTGGCATCGCCGTATCTGTTTCCCACGGTGCAACCGGTGCTCAGCGGCCCGGCGCCGAAGTCGGACAAGCTGATCTGGCGGATGATCGCTGGCGCCGCGCTGACCCTGGTGGTGACGATGCTCGCCAGCACCGTCGGCGAGCGCTGGAGCGGTTTACTCGCGGTGTTCCCGGTGCTCGGCAGTGTGATGGCGGTGTTCTCGCAACAAACCCGCGGCCCGGCATTTACCGCCGCATTGTTACGGGCGACAGCGACTGGCATGTATTCGTTTTCGGCGTTTTGTCTGGTCTCGGCGCTGACTTTGCCGAGCATGGGGCTGAGTGGATTCGCCGTGGGTGTGGCGGTGTCGGTGGCGATGCTCGGTGTGACCAAACGATTGTTGGCCCGTCCGCTGGCGAAAGCGCAGGCGCAGCAACCGCTCAGATGATTCGCGCTGGAACGCCCGGTACGCTCCGTGGGATGATCGCCCGCCTCGCGCGACCATCCACCGGAGATTCACATGTCACTGTTGAGCAAAAAAGCCGTCGTCCTGCTGGTGGCGGCCCTCGCCGGTTTCGGCGCCCTCCACGCCCAAGCGGCCAAGGAAAAAGTCAGCGCCGAGAAAGTCTCGATGCTTGATGGCAAGTTCACATTCGTGTTGCCTAAAGGTTTCATCGCCGACCCGCTGCCGCCCAGCCCGAGCGGGACCAAGGGCACGATGTACACCAATGAAGCGACGAAGACCGTGGTCATTACCGCTGAAAACAAGATTCCCGAAGGTCAGCACGTCAAGGACAACGACGGCCAGTTCCTCGACGGCACCGTCTCAAGCTTCATCGAAGACCAACGCAAGGCCCTGCCGGACTTCAACAAACTCAGTGAAAAAAGCCTGACCCAGAAAGGCACCGGCCTGGGCTTGCGCCAGGTCGACAGCACCGCGACCCAGGGCGGTGGCCAGACCCTCAACACCACGCTGATGGCCGGCTCCGGCACGAAGATGGCGCTGGTGCAGGTGATCTCCCGCGCCAGCGACAAGAAAGGTCACGATGCACTGGTGAAAACCATCCTCAAGGATTGAGCTGCTGCAACCAGCCGCTCAAGTCACGCAGCTCGGCCGCACTGATACTGTGGCCGACGCCGGGGTAGGCATGGAACTGCGGTTTATAACCGAGTTTCTGTAACTGAGCGTTGGCCTCGGTGCCGTTCTTGTACGGCACCGGATCATCGGCGGTGCCGTGGCCGATAAAGATGTTCAGCGGCAACGGCTGCTGTTCGCTTTTGAGTTCAGCCTTCAACACTGGCAATAAACGCCCGCTCAACGCGGCGATCCCACCGACCGCCACTGGCGGCCGTAGCCCGACCTCGTAGGTCATCATCGCGCCCTGGCTGAAGCCGATCAGGTAAACCTTGTCCGGGGTGGTGTGATATTTCTGCGCCGCTTGCGCGATAAAGTCGCGCAGCTTCTGGGCACTGACCTTCAGATCATCGCTCTCGCCGTTGTAGGCGCCTTCGCCTTTCTTGCGGAACCACTGGAAACGTCCTTCGCCCAACGACAACGGCGCCTGCACCGACAGGTAGTTGTATTGCGCCGGGAGCTGGAATTTCATGCCGATCAGATCGGCTTCGTTACTGCCATAGCCATGCAGAAAAATCACCAGCGGACGCGCCTCGGCATCGGCGTGAACCTGCTCGATGTACTTGAGCGGCAGATCGGATTGCAGCGTCGTTTGCGCCTGCACGGCGCTGGACGCCAGCAGGGTCAACAGAGCAAACACCTTCAACATAGAGCCTTCCTTTCACAGAGTGTCGGGTTCGGGGGGAGCCTAACATCCTGCGGCGAGGATCCAAATTCGGTGGTGCTGCTGATGCCGCCATCGCTGGCAAGCCAGCTCCCACAGGATTTGTGTGAACGCAATATTTGTGAACACCTTCAATCACTGTGGGAGCTGGCTTGCCAGCGATGAGGCCAGTAGCCCCAATGAAGGTCTATAAATTGGGTTTGCTGATAGCCCCTTCGCGAGCAGGCTCGCTCCCACAGGGGAATGCATGTCCAGGGTGGGAGCGAGCCTGCTCGCGAAAGGGCCCGCGAATCCGACGAAGATCTGTCAGTCGTTGGTCAATTTTCCTGTCCGAAACGCCACCCGCCCCGCCACTTTCGCCTGCCAGATCCCGGGCTCGGTATAACGCCCGCGATCAAGCGCAAACAGCACGCCACTGGTGCCGGCGCGCACAGTGGTCACGCGATCCTGCAATGGATCGACCACTTCGAACAACGCATCGCCCTGCTCCACCCACTCGCCGGCATTGCGCAGGAAACTCACCACGCCATGGTGCGGCGCGAACAGGTATTCGGTGCCCTCGAACGGCAGGCCTTCGCAGCACTCGCTCGGCGCCGCCGGCCATTCGCCGCTGATGAAACCCTGCTCGGCGAGGAAGCCCAGAATCGCCTCACAATTGGCCTGCGCCTGATCGACGCGGGTGTCGCCCATGCTGCCCAGTTCCAGCGTGGTCGCCAGGTTCGCCGCCGGAATCGCGGCGTGCGGGAACGCCCGCGCCAGACGCAGCCACGGCGTCGAGCAGGACTCATCAAACGAACTGCCGCCGGAATCTTCACACAGCAGCGCCACGCCGGCCTTCAGACGTGCCGCCAATGATTGCCACTGTGGCCAGTGCTGCGGCAGCGCGTACAGATGAATCGCCGCGTCGAAATCACAATGCAGATCGAGAGTGATGTCGGCATCGCAGGCATGGCGCAACAGTAGACGATGCAACGCTTCCAGTTGCGAGGCCGGTGCCGGCAATTCATCGAAAACCTGGCCCATGGCCTGGCGGATCAGCGCGACGTTGGCCTCGGCATCCGTGCCTAGACGCTCACCGATCAACGCTCCAACCGGCGCGCTGAGTTCGACAAAAGCGCGGTTGAAGTTCTTGCCGCTGCCCAGTTCGAAGCGGCCCATGTGCGCACCTTGCACGTGTTGATCGAGGCCGATCGGGTTGGCCACTGGCACCAGCTCGATCACGCCCTGCAACCGGCCTTGCTGTTCCAGCGCATTGAGGCGCTGCTTGAGTTCCCACGCGGTGCGCATGCCCGGCAGTTCATCGGCGTGCAGGCTGGCCTGGATGTACACCTTGCGGGTGCCCGCGCCGTAGCGGAACACGCTGAGCGAGCGCTCGCTGCCCAAATGGCTCCAGGGCAGAACATGGTCGATGCGTTGCATGGGAAAACTCCGATGTTTCTGTAGGAGCTGCCGAAGGCTGCGATCTTTTGATCTTGTTTTTCACAAGCAAAGTCAAAAGATCGCAGCCTTCGGCAGCTCCTACATGGGAAATGTGTGAAACAGGATAAATCATGGGCGCAAAAAAAGTGGCCACCGCGCAAACGGGGCCACTTTTTTCTACGGCGTATTAATGGCCGTACACATCAAAGTCGAAGTACTTGTCCTGGACTTTCTTGTACTCGCCATTGGCGCGGATTTCGGTGATGGCTTTGTTGAACTGCTCAGCCAGCGCGGTATCGCCCTTGCGCACCGCAATGCCGGCGCCGCCGCCGAAGTACTTGGCGTCTTCATAGGTTGGGCCAACAAATTCGAAGCCTTTACCGGCGTCGGTTTTCAGGAAACCGTCGCTGAGGTTGACCGAGTCGGCCAGCATCGCGTCGATACGCCCGGAAACCATGTCGAGGTTGGCTTCCTGTTGCGAGCCGTAACGCACCAGGTCGATACCGGCCGGCACCAGTACTTCGGTGGCGTAACGGTCATGGGTACTGGCACGCAGCACACCGACTTTCTTGCCTTTAAGCTCGGTCAGCGGGTCTTTGACACCGGAGCCTTCCTTCATCACGAAGCGCGCCGGGGTGTGGTAGTACTTGATAGTGAAATCGACGTTCTTTTTGCGGTCGTCGGTGATGGTCATCGACGACAGAATCGCGTCGATTTTCTTCACTTTCAGTGCCGGGATCAGGCCGTCGAACTCTTGCTCGACCCAGGTGCATTTGACTTTCATCTGCGCGCACAGCGCATCGCCGATATCGACGTCGAAACCGGTGAGTTTGCCTTCAGGGGTTTTCATCGAGAATGGCGGGTACCCGGCTTCGATACCGATGCGGATCGGCTTGGCGTCTTCGGCCACAGCGGTCAAGGACAACATCGACAGTGCCAGGGCACCGAACATCACTAGCTTTTTCATTTATTACTCCCGTGCGGAGGCTTTTATTGGCAGCTTTCGATTCAGCGTTCGGTCATGGCCAAATGGCTATAAAAACCGAAGTGGCCGGCAGTCTATGGCGGCGCGCACAGGGTAAATTGTTTTTAAGCGACAAATACTTACGAAAGATCGGCGCATCGATTGACCGGGGTCAACGGGTGCGCCGTCGTGGTGCAAAAGCTGTAGGACAAGAGCATTTCCAGAGCAGAAAAACGCTGATTTCCCTGTAGGAGCTGCCGCAGGCTGCGATCTTTTGATCTGACTTTTTAAATATCAAGATCAAAAGATCGCAGCCTGGGGCAGCTCCTACATGAGGATCAGCATTCGCAGCCGATGGCGGTTTTGGCGGCTTGCTCAACGCTCAGTTGAAAACCTTCATCCAGCCATCCGGTAACGCCGCCGATCATCTCCTTGACCGGGTAACCCAGCGCCGCCAGTTTCACCGCCGCCTTGTTCGCGCCGTTGCAGTGCGGGCCGGCGCAATAGACCACGAACAGCGAGGTTTTCGGGTAGCTGGCCAGCTCCGCCGCCGTCAGCAAACGGTTCGGAATATTGATCGCCCCCGGCACATGCCCGCGCTCAAAGGCCAGAGGACCGCGCACGTCGACCAGGACAAAATCGATCTCGCCGGCCTCTTGGCTGCTGAAGACGTCGGAACAATCGGTTTCGAAGGTCAGACGATTGCTGAAGTGCATCAGGGCGATCGCCGACGGAGCGGCAGGGATGTCGCGAACGAGGCTGGTCATGGGTGTTGCTCCTTTGTCTGAACGGGTATGAGCAGACTTTATCGAGCGGCCGCTTGCGGCTACAGTGGCGTACAAGACACTCACCGGGAATTTTCCGCCAAATGCCGACATCACCAGGTATGGTCGCGATTCTGGCCTACGACGGCCTCTGCACATTCGAGTTCGGCATCGCCGTGGAGGTCTTTGGCCTGACCCGGCCGGAGTTCGATTTCCCGTGGTACACCCACGCCATTGCGGCGGTCGATCAAGGCCCGATGCGCGCCCTGGGCGGGATTCAGGTGCTGGCCGATGGCGGTCTGGAATTGTTGGCCGAAGCGCGCACCATCATTATTCCTGGCTGGCGCGATCGCAACGCGGCGGTGCCTCCAGCATTGATCGACGCGCTGTGCCAGGCCCATGCCCGGGGTGCGCGGCTGCTGTCGATCTGCTCCGGTGTATTTGTGCTGGCGGCCACCGGCCTGCTCGACGGCCACGGCGCCACCACTCATTGGCGATACACGGCGGAACTGGCGCAGCGCTTCCCGGCGATTGCGGTCGATCCGGATGTGCTTTATGTCGATTCCGGTCAGTTGATCACCTCAGCCGGCAGCGCGGCCGGGATCGATGCTTGCCTGCATCTGGTGGCGCGGGACTTCGGTACGCAAGTCGCCAACTCGGTGGCGCGGCGCCTGGTGATGTCGCCGCAGCGTACTGGCGGTCAGGCGCAGTTCATTCCGACACCGGTCAGCCCGACGCCGCGCAATGATCTGTCACGGGTGATGCAGTGGGCGCGTGAGCGTTTGCATGAACCGCTGGAAGTGCGTGATCTGGCCAGCGAAGCGGCGATGAGTGAGCGCACGTTTCTGCGGCGTTTTACCGAGGCCAGTGGGCAGTCGCCCAAGGCGTGGTTGCAGCATGAACGGTTGGCGCGGGCGCGGGAGTTGCTGGAGAGTACGCCGCATAACACCGAGCAGATTGCCGAGCGTTGCGGGTATCGGTCGGTGGAGAGTTTTCGTGTGGCGTTTCGCGGTGTGGTAGGCGTGCCGCCGTCGGTGTATCGGGAACGGTTTGGGCGGGGTGTGAGGGTTGAATCCTAAGGTGATTTTGAAGGCGCCTTCGCGAGCAGGCTCGCTCCCACAGGGGTACGCATTTCAAAGGTGGGAGCGAGCCTGCTCGCGAAGGCGTCCAGTCAAACGCAGCATCATTTAGACATCAGACACGAGGCTACAGCGCCTTGCGCCTTTGCCTACAACTACGCCAGAATCCGCCGGCTTGTGCGGCTTGGGGGCTGCCGGTAACTTGGTTCGCGTCACTGAATGTTCAGTGATCGGGTTTAGTCGCTCGGTAATCTACTTGAACTGCACAACGTTCCAGACAGTAGGTATTTCGATACCTCACTCAATGGTAGCTGTGCGCAGGGCGCCTTCGGGTGCGCCGGTTTTGGTGGGTTTACCGGTCGACTAACCTGCGTACAGCTGCCACCTTTTCGTTTAGTCGCGAGGTGGTGTCGGCATCAATTTGGAAACCTACACTATGTTCAAAGTAACGCCGAATCCACCTGAAAAAGAAGCGGAAATCGATCCAAATCCAACGTCCCCCTATTCCACACCGGGCTCCAGAAAACTCCACGAAGCCGCCGAGCGCGCCCTCGATCATTACCTGAAACCCACACCCCCAGCGCCACCACGCAGACCCAGCACCATGTTCCTCGTCGACCCCAACACAGGCGCCGAAGACCTCATGGCCCACGCCTGCGAATCCATGGCCTCGGCCAGCGTCATGCTCAGCGACTTCGCCGCGCTGCTCGACTCGCCCTACCGCAACACCGTGCTCGGCATCCAGCAAGTGGTCATGCTAGGCGAACTCGCGGTCAACCGCGCCCTCGACAAAATCGAACCCGCCCTGAGGCAATAACCATGTCCGACAAAACAGATGCACAAGTCGTCGCGGCACTGGTGGCCATGGGCTTCAACGAACGGGACGGACGCTGGGCACAGAACGCCTGCCTGGTGCTCTTCGAAAGCGAACGTGAAACCATCGTCGCCTCCGCCGTCACCGTCCTTCCCCAACTCGATGAATTGGAAATCGACGCCGTGCTACCCGCACTGCGCCGCGTGACCCGCCGGTTCCCCTCACTGCAAAAAACCGTGGCCGACACACTGGCCGAGATGGCGCACGCAGCCTGATTGACCGCGTGATCGCTCTTCGCGAGCAGGCTCGCTCCCACACTGGATCTGCGGTGCACTCAAATCCCATGAGCATCCGCGATCAACTGTAGGAGTGAGCCTGCTCGCGATGGCTTTCTTTCTGCTAACAAATATCTGAAAACCAGACCATAGGAAGGCCCGAGCGAGTTGGCGTACCTTTTAAACATCAATCCTCATTTTTTACACTTGTAACAACGGTCGCAATTTCAGACCGTTCCTACATCTATCAAATACCCATTCATTTAGCGTCCGCATCGTTTTCTGACGATAGAACAAGGACGCTCATGGCGCGACAGACAGACCTCGGGTTCAAAATCCACCGGCCGGTGACGGACACCACATCACTAGCCGCTACATGACCGACAGCGAGTTGGCAGAGCGGGAAGCTAGACAAACCGCCTATGACGACATGCTTGCCAGACAGCAAGCCTACGAAAATAGCCAAATCAAACAGCCACAACAGCCTATGCCCGATGCAAAAGGTTGCGTGTTCGCTAAAAGCTGCCAACTTCCGGATGGTGTAATCAACCATGTCAGTAGTACCGGATTTATTCCGGTCGAGAAGTTGGCTGATTTTGGAGAGTTGTCTTTGTTGGGCGGCCGCGAACGAGACACTGCTGGCAACATCCCGCTGAAAAAAGTAGGAGGCCGTAATTTTCCAGCTGCGGCAGGAACGCTTTTATTAACTACGACTACCACTGCAAGCCCAGGCGCAAGTGCAGTGAGTGGTGCAAGTGCAGTGACGGGAGGTGTTGTCGCTGGTGCATTGCTCGGCATGGTTGCTCTACTTTGGCCTTCGAGCTTGGGCGACAGTTCGCTATACACAGTAGAACAACTTAAATCGCTTGAGAAAGGTCGCACTCGTGTCCGATTGCGTTTAGAACAACAGGCAGACGGCACCTTGAAAGGATATGGGTACAACACCCAGACGCGCAGCGATTGGGAGATGATTCCTGTCGTACGGTTCGTGAAGCGAGGCACCCAGCAAGTCGCAGATTTCGGCAATGGGGCAACACTGATTTGGACTCCCGCCGTAGACACCAGCGGTACATCGAAAATTCCACCGCTGGAAGGCGCACCGCAAATACCCCAGATCTGGATTTACCCGCCGACTGAGCAAGCAGACAAGATCATCGTTAATCCGGCTTACCCGCCTGAGTACCGAGATTTCATCCTTGTTTTTCCTCCAAACTCGGGAATTAAACCCCTTTACATTGTTTTGGCGCTTGAGTTCGATGCAGCCAGTTACCACGGCAAAACAGATACATCCATAAAAAGTAAAGGACCAACCAATGGTCAGGAAGCGCTAGAAAACTCGGTTCAGGTCAAACCTACATCACCACGTAGAATCGGAATTGATCCAGAAACAAATGAGCTAGTCGTCTTCGATCGCACGGGTGGAGATGTCTACCACGGCCACGTAAGGCCATGGGATAAACTTCACCAAGATATGAAAAATGCGCTGATCAAGGCTAAAAAAGTAGACAACAAAGGCAGAGTCCTGGGAGATACAAAGTGAGCCTCATCTATCAAGACCCATCCATAAGCCATGACGAGGCCATAAGACTCCTTGCCAGTGACACGGATGCAAACGTAATCGCCGCACTCGTATCCATTGGCCTGAATGAAACCGATCGAAACTGGGCGCAGGACATCTGCCTGAAATACCTCACCAGCAAAACCGAAGCAATTGTGGCCGCTGCGGCTACTGCACTCGGGCACATCGCTCGCCGACATGGCGAAGTGGATACTGAAACAGTTTTTGCGGCACTCGAATCAGCCAGGCAAACGCATCCTTCACTGCAAGGGATCATCGAAGACACGCTTGACGATATAGACGTATTCACCTGATTCACCCTGACGGCATTCGGATGAAGTAACGGACTTCATCCAAATCGACGTCCCCTACCTCAATCCTCCCGCGTCAGCACTTCCAACAACTCAATCTCAAACACCAGATTCGAATTCGGCGGGATCTTGCCCATCGTCCGCTCGCCATACCCCAAATGCGCCGGCACCAGCAATTTACGCTTGCCACCCACTTGCATCCCCATCAAACCTTGATCCCAACCCTTGATCACCCGCCCGGTGCCAATCACACACTGAAAAGGTTTGCCACGGCTGTAGGAAGAATCGAACTCGCTGCCGTCTTCCAGCCATCCGGTGTATTGGGTGGTGATCAGCGCGCCTTTGACGGCGGCTTTGCCTTCGCCGACCTGAAGATCGATTACCTGCAGTTCATCATTCATAACATTCACTCTATTGTTCAGCCGGCCGCCGTTTTCCCAGAAATGCCGGGGATTGGCAACCTGTCCGCGCAGATCAACGTGGTATCCGAACCGAGCATTGAAGCATTAACATAGCCAACCGCCACTACTTCTCGGATCAATCCTCCATGCTGGCAAAGCCCGAATGACTCTGTTCTGGATCAGCCTTGCCGTGGGCGCGATCTTGCTCGCCATCATAGCCCTGCTGCTGTGGCGCGAACGCGATTTGCGCAGGCAGCTTGCGCAGTACCGGGATCTGCTGACGCGGGCCACCGACGGTCAGCGCATTCATCAGGACGGCGACGTCGAGCGCTTCAAGCGCAGCCAGTACTTTGCGCGCATTGGCACCTGGGACTGGGAAGTCGACACGGATCGGCTGTACTGGTCGGATGCGATTTACGGCATGTTCGGCTTCAAGATCGGCGAGATCACGCCGTCCTATGCGTTGTTCTGTTCTTGTGTCCATCCCGACGACCGCACCAAGGTGCGCGAGGGCGAACTGCGTTGCCTGGAGACTGGCGAAAACCACGATGAGGAATACCGCGTGGTGTGGCCCGACGGCACAATTCGCTGGCTACGGGAAACCGGCAACGTGGTGCGCAACGACCACGACGCGGTGGTCAAAATGATGGGTGTGGTGCGCGACATCACCGAAGAAAAAGCCTCGGCCAGCTACCTGCAACACCTCGCCCACTTCGATCCGCTGACCGGCCTGCCCAATCGCCTGGTGCTGGAACAGCGCCTGTCCGAAGCACTGGATCACGCCCGGCAAACCAACACTCGCGTGGCGCTGGTATTCGTCGACCTCAACGGTTTCAAAACCATCAACGACCGCTACGGCCATGCCGCCGGCGACCGGGTGCTGATCACCACGGCCACTAGGCTGAAACGCATCCTGCGCGCCACCGATACCGTCGCGCGCATTGGCGGCGATGAGTTCGTGGTGATCCTGCAAGACCTGGCCCCAGGCCTGAGTTTGCAGGACGAAGCTCGCAGCATCTGCCAGAAAATCTTCATCGAACTGTCGCCACCGATCAGCATCGGCAACGACCAGCGCCACATCGGCACCAGCCTTGGGGTGGCGGTGTTTCCGGATCATGCGACGGCGATGGATCGCTTGCTGCACATCGCCGATCTGGCGATGTATGAGGCCAAGCGCAGTGGTAATAATCAGTATCGATTGGGTGGAGAAAGCCCCGCGCGGGTGCAGGCGCAGGGCTTTGAGATCCGCTCTTAACGCTCGACCGGTTTCATCTCGACAATCGTACCGTTGGTGATCATCACCATCACGTACTTGTCGTTGATCTGCACCCACTGCGCCTGGTCGATCGGTGCTTTCAGACCTTTGGCTTTCCAGTTTTGCAGGGCCTTGTCCTTGCGCTGATACATTTCAGGCGCACGGTCGTTGACCTTCAATTCGCGGTCGCTGGTTGGGGATTGGACGGCTTGTTCATTTGAGGTTTGCGCCGCTTGAACAAGTGGGCTGATCCCGGCAATGCCGGCGACGAGGGCCAGGCTGGCGATTAGGGTTTTGCTGTTCATCGGTGAACCTCCTGAGATGTGTGCTACCTGAACTCGGACTGCCGGGTTCGGGAAACATTCCTTGTTTTTTTGCCTGTGCTGGCTGGGGATTGTAGTTGTCTGTGAGGCCGCTATCGCTGGCAAGCCAGCTCCCACAGGGTTTGTTGGTGTTGCAGGAACAGTAGGCACACCGATGAAACTGTGGGAGCTGGCTTGCCAGCGATGGGGCCTGCACATTCAACATCTCATTGCCTGACAAACCGCCATCGCTGGCAAGCCAGCTCCCACAAGGTTTTGTGGTGTTGCAGGAACAGTGGGCACACCGATGAAACTGTGGGAGCTGGCTTGCCAGCGATGGGGCCTGCACATTCAACATCTCATTGCCTGACAAACCGCTATCGCTGGCAAGCCAGCTCCCACAAGGTTTTGTGGTGTCGGCAAAATCAGTAGGCACACCGTAGAAAATGTGGGAGCTGGCTTGCCAGCGATGGCGTCGGCACATTCGACATCTTCATTGCTTGGGCCACCGCTTTCGCGAGCAGGCTCGCCCCCACAATGGTCTGCGGTATCGGCATAGACGGATTGATCCACTTTGCACATCAATCCATGCCAACAATGCAATTAACAGATTGTTACATCTGCGCCACCATCCACCTCAATAAAAACCGTGCGCCGCCCTCCCGTCGCGCACGTCATAAAAGCGGTGGAGTACTTTTCTATGACAGCCTCAATCCCTTACAGCGGCTCGCGGGCCGGCGCCATTTTCCGGGTGACCTCGGGCAACTTCCTCGAACAGTTCGATTTCTTCCTGTTCGGCTTCTATGCCACGCAGATCGCGGCAGTGTTCTTCCCGGCGAGCAGTGAGTTCGCCTCCCTGATGATGACCTTTGCGGTGTTCGGCGCAGGCTTCTTGATGCGTCCGTTGGGCGCCATCGTGCTCGGTGCGTACATCGATGATGTCGGGCGGCGCAAAGGTTTGATCGTCACGCTGTCGATCATGGCCAGCGGCACGATCTTGATTGTGTTGGTGCCCGGTTACGAAAGCATCGGCCTGCTTGCACCCGCACTGGTGTTGATCGGGCGCTTGCTGCAAGGCTTCTCGGCCGGCGCGGAACTGGGCGGTGTGTCGGTGTATCTCGCCGAGATCGCCACGCCGGGTCGCAAAGGTTTCTTCACTGCTTGGCAGTCGGCCAGTCAGCAAGTCGCGATCATTGTCGCTGCCGCGCTGGGCTACGGGCTGAACCAGTGGATGGCGCCGGATGTGGTGGCCGATTGGGGCTGGCGGATTCCGTTTTTCGTCGGCTGCATGATCGTGCCATTCATCTTTTTCCTGCGCCGCAACCTGGCGGAAACCGAAGAGTTCGCCGCACGCAAACACCGCCCGAGCATGGGCGAAGTGTTCCGCACCCTCGGTCAGAACTGGGGCGTGGTACTCGGCGGCATGTTGATGGTCGCGCTGACCACCACCGCGTTTTACCTGATCACCGTGTACGCGCCGACCTTCGGCAAAACCGTGCTGCACCTGAGCACCTCCGATGCACTGCTGGTGACCCTGCTGGTCGGTGTGTCGAACTTCTTCTGGCTGCCGATTGGCGGCCTGTTGTCTGACCGTATCGGCCGTCGCCCGGTGCTGATCGCCATGTCGCTGCTGGCCCTGGCCACCACCTACCCGGCGCTGTCGTACCTGGTGCAGGCGCCAAGCTTCAGCCACATGCTGCTGTCGCTGTTGTGGCTGTCGTTTATCTACGGCCTGTACAACGGCGCGATGATTCCGGCGCTGACCGAGATCATGCCGGTGGAAGTGCGCGTTGCCGGTTTCTCTCTCGCCTACAGCCTGGCCACGGCGATTTTCGGTGGTTTCACCCCGGCGATGTCGACCTTCCTGATTCAGTACACCGGCGACAAAGCCGCACCGGGTTACTGGATGAGCATCGGCGCGCTCTGCGCTTTGTGCGCCACTCTTTATCTGTACCGCCGTGCCGGTGGTCGTCTGCAACCTGTCGCGGCCTGAGGAAAACTCGCCATGAAAAAACTGTTTACTGTCTCCGCCCTGCTCGCCGGTCTTGCGTTCAACCTCGCGGCCCAGGCCGAAGAATTGAGCGTGATGACCTCCGGGGGTTTCACTGCCGCCTACAAGATTCTCGGGCCGAAATTCGCTGCCGCCAGCGGCAACACCCTGACCACCAGCCTTGGCCCATCGATGGGCAAAGCCCCCGAGGCGATCCCCAATCGCCTCGCCCGCGGTGAACACGCCGACGTGGTGATCATGGTCGGCTACGCCCTCGATGACCTGATCAAGCAAGGCAAAGTCGACCCGGCCTCGCGCGTTGAGCTGGCCGATTCGCGGATCGGCCTGGTGGTGCGCGAAGGCGCGCCGAAACCGGACATCAGCAGCGTCGACGGCCTGAAAAAAACCCTGCTCGACGCGCAGTCCGTGGCCTACTCCGACAGCGCCAGCGGCGTGTACATCGAGCAGCAATTGTTCAAGAAACTGGGCATCGAAGAGCAGTTGAAACCGAAGTCCAAAATGATTCCGAAAATCCCGGTCGCCTCAGTGGTTGCCACCGGCGACTATCAATTGGGCTTCCAGCAGGTCAGCGAATTGCTGCCGGTGCCGGGCGTGAGTTTTGTGGCGAAGATTCCGGAGTCGGTGCAGTCGGTAACGCGTTTTGCCGCCGGGATTCCGGTCGGTGCGCAGCATCCTGAAGAAGCCAAAGCGCTGCTCGCTTACCTCGCCGCACCTGCCGCGCAAGCTGATGTGCAGGCCACAGGGCTGGACTCGGTCAAGCGCTGATCGTAGGCGGCTGGACTTTCATTTCCACCACCAGCCGCTCCAGTTCCAATGCCGCCGGGGTCAACGTCCGACCCCGGCGCTTGATGATGCCGACACTGCGCATCACTTGCGGATCGGTCAGCGGCACCCGCGTCAGGATCGGATGATCCGGCCCCGGCATCGCCATCAGCGGCACCGCCGCCACGCCCAACCCCGCCTCCACCAGACCGATCATCGTCGTCACATGCCGGGTTTCGCAGATGCTCGGGCGCTGCGGCGCCACGCTGCTCAACGCCTGATCGAGCAGAAAGCGATTGCCGGAGGTCTTGTCCAGCGAGATGTAATCCTGCCGATAGAACTCGTCCCAGCTCACGCTGCTGCGCCCCGCCAGCGGGTGATCGCGGCGACAAGCGACGACGTAGCACTCCTGCACAAGCGGTTCGAACTCGACTTTGGCATCCTGCGTGCCGAGAAAACTCAAGCCGAAATCCGCCTCGCCATTGACCACCGCACTCAAGACATCGTGCGCGCTGGAGTCGAGCACTTTGACTTTGATCCGCGGAAACTGCTGGTGATAGCGCGCGACCACGCGAGGCATGAAGTAGTACGCCGCCGAAGGCACGCAGGCAACGGTGACGTGGCCCAAACGCGTCGATGCGACTTCGCTGATGCCGAGCAATGCGACATCGAGATCATCGAGCAAACGCTCGACACTGGGCATGAAACCGCGCCCGGCCTGGGTCAGGCTGACCTTGCGCGTGGTGCGTTCGAAGAGTTTGACGCCGAGAGCGTCTTCGAGCTTTTCGATGCGCCGGCTCAACGCCGGTTGCGACAGGCGCACGGTGTCGGCGGCCTTGCGAAAACTGCCCTGCTCGACCACGGCGCGAAAAGCTTGCAGGTCGTTGAGGTCGAAGTTGATGGCCATGGCGGGACTCGGAGGATTGATTTGCAGAGGTTATAAATGTAACCAATTGATGCAACTTATTACAGACCACATGAAGATCCCCTGTAGGAGCTGCCGCAGGCTGCGATCTTTTGATCTTGATTCTTCGAAGGCAAAAGCAAGATCAAAAGATCGCAGCCTCGTTGCACTGGACAGCTCCTACAGGGGATCTTCGGTGGATGAAAAGTCGCTGTAGCCCTTATCCTTGTCACCCCCGCCGTACCGTTGTCAGGAGTACCCCCCCATGCCCCATGAAGGCAATCTGTTGCAAGCCGCCGTCGTCTTTCTGTTCGCGGCCGTGCTCACCGTGCCTTTGGCCAAACGTCTGCAACTGGGTGCCGTGCTCGGTTACCTGTTCGCCGGGGTGATCATCGGCCCGTCGGTTTTGGGCCTGATCGGCAACCCGCAAAGCGTCGCGCACATTTCCGAACTCGGTGTGGTGTTGCTGCTGTTCATAATCGGTCTTGAGTTGTCGCCACGACGTTTGTGGGTGATGCGCAAATCGGTGTTCGGCGTCGGTCTGGCGCAGGTACTGCTGACGGCTTCAGTGATTGGCGTGCTGGCCTTATCGGTGTTTGGCCAACCGCTGAACAGTGCGATTGTGCTTGGCCTTGGTCTGGCGCTGTCCTCGACGGCATTCGGTCTGCAAAGCCTGGCTGAACGCAAAGAACTGACCAGCCCTCATGGTCGTCTCGCGTTTGCGATTCTGTTGTTTCAGGACATCGCCGCGATCCCGTTGATCGCCCTGGTGCCGATGCTCGCCGGTGGCGCGCACGCCACCAGCAACGCCGAGAGTCTGAATCACGCCTTGCAAGTGCTCGGCGGCATCGCCGTGGTGGTGGTCGGTGGACGTTATCTGCTGCGTCCGGTGTTTCGCGTGGTGGCGAAAACCGGTCTGCCGGAAGTGTCGACGGCCACGGCGTTGTTGGTGGTGATCGGCACCGCGTGGCTGATGGATCTGGTCGGTGTGTCGATGGCGCTGGGGGCGTTTCTCGCTGGCCTGCTGTTGGCGGATTCGGAATATCGCCATGAACTGGAAGCGCAGATCGAGCCGTTCAAAGGCCTGCTGCTCGGGCTGTTTTTTATCAGCGTCGGCATGGGCGCCAACCTCAGCTTGCTGCTGAGTGCGCCGATTACTGTGTTGGGGCTGACGCTGTTGCTGATCGGTTTGAAATTGCCGCTGCTGTTTGTCGTCGGGCGTCTGGCCGGTGGCTTGAACAAGGTCAGTGCGATTCGCCTCGGTATCGTATTGGCGGCCGGTGGTGAGTTCGCCTTCGTGGTGTTCAAGATCGGTCGCGATCAGGGCCTGTTCGAGCCGCGTCTGTACGACTTGCTGGTGCTGACCATTACCCTGTCGATGGCGGTCACGCCGTTACTGCTGTTGATCTGCGCGCGGCTGGTCAGCCCGAAAGTGCAGCCGGTGGAAGTGCCGGAAAAATTCCGTCAGATCGACACTGACACCCCGCGTGTGGTGATCGCCGGCATGGGCCGGATGGGCCAGATCGTGGCGCGGATCCTGCGGGCGCAGAACATCAAATTTGTCGCGCTGGACACCTCGGTGGAAACCATTGAGCTGTCGCGCAGTTTCGGCGGTGTGCCGGTGTTCTACGGCGACCCGATGCGCGCGGAAATCCTCCATGCGGC
Organism: Pseudomonas sp. rhizo66; assembly: GCF_031931925.1. Taxonomy (NCBI): domain Bacteria; kingdom Pseudomonadati; phylum Pseudomonadota; class Gammaproteobacteria; order Pseudomonadales; family Pseudomonadaceae; genus Pseudomonas; species Pseudomonas sp. rhizo66. Next base: position 147,459 of record NZ_JAUJWZ010000017.1, read on the forward strand.
AAAGGCCGGTGAGGCGGAATATTTCGTGATTGCCACGGACGATCCGGAGACCAACATCAAGACCGCCGAAGTGGTGCGCAAGCTGTATCCGCACATGAAGATCATCGCCCGGGCGCGTAACCGTCAGCATGTGCACCGCTTGGTCGATGTTGGCGCTGAGGCGATTCGTGAGACCTATTACTCCAGCCTGGAAATGAGCCGGCGCACCTTGGTCGGCCTCGGTTTGACCCAGGCCCAGGCCGATGCGCGGATCAAGCGCTTCAAGCACCACGACGAACAGGTGCTGGAGGCGCAACACGCGGTCTACGACGACGCGGCGAAAGTCCTGCAAACCGCCCAGGAAGCCCGGGCGGAACTGGCGCGGTTGTTCGAATCCGACCAACTGGAAGAGGAATCACGCAACACCTGATGTATAGGAATCCACTGTAGGAGCTGCCGAAGGCTCGGGCCGCGATCGGACGATCTTTTGATTTTGCTCTTAAAAAACAAGATCAAAAGATCGCAGCCTTCGGCAGCTCCTACATTGATTTTGTCAGCTCAAAAATACCCTTGCAGGCGACGGCCTACTGGGGGTCGTGTCAGGCCAGCTCGAGTTCGGACGCTTGCTTGACCGGCGCCACTGCAAACCGATCCGCGAGGAACGGCGTGATATCCAGCGGCAGCGGTTCATCGTTGACCAGTTTGTCCAGCAACACACCAGTAATCGCCGAGGTCAGAATCCCGGTGCGGAAGTGCCCGCAGGCATTCAGATACCCCTCCACCCCACGCATCGGCCCGAGTATCGGCAACTCATCCGGTGAGCCCGGACGCAAGCCCGCCCACGTGCGCTTCAAATTGACATCCTTGAGCTCCGGCAGACACCGCACTGCGCCCTGCACCAGCCCGGCGATTTCCGGGTAGGTGGTGGTGACGTCGAAGCCTTTGTCTTCGGTGGTGCTGCCGATCAGGATCTCACCGTTGTCCTTCTGCGCCACGTAGCAGTCGCTGGTGGTCAGGCAGCCGTTGAGGATCTTCGGCATGCGCTCGGTCAGCAGAATCTGGCCCTTCACCGGCTTCACCGGGATACGAATACCCGTCGCCCATTCGCTCAGATCCGCCGCCCAGGCACCGCCGGCGTTGATCAGCGTCTTGCAGTGGAACACGCCCTCCTCGACCGTCTGCACACCGGTCACACGGCTGCCGTGATGCAACACGCCAGTGACATTGGTGTTGACGAAGATGTCGACGCCATTCTGCCGCGCGCCTTCCATGTAGGCATCGGCGAGGCGGAACGGGCTGACCTGATGGTCGCAGAGAAACTCCAGCGCCCCGCGTGCTTCATGGCTGACGCTCGGCTCTGACTCGCGCAGCGCAGCCTGATCGAGCCAGCGCACCTGATCGGCCAGGTGTGGGATGCAGCCGACGATGTGCTCGGCGTAGAGCCGGTCTTCGTCGTCATAAATGACGAATTTCAATCCGGTCTTTTCGAACTTGAAATCCATCCCGTGGTTGTCTTTCAGCTCACGGTGCAGCGCCGGGTACAGCGCGTTGGACTGCAAGGCAAATTCGAAGAACGACTCCGGCAGAATGTGCGGTGTGCTCGCGTCCACGGCCACCGCCGCGCCCTGGGTTTCGCGTTTACGGTTGGCTGACATCATGCGGAAGAAAATCACCCCGCAACCGAGGCCCACCGACTCACCGATCGCCCACAAACCACCGGCCGAAGCACGGGTGGCGTTGCCCGGACGTTTGGCATCGATCAGCGCGATCTTGAGGTTTTTGCGCTTGGACAATTGATAGGCGCAGGACGCCCCGATCACGCCGCCGCCGGCAATGATCACGTCATAAAACTTACTCATGGGCAGAGGCCTCCGTGCCGACGGACTGGAACGCAGAAAAAGGAATCGGATCGATCGGGAAACGCGGACGTAGCCAACCGACGTCCTTGCGGCCGGTGGCCTGACGCAAACGGTCGCTGCAATAGCCGACACACATGCGCCCCTGGCAATCGCCCATGCTCACGCGGGTGCGCATTTTCAGGCTGGCGATGTCCTGCACGCCCTGCTCCAGCGCCAGGTCGATGTCGGCGCGGGTCGCGTGTTCGCAACGGCAAATCACCGTGTCGGCGGCGGGCAATGCGGTCTGGCCGACGCCACGTTCGGTGTAGCGATCCACCGCCGCGCGGAAACGCACGATGGCTTTGAGTTTGCTCAAGTAGCGGTCGCGACGCACACGCGCCAATTCTTCTTCGAGCACGCCACGTTGCAGCAGAATCGAGGTGGCGGCGATCTTGCCGGCGAGCATCGCCGCTTCACCGCCGCGAATCCCGCCCATATCGCCGGCCAGGTGCACGTGGGGTTCGTTGCTTTGCTGCCAGACATTCGCGTTGGCGCGCAGATAACCGTCGTCGCTGAAGCCGTGATCCAGGCCCATTTGCTGGCTCAGTTGGGTGCGCGGAATAAAGCCGTAACCGACCGCCAGGGTCTTGGCTTCGAAGCGCTCGACGCGGCTCATGTCCGGTTCCCAAGTGGCCGAGTACGGCGCGACGCTGACGCTTTTCAGCTCGCCCTCGCCGTGGGCTTCGACTACGCCCCAGCCGTAATTCATCGGGATGCCGTGCAATTTCAGGTAGGCAAGCATGCTCAAACCGTCAAGAAACAGCTGCGGCTTGTTCAGCAACGCCAGACTTTCGCGGGCAATCTTGCCGAACGCGCAGGCCTCATACACGCCCGCGACGCTGACGCCCGAGGCATGCAACTGCGTCGCCACCAGCGGCAGCAACGGCCCGGTGCCGGCGATGATCACCGGCCCCTGCGGCTTGACCACACCACTTTTGATTTGCAGTTGCAGACCGCCGAGCATGATCACCCCCGGCAATGTCCAGCCGGGAAACGGCACGCTGCGTTCATGGCAACCGGCAGCCAGGAGCAACTGCGGATACTCAATCTCGTGCAATTGTTCGTCGCCATCCAGCACCACCAGCGCACGAGTGCCTTCGGCGCCGACCACGCGATGGTTGAGGCGCACATCGATCAGCCCGGCCTGCTCCTGAAAATCACCGTGCAGTTTGCCCAATGCTTCGGAGTAACGCGGGCCGAGATAATCCAGCTGCACGCCGTCACGCAGTGGCCCGCGATAGACCACGCCGCCAAGGCGCGAAGCTTCTTCGAGCAAAGTGCAGCGCACACCGTGGCGCGCCAGTTCAATGGCCGCCGCCATCCCCGCCGGGCCGCCGCCGACGATTACCGGTTGCTGGCTCATACAACCTCCTCTTGCGGGGTGATGCGATTGACCTGGGTTTCGATCTGCATGCCATCACGCACCACGGTCTGGCAGGCACGGCGTTTGTGCCGGCCATTGATTTTCACCAGGCAGCACTGGCACACGCCCATGCCGCAATAGGCGCCGGTGATCTGGTTGTGATCGTTGCGTGCGACCTGGCGCACGCCGAGGGACTGGATAACGCTGAGGACGGTTTCGCCGATGGCCGCGGTGACCGCTTGACCGTTGATGTGGACGGTCATGTCCGCCTGCGCCAACGGCTGGATATCGAAGGTTCTTTCTAGGCAGTGCATTGCAATGTTCATCCGTGAGGGTTCGGTTGAGGTGGTGTCAGCTCCTTGCTGCACTACTCCGTGTCGACGCATTTATTGTGGCTGTGATTGGTGCGTCGACGCAGCTACTTCGTCAGCGCAACAAGGTGCGCGAGAAGCACTGTAGTTCATACCTCAGCAAAGGCCTGGAACATTTACGTTAGGCGATATCGCCCGACGAAATATTGATCCAGGCCAGTGAAGCGGTTGGATTGTCCAACGATCAGTTGGAGAAGACGAACTGCCCTTTGATCTTCCTTGTGCCGACCAAAGCAAGGTCCGGGAACAGCAGCGATTTGACCCAGCCGGCGTAGAACACCATGGCCAAAATGAAAGCCACGCCGACCAGAGTCGATACGGGCTCCTCACTGAAGCCTACAAATTCACGAGGAATCTGGCTGATCGTGAAGGTGACATAGATTGTGTAAACCACCGCGATGCCCTTGTAAAAGCCCCACGCAAACAAGAGCGGAATCACGCCAATAATCAACACCATCGCCAACGCCATTGCGATGCCGCCATCATTGATTTGAAGAAGCCCGGCTATCGTCCCGAGCAGTCCCCAGATGCCCATCAGCGCGACCAGTATGTTGACTTTAACGGCGTGTCGTTTTCTAAGCACGGGATCCGGACGCGCCCCGATCCAGCCCGCCAGCACTCGATCCTTGACCTCGCCCCCCGAAAGCGCCTTGAACGTTTCGGTTTTGGAATGGCCGTCATCGAGCATTTCGGCGACCTTTCGTTTGATTGCTTGCTTATCCAACGTATTCATCCTTAAACGTGCGCGCAGCGGCCGACCCGTTGCCGCCGCGGATTTTCGCCTTGTTGCCTGCCAGAAAGCAAAAAGCCGCTTCCACCCGAAGGTGGAAACGGCCGAGGCATGCGCCTCAATCGAGCAATCAGTGTACGAACAGGGCGATCAGGATGATGATCGGGATCGGTACGCCGAGGAAAAACAGCAGTAGTGAGCGCATGGTCATGCTCCTTGTTTAACGGACTGGAGTGGTCGTGGTGTAAGTCTCGACTTCTACGTACTCGACGGCATCCCGACGACGACCGCCGAAAGTGGCCGCGAGGCTGGCGAAGAAGGCACCGGCCAACAGCGAGACGAACATCCACAGCGAGGTCCAGGCAGCGACTTTCGCAGCGGTGTCGGCGGCTTGTTGCGCTTTGACTTTGGCGTCGGCCAGGGCTTTCTGGGTGCGGGCGTAGATTTCATCGACGCGACGCTCGGCATCGGCCTGAGTCAGGTTGGTGCGTTGGGCGACCAGTTGCGCGAGGTAGGTACGGTCTTCGGCACTCAACTGACCGTTGGCCAGGCTTTGCGCGAAGATGCGGGCCACGGCACCATGGGCTGCATCATCGCTGACGGAGGCCGGACGGTCATCGCGGAACAGGCTGTCGATGTAGTAACCGTACTGATTGCTGTCGGTGTTCGCCGCAGCTGTACCGGCCGCTTGGGTCATGGCACTGGCTGCGCCGCCGGCCACACTGGCACCGGCCTGCACACCACCACTGATGACACTGCTGACCGAACCGACCACCAGCACTGCGGTAACCAATGTAGCCACGCACCAGGCGAGGAAGCCGTGCGCGGTGTCGCGGAAATACACTTCGTCACCGTGCATGTTCGCCCACTTCACCCGCAAGCGACCGGCGATGTAGCCACCCATACCGGAAGCGATGATTTGCGTCAGTGCCAGCCAGACAATCGTCGAAATGCCCAGGCCCTTGGCGCTGACGCCCTCTCCGGCCCACGGCGAAACGGCAGAGAAACCCAAACCGAATCCGAGCAGGACCAGAATCATCGACAGTGCCGCGGCAGCCGCAGCACCGGCGAAGATCGCGCCCCAGGACGCGCCCGAAACGCTGCTCGACTCTTCAACGGCGGGATAAAACCCATCAGAGGATCTATTCATTGTTGTTCTGCTCCAGGCATGAAAAATGGTGTTACAACTCGTCAGCAGAGGAATTGCAGCGACCGTGCCAGTCGAACAAATTAAATAAACCCTTATATTTCATACAGTTAGAAAGAATGAACTTCCTCAGACCTTGCAAATTGCAACAACGGCCGGATAACAGCGGGTTTTATGCATTGGCCCCAAGTATCAATAGCGCTGCAAATCTGCGTTTGTGACAGGTGAACATGAAAGTTAATTTAAAGCGTCAGCGGAATTTCTTGGCAAAATGCTGCCATTCCGTTTGAACCGATCAGCAGGCCTGCCTATGACTCGTATCTTGACCATCGAAGACGACGCCGTGACCGCCCGGGAAATCGTCGCCGAACTGAGCAGCCACGGACTGGAGGTCGACTGGGTCGACAATGGCCGCGAAGGCCTCGACCGCGCCGTGAGCGGCAATTACGACCTGATTACCCTCGACCGCATGTTGCCCGAACTTGATGGCCTGGCCATCGTCACCACCTTGCGCACCATGGGCGTGGCCACGCCGATACTGATGATCAGCGCCCTCTCCGATGTCGATGAGCGCGTGCGCGGCTTGCGCGCTGGCGGTGATGATTACCTGACCAAACCGTTCGCCACCGATGAAATGGCCGCGCGCGTTGAAGTGTTGCTGCGCCGGCAGAACAGCGGCGCCACTCAGGCGACAACGCTGCAGGTGGCCGACCTCGAATTGGATTTGATCAGCCACGAAGCGCGCCGCGCCGAACAAGTGCTGACGCTGCTGCCGACCGAGTACAAGCTGCTCGAATTCCTCATGCGCAACAGTGGCCAGATCCTCTCGCGGATGATGATTTTCGAAGAGGTCTGGGGCTATCACTTCGACCCTGGCACCAACCTGATCGACGTGCACATCGGCCGTCTGCGCAAGAAGATCGACGCTGCCGGCCATGTGCCGCTGATCCGCACGGTACGGGGCTCGGGCTATGTCATTGCCGAACCCGTCTGACGGCTGGCGCTCCTCCAGCAGCCGTTTGCTGGCGCTGTACAGTTCGCTGTTCGTGGCCTGGAGCGCGATCCTCATGGGGGTCATGTATTACGAGGTCTCCGGCTACCTCGACAACCTCGCCAAACACTCGTTGATGCAACGTCAGCACCTGTTTTCGCACTTTCGCGGCGAACAACTGGAAGACGCCCTCGCCGCCAGCATGACCTTCGACATTCGCGGCATCGACGCCTACGGCCTGTTCGATGCGCAAGGCGTATACCTCGGCGGCGCGCTGCAGCAGATCCCCGAAGGCTTGCCGCTGGACGGCAAGATCCACATGCTCGCAGAATGCGCCGATTCCGATGACCCGACCCTGCCCAATGACAGCTGCGACGCGGTGGCCACGCAAACCCGCGACGGTCGCTGGCTGGTATTGCTGCGCGACAACGGCTCGCTGTTCGCTGTCACGCGGATCATTTTGCATGCGTTGTTCTGGGGCGTGTCGCTGACGATTCTGCCGGGGATTGCCGGTTGGCATTTGCTGCGCCGTCGGCCGTTGCGGCGCATCCGGGCGATTCAGGACAGCGCCCAGGCGATTGTTGCCGGCGACCTGACGCATCGCCTGCCCCTGTCCAATCGCCGCGATGAACTGGACATGCTCGCGGCCATCGTCAACGCCATGCTGGAGCGCATCGAGCGCTTGATGAATGAAGTCAAAGGCGTCTGCGACAACATTGCCCATGATCTGCGCACGCCACTGACGCGCCTGCGCGCGCAGTTGTATCGCATGCAGCAACAGGCCGGCGAAGGCTCGCAGGAAGCAGCGCAACTGGATCTGGTGCTGGCCGAAGCGGACACGCTGATGGCGCGGTTTCGCGGGTTGTTGCGGATTTCCGAACTGGAAGATCGCCAGCGCCGTTCAGGTTTTGTCCAGCTCGACCCGGTGCAATTGCTGGAAGAACTGCATGAGTTTTATCTGCCACTGGCCGAAGAAGGCGAGCTGCGTTTCGAGCTGAACATGCCGGAGACCCTGCCGCCGCTCAACGGTGATCGAGCGCTGCTGTTCGAGGCGCTGGCGAATCTGTTGAGCAACTCGATCAAGTTCACCCCCCCGGGCGGCACGGTGATGCTGCGCGGGGTGAACGCCGGTGGGCAGACGCGGATTGAAGTCCACGACTCAGGGCCGGGAATTCCAGAGGCTGAGCGTGAGGCGGTGTTCCAGCGTTTCTATCGCGCCGAGGGTGGGCAGCCGCAAGGTGGCTTTGGCTTGGGGCTGTCGATTGTGGCGGCGATTGTCAGCTTGCATGGCTTCAGTCTTGAAGTCGGCAGCAGTGATCTCGGTGGGGCAAAACTGGTGTTGGATTGCCGGCAGAGCCTGATCGAAAATTCCTGATTCCCCACTGGAAAGCCATCAATGTGGGAGCGAGCCTGCTCGCGAAAGCGGTGTGTCATTCAACAAAAATGTTGCCTGACAGTCCCTCTTCGCGAGCAGGCTCGCTCCCACAGGTTATTGTGGTGGATGATTAAGCTGGGTAATTGGCGCGAAGTGCCTCAAGGCCACCCTGATAGATGCCGTTAAACAACGCCACCACTTCCTCATCGCTCACGCCTTTGGCGTTGAAACGCCCCGACCACGTGACCCGTGCGCCCTGCCCCTGGGCTTCGACCTTGATCGTCGCCAGGTAATCAGTCGCCGGGAACGGTGCCTGTTCGATCGAATAGCTGTAAGTCTTCGCTGCGTTGTCGAACGCTTGCAGTCGCTCGATCACCACCGCGCCGTCAGCGGTTTGCAGGGTGCGCACACGGCCACCGTCGCTCAGTTCACTGTTGGGAATAAACGGCAGCCAATCGGGCAGCGTGTTGAAGCCGCCGATCAATTGCCAGACCTGATCGGCCGAGGCCGGAATATCGATGGTTGCGGATGCTGTTGGCATAAATAAACGTCTCTCCAGAATTCAGATAGTCAGGCTGTCGACCACGCCGCCGTCGACGCGCAACGCGGCGCCAGTGGTGGCCGAGGACAGCGGCGAAGCGATGTAGGTCACCAGGTGCGCGACTTCTTCAACGTCCGCCACGCGCTGGATGATCGAGGTCGGGCGGGCCTTGCGCACAAAGGCGTCGGCTTCATCACGCAGGTTGCGCCCGGATTCGGCGGCGGCCTCCTTGAGCATGTCTTCCAGGCCGTCGGTGAAGGTCGGCCCCGGCAGGATCGCATTGACGGTGACCCCGGTGCCAGCCAGACGTTTGGCCAGACCGTGGGACACCGCCAGATTGGCGCTTTTGGTCACGCCGTAGTTGATCATGTCGGCTGGCGTGGCCACGCCGGATTCCGAAGACAGGAAGATCACCCGGCCCCAGCCCTGCTCGACCATCGCTGGCACGTAATGCCGCGCCAGGCGCACGCCGGAAATCACATTGACCTCATAGAAGCGCGTCCACTCGCTGTCCGGCGTATCGAAGAAATCGACGTCATTAAAGATGCCGAGGTTGTTCACCAGAATGTCCGCACGCGGCTCAGCGGCGAAGAGTTTTTGCGCGCCTTCGGCCGTGCCCAGATCCGCGGTCAAACCACGCAACTGCGCCCCTGGCACTTTCTGCCGAATGCTCGCCAGCGCCTGCTCGACCTTGGCCGTATCGCGGCCGATCACTACCACCGTGGCGCCGGACTCGGCCAGCGACTGGCTGATGCCCAGACCAATGCCGGCGGTGCTGCCGCTGACGATGGCCAGTTTTCCACTCAGATCAATCTTCATGCTTTCACCTCATCGATTGGCAATGGTGCACGTTCGGAAACCAGTTTGGCGTCGCGCATCGCCTGCCAGAAACCGGCAGGAATGATCGCCGACAACGCCGCGACATCTTCAGCGATACGACCGGGTTTGCTCGCCCCGGGAATCACCGCAGCGACTGCGGGGTTGGCCAGCGAAAACTGCAGCGCGGCGGCTTTGATATCAACGTTGTAGGCGGCGGCGATGCGTTTGATCTGCTCCACTTTGGCGATGACCTCAGGACTGGCCTGCTGGTATTCGAAGTGCGAGCCACCGGCGAGGATGCCCGAGCTGTAAGGGCCACCGACTACGATTTCAACGTTCTGCGCCCTGGCCGCATCCATCAACCGTTGCAGCGGGCGTTCGTGATCCAGCAGCGTGTAGCGCCCGGCCAACAGGAAGCCATCCGGCTGCGCTTCGCTGAGGTCGAGGGTCAGTTCGCACGGCTCGACTTTATTCACGCCCAGGCCCCAGCCTTTGATCACGCCTTCTTCGCGCAACCGGGTGAGGACTCTGAACGCACCGGTGCGGGCCTGATTGAAGTATTCCAGCCATTGATCGCCATAGAAGTCCTGCGCGATGTCGTGCACCCAGACAATGTCGAGGCGATCGGTTTGCAGGCGTTTGAGGCTGTCTTCGATCGAGCGCAGGGTGGCGTCGGCGCTGTAGTCGTTGACGATCTTGTTCGGGCGGCCGTGTTCGAATACGCCACTTTTTTCGCCGAGATCGCGGGCGGCAGCGTCTTCCACTTCATCGAGAATCACCCGGCCGACCTTGCTGCTCAGCACGTAGTCGTCGCGCTTGTATTGCTTCAAAGCCTCGCCGAGGCGGATCTCCGACAGACCGGAGCCGTAGAACGGCGCAGTGTCGAAGTAGCGCACACCGGCATCCCACGCGGCATGCACAGTGGCTTGCGCTTCTTCTTCGGGAATGGCGCGGAACATGTTGCCCAGTGGCGCAGTGCCGAAGCCCAGTTGCCCGGGCAGTTTGTCTTTCAAGCTCATTGGATTGTCCTCATAGGTTCGGGGTCTGCGTGACCGTTGAGCAGATCCTAGATTGCGACACCGAGACCGTCCAAGACATAATGCGCAGCACTTGAGTCCCTATAGGTCTGACATGATCGACATCCGCCAATTGCGCTACTTCGTCGTGGTCGCCGAGGAAGAACACGTCGGCCGCGCCGCCGAACGGCTGCATATTTCCCAGTCGCCCCTGAGCCGACAGATCGCCCAGCTCGAAGAGCGCCTGGGCCTGACGTTATTCGAGCGCAGTCAGCAACGCATTCGCCTGACCCGCGACGGCCAGACTTTCCTCGCCGAAACCCGCGCCCTGCTCACCCACGCCAATCGCCTGGAATCCCTCGGCAAACGTCTGGGCCGTGGCGAAGAAGGCGGTTTGTGCATCGGCTATATCGAGAACGCCATGCACGCCGGGGTTCTGCCCAATGCCTTGCGCGTGTTGCGCGCCGATCGTCCCAACGTCCACGTCGCGCTGTACAACCTCAGTTCCACCGAGCAATTGGAAGGCTTGCGACAGCGTAGTCTCGATATCGCGCTGGTGAGCGAGCCGCCGACCGATGACGATGCGGATCTGTTGAGTTTCCAGGTGCTCGATGACCCGATGCTGCTGGCGTTGCCCGAACAGCATCCGCTGGCGCAGCGAACTGCTTTGAGCCCGCAGGACTTGGCCGATCAGGAATGGATCGGCGTGCAGCCGCGTCAGGACGCCAACGATGAGTTTGTCAGCGCCTGCATCCGCGCCGGCTTCACCCCCGATGTGCGCATGCAGGCCACCGAACCGTTTACCGCGCTGGGGTTGGTCGCGTCGGGGCTGGGAATTGCGATGATTCAAAAGGGGTTGAGCCATAACTCGCCGCCGGGCGTAGTGTTGCGCGAACTGCCGTGGCTGACCTTGACCACGCCATTGTGGGCGGCGTGGCACCGGATCAATTTGCGGCCATTGGTCGAGACCTTCCGCAAAGTCCTGACTGACGACAAGGTATCTGCTGACTGACATGGCCCGTTCGCGAGCAGGCTCGCGGAGGGGCCGGCACATCCAACATCGAATTTGACTGACCCAACGCCTTCGCGAGCAGGCTCGCTCCCACAGGTTTTGCGGTGGATCTACACTCATCGGATATGCCCCCAGCCGTGAGTTGACCATGAGAATGTCCGCACAAATGACCGTCGTCGCGGTACTCGCCACCCTCGCCTACCTCGGCCTGGCGGTGTGGGGCATTGGCGGTGTGGCGATGTTCTTTTCCCACGGTTCGCTGGTAATTGTCGCACTGGCGACAGTGGCCATGGTGATCGCTTCGCTGTTCAGCGAGGTCAACCTCAGCGCTGGCGAGCGTGAAGACCGCGCCAATCGCTGGGTGATTCCGGCGTTTGGTGTGATCGGCCTGGTCAGTGGTTTTCTGCCGGCCTATTGCGACCGGGTCAACTTCTGGACGCTGGGCGGAGAAGGCGTGCGCTGGCTCGGCGCGCTGCTGTTTATCATCGGTGGCGTGCTGCGGTTGTGGCCGGTGTTTGTGCTGGGACGGCGGTTCAGCGGACTGGTGGCGATTCAACCGGGGCATCGCTTGGTGACCGATGGCATCTACCAGCACCTGCGCAATCCGAGTTATCTGGGGCTAGTGGTCAATGCCGTGGGTTGGGCGCTGGCGTTTCGTTCGGTGGTTGGGTTGATACTGGCAGCGCTGACGCTGATCCCGTTGATTGCCCGGATTCATTCGGAAGAAGCCCTGCTGCGGGCGCAGTTTGGCGCAGAGTACGAGGCTTACTGCGCACGGAGCTGGCGTTTGGTGCCTGGTGTTTACTGACCGAAAACCACCACTTCCCCTGTGGGAGCTGGCTTGCCAGCGATAGCGGTGGTTCAGTCAAATTTATAGTGACTGACAGGGCCTCATCGCTGGCAAGCCAGCTCCCACAGGGGCTGTGTTGTGTCAGTTTTTTTGCAGGTGAAGCTGGCCGTCGCTGTCGACTTTGACCTGCACTGCAGCATAACTGGCCAACGTCGCATGGGCCGTTTCCAGCGGATGCTGATGCGTGGTGGTGATGATCATCAGCGGCGCACCGGCGGCTTCGGCAGCCTGAATACCGACCGTGGCGTCTTCGAAAATCAGGCAATCACGCGCGTCCAGACCAAGGCGTTTGGCCGCCAGTAAATAACCGGCCGGATCAGGTTTGCCGGCCTTCACATCTTCCGCGGTGATCATCACTGCGGGCTCAGGAATCCCTGCCGCCGCCATGCGCCGCAACGCCAGATCCCGTGGCGCCGACGTCACCATCGCCCAGCGATCAGCGGGCAGGCTGTTGAGAAACGCCGCCGCGCCGGGAATCTCGACAATGCCTTCAACGTCTTCGATTTCCGCCGCGGTGATGAACGCCGCTTGTGCCTCGGCATCCACCCCCGGCAGGTTCAGGCGGGTGATGGTGTCGATCGCGCGCGCACCATGAATGGTCGGCAGAAAGGTTTCCACATCGACGCCATGGCGCACGGCCCAGGCTGCCCAGATCCGCTCGGCGGCGGCGATGGAATTAAGGACGGTGCCGTCCATGTCGAACAGAAACGCGCCGAACGCGCGATTGAATACAGCGTCGTGAGCAGACAAAGGGTCGCATCCTCTGGCAAAAGACCGGGCGGGCAATGTAGCACTTGCCCGCTCGATTCACCCAGGGTCAGTGCAGGCGCGGTGCCTTGGACTTGAAAGCACTGTCAACGCAGTCGAGCAACTGCCCAATGGCCCAAGGCTTTTTGATGAACGCCACCGGATGCTTGACCCCAGAGGTTTCGGGCGTTTCATAGCCGGACATGACCATCACCGGTTTATCCGGCCAGCGGTCGCCGACCAGGTTGGCCAGACCGGCCCCGTTTATTTTGCCAGGCATGGTGATGTCGGTGAGCAGCAGCCCCACTTCCTGCGCATGCTTGTCGAGATAAAGTTTGGCCTCATCTGCGCTGGTATGGGGCTCGACTTTAAAACCTTCCTCCTGAAGAATTTCGCAAAGAAACTCCAGAATCAACGGATCGTCCTCAACCACCAGAATCAACCCGCCAGGAAGGTGCGCGCTCGGCGTCGGTGTTGGGCTCATGAACTGACACTCCCTGAATTGCATTAACAATTTAGCGGCTCGAATCCGCTGCTTAACTGGTATGAGCAGCGGGCTCTGCAGAAATTCATTTTTGATACAGGTCTTTTGCGAAAGGCGGTTTTTGCCCCTCGGCGGCAATCGTTCGCGACGGTGTATTTGTGGTTAAAATGCCGGCCCTTTTGCTTGCCGATCCCGACCGATGAACCCTGAAGCCCTCGCCACCCTCCACGCCCACCTGCTGCCGGCCCTCGCGGCCGCACCGAGCGAAACCCGTCGCCTGTTTCACGGGCGCGGCCGCTGCTGGGCCGGGCTGGAGCAGTTGACCGTGGACTGGCTGCAAGGCGTGCTGCTGGTGTCGCTGTTCAAGGAACCGGCGCCTGAGCAACTGGAAAACCTCAAAGCGTTGCTGCTGGAACTCACCGGTTCCGCCGAATGGAAACAGTCTGGCGCACACACGTTGCTGATCCAGCATCGCTATTTGCCGCAGAGCACTGCCGAATGGCTGCTCGGTGAAGAGATCGACGAAATGAGCATTGTCGAGGGCGGCTTGCAGTACCGCGTCGACCTGGGGCGCAAACAGAACGCGGGACTGTTTCTCGACATGCGTTACGGGCGCAACTGGGTGCGCGAACAGGCCAGCGGCAAACGCGTGCTCAATCTGTTTGCCTACACCTGCGGTTTTTCCGTGGCGGCCATCGAGGGTGGCGCCAGTCATGTGGTCAATCTGGACATGTCCCGCGCCGCCCTGAGCCGGGGCCGCGACAACCATCGTCTGAACGGCCATGACCTGAGTAAAGTCAGCTTCCTCGGCCACGACCTGTTCAAGTCCTGGGGCAAGGTGATCAACAGCGGCCCGTATGACCTGGTGATCATCGATCCGCCGTCGTTCCAGAAAGGCAGTTTCCTGCTGACCAAGGATTACCAGCGCGTGCTGCGTCGTTTGCCGGAATTGCTCACGGCGCAAGGCACCGTGCTGGCGTGCATGAATGATCCGGCGTTTGGTCCGGACTTTCTGATTGATGGCGTGACCCAGGAAGCGCCGAGCCTGCGCTTTGTAGAGCGGCTGGAGAATCCGCCGGAGTTTCCGGACATTGACCCTGAAAGCGGCCTCAAGGCTTTAGTCTTCCAGCGCACCCCCTGAAACCCCGAAGATCCCCTGTAGGAGCTGCCGAAGGCTGCGATCTTTTGATCTTGTCTTTCAAAAGCAAAATCAAAAGATCGCAGCCTTCGGCAGCTCCTACAGAGGGGCTGTGAACATTCGTGAGCCTCGAGGGCTCTACTTTCTCCCCATCAAAGAGCTTTGAGGCTCTTTTTTTGTCCGCGCAAATCAGCTGTCCGGAAGTGAATCGGCGCGAATCGAGCGCCAGGCCGCCTGCGCCAGCAACTCACGATAGTCCGCCGGACTGCCCTTCACCCGCCCGGCCAACCAGGCACGGCAGTAACTGTCGGCCTGACCAATGATCAACGACGGCAACAGTTCGGCGGGCAGCGCCTTGAGTTCGGCGGCGCGCCCCGATTCGGCCAGCCAGTCGCGCAGACGTGCATTGCGCGTTTTGTTGCGCTCCGCCAGTTCGTCCTTGAACGGCCCCTTGGTCACCGCAAATCGCGCGTGGTACTGGAAGCGCGCCCATTCCGGTTGCCGTTCGACCCAATCGACATAACTGAACACCAACGCCTGCACCCCTTCTTCGGTGGTTTGCGCCGCATCCAGATAGGCATCGCGCAGGCGCGCCTGATCCTCCAGCGCGGTAAAAAACAGCGCAGCGACCAAGCCTTCCTTGTTGCCGAAATGGTGATAGATCGCCCCGACGCTGGTATCGCACTCGACGCGAATCATGTCGATGGTGGTGGCTTCGATCCCCTGCTCGTTGAACAGGCTCAGGGCCTTGCGAAAGATTTCGCGTTTAAGTTCGGCACGGCGGCCGGGGTGACTGCGTTCAAGTAGATCTGCGGTGTCCATGCGGCTCACTGCCTGAAATCGGATTGAAAGGCACACGTCGTGCCCATGGAAAAAACACGCACAGGTTGACAGATTTCCCGCAGACAGAATACCGTTCCGTTACAGAACTTTATTCTGTAACGGAACATCATTCGGTCAATCATCCTCCGCGAGGCTTTCCATGAGTCAATCTCTCAGCATGTTCAATAGTGTGGGTCCGCAGGCCTTCAGTCAGATGGCCTGTCAATTCGCCCCCTACTTCAGCACGATCAATCCGCTGGTGACCGAGTTGCGCGCCAATGCCGCGACGGTGCAAGTGCCGTTTCGTCGCGAGATCACCAATCACCTCGGCACCGTGCATGCGATTGCCATGTGCAACGCCGCAGAATTGGCGGCCGGGATGATGACTGATGTGTCGATCCCGGCCGGCGCACGCTGGATTCCCAAAGGCATGACCGTGGAATACCTGGCCAAGGCAAAAACCGATGTGACGGCGGTGGCCAATGGTGAAGGCGTGGATTGGCAGAGCGAGGGCGACAAAATCGTCAACGTAGATATTCACGATACCGAGGGCAAAAAAGTGTTCACGGCGCGCATCACCATGAACGTCAAACCCGGCTGAATCGCGGACAGAAAAAAGCCCTTGCTGCACGATGCACAGCAAGGGCTTTTTGCCGAAGCCGGATCAGTGCACGGTCAGGCGTTGGCGGACAAATGCCTCGACATGGCGGGTGGTCTGATCGAGGTGGCGGTCGCGCTGTTTCTCGGCGTCGAGCATCGCCCGCTTGCCGTTTTTCTGCAGCAAGTAGGTGTGGATCTGCTGCACTTCCAGCGAGCGGTAAATCGGCGTGGTGTCGATAAAACCGCGTAAGCCATTGCTGCGGTAATGCCGGGTGCTCATCAACACCTGGGTTTCACGCTGGCCAATCACCTCAAAGCCCAACGCTTCGAAGTACGGCACTTTACCGACCGTGCAGGCCAGTTCCGCATGGGGATAACGCCCGACCATTTCACCGATCATTGCCCGCGCCACGCCCTGACGCCGATGCCCTTCGCGCACCGCCATGTAAGCCACGCTGCAGGCTTCCCAGTCGCCCTGCACCGGCAGGTACAAGAGAAAACCGATCACTTGCTCCGGATCATCCTCGTCGGTGGCGACCAGCAACTCGACGTCGGTGCCCTTCTCGCCATTCAACGCTTCCAGATACAGATGCACCTCATAACCGACCGCGTACTGATAGACGTTGTACAGCAGGTTGCTCGGGCCAAGGCCGACCGCGCTGATGTCGGTCAGGTAGTCGACGACCATCTGCAGAATCTGGCTGTTAACGCCCTCGGGGCATGGGGATTTGTAGTGGGTGATGCGTGGCATGACGAACTCCGACGGTAAAAAGCGTTGCCGACCGCCGCAGCGGTCGACGAGCCGCGACATCATACCGTGACGCGCCCGCTCGACGTCTAAAGTTCCTGTTCCGAGCGCCGATGTAACGGTCTCCTACAAATGTCACCACCAGGGATCGGCCATGTACTACCCGCGCGAAGCTGCCAAGGATCACCTCTACAACCGTATCGTCATGCTGACCGTTGCTTGCTGCGTGGTTCTGCTGCTCGCTGCAATGGCGCACAAGTCGGGCATGCTTTATGGGGCGCTGAGTTTCAACGGTGTGGAAACCCGCGGCAGCGTCACGGCACTGGAAAAGATTCCAATGAACGCCAATGGCAAGGTCATTCACTATCAATACACCGATGTCCAAGGCCAGATCCATGAAGGGCAACACGCCGACGAACGCTACGTTGAGCATACCCAGTACGAAGTCGATGGCCCGATCACCCTGCTGGTGTCGCCGTGGATTCCAGATAAAAGCTGCATCGCCAGCCAGTTGCAGAGTTACCGTACGAGCTTCTACATCATGACCGGCGGTGTGTTGCTCGCACTGCTGTTTCTGCTGATCTCGGGCAGGACGTTATGGCAGATTCAGGCAATGAAAGAGCAAGACCGGTTCTATTGAGTTCAGAATCACAGGCAAAAACCATCACGCGCGCCGGGCGTCTTGCTGCGGCGCCATCCTGACGTTCTCGCATCGCCCTCCCTGACAAAAATTTCATCGACCTCAGACGGGATCTTTGGCAAATCCGGCATCCAATTCTGCAGCTGCGTTCACTTTTCGACGCAGGCCTTGAGGAGTTGTCATGAGCGTTTTGCGTTCCCTGTCCAAATGGCGAAAAACCCTGCTGCTGGTGTCGTTGACACTGACCGCGCTGAGCGGCGCCCCGGTGTTTGCGCAACCGGTAGTGATCGTCCAGCAAGCGCCACCGCCGATGCGCATGGAAGTGATGCCCGGCGCGCGTCCCGGTTATGTCTGGGATCAAGGTCATTGGCGCTGGCAAGGACGCGGTTACGTGTGGATACCCGGCCACTGGCAACCGGTGAGATACGGCGCGCGCTGGAAACCCGGGCACTGGCAGGCACGCGGACCAAACTGGTTCTGGGTCGAGGGGCATTGGGTGCGATGAATGCGCGACAGCCTGGCCATCACTTCTTGCGAGAACACCACCATGTCGAAAACCGTTAAAGCACTGCTGGCCGCCACGCTGGTGGCCGTTACGTTGTCCGGTTGCGTCGTCGAGCCGGCCCGTCCGCATCGGCCTCCGCCGCTGGTCGAAGTCGTGCCGGTGATGCCGGCGCCGGGTTATCACTGGGTTGCCGGGCACTATCGCTGGGGCGGCAACCAATGGCGCTGGGTGCCGGGGCACTGGCGGGCGTATTGATCGCTACGGTTGGCGTCACTGCTGTGGCGCCACCACTTTGAATTTGATGGCGATGTCCTTGGACACCACGGTGTCCGCCCACTCCCCTGCGCCGAGGCCGAACTCGTCACGCCTGAGCACCATATCACCGTCAAAAATGCCAATGTCACTGCCCGGTTTCAGTTCCACCGGCACCTGCACTGCGCGGGTAATGCCCTTGAGGGTGAGTTGTCCGTCGATCAGATAACGACGCTCGGCCACTTGGGTGAAACGTAGTGATTCGAACACCGCCACGGGAAATTTTTCGGTGTCGAACCACGCCGGTTTCACCAGCTCGGTGTTGGCGTCTTCGCTGCCGGCATCGATGCTGCTGAGCTCGATGTGCAGCGTGGTTCGGGCGTTGGCGAGGTTATCGGTATCAAAGTCCAGCGTCGCCTCGAACTTGCCAAAGGTGCCGTACATCGGCGAGCCCATCTGGTTGTAGGTGAAGCTGATCTGACTGGCGTTGGTATTGACCCGCGTGTATTCGACCGCCTGCGCGGCACAGACGACGCACAGCGAAAAGGCTGCAGCCAGCAGCAATCGGATCGACATGGAATTCTCCGGGCGGGGCTGGCCGTCGAGGGCCTCAATTGACTTAAGCAAACATCCACGCGTTACGCCAGCGCCTACACCAAGCGCTCGATCTTCTGATGCTGCCAGACCAGTTTGTAATACAGGGTCTGCAGCACCAGCATGCCCAG
Organism: Pseudomonas sp. rhizo66; assembly: GCF_031931925.1. Classification (NCBI taxonomy): domain Bacteria; kingdom Pseudomonadati; phylum Pseudomonadota; class Gammaproteobacteria; order Pseudomonadales; family Pseudomonadaceae; genus Pseudomonas; species Pseudomonas sp. rhizo66. The sequence goes on from NZ_JAUJWZ010000017.1 coordinate 166,212, forward strand.
GTACGCCACCGGAAACGCCATCCACACGCCCTGCAAACCATATTGGCCGTCCAGCCAGTACGCCGCCGGCAGTTGCACACCGACCACACAAATGATCGCAATGATCACCGGCACCAACACCGTGCCGCTGGCGCGCATGATCCCGCCGATGATGGCCTGGAAGCCGAACACCAACAGGCTCCACAGCATGATGTGCAGCAGATGCTCAGCCATCGCCCGGGTTGAGTCCTCGGTCAAAAACAGCCCGAGCAACCAGTGCGACAACAAGTAACCGAGCACAATCAAACCGCCGGTCAGGCACACGTTGATCAACAGCCCGGTGCGCAGAATCGGCCCCATGCGCTCGAGTCGCCCGGCGCCGATGGCCTGTGCACCGAGGATCGAAGCGGTGATCGCAATCGACAACGCCGGGAACTGCACGTAGTTGACGATCTGCGTCACCGCGCCATACGCCGCCGTTGCTTGCGAACCGTGCTGGTTGACCAGCGCCAGAATCACCAGCTCCGACAGCGACAGCACGATCATCTGCACGCCGGTCGGCAGACCGATGCGCAACACCTTGCCGAGAATTGCCCCGTCGAGACGCAGCGCAGCAAAGAACTCGCGGTCCGGCGCCAGCGGATGCCCCTTGCGAATCAGCCGCCACGCCAGCCATGCCATCGCCGCCAGGTTACCGGCCAGCCCGGCATACGCCGCACTCTGAATACCCAGTTGCGGCAAGCCGAACCAGCCGCGAATCAGCGCTGGCGTCAGGGCCAGCCCGACGCAGGTAGAGACCATCAGTGCCAACAACGGCGACAGCGTATCGCTGACCCCGCGCAGCAGTTGCGTGAACAACACGAACACCAGCAGCGACGGCAAGATCCACATCATCACATGGGCATAGGCCACCGCATCGTCGAGCACATCCGCCGGCGTCCCCAACCCGGTCAGCGCCTGGCGCGCGAACACACTGCCCAGCACCGCCGCCACCAGACCGATCAACACCCCGAGCAGCAGCGTCGCCCCGGCAATCGCCTTGACCATGTGCGGCTCACGCGCGCCCCAGGCCTGCCCGATCAACACACCGGCGCCCGCGCCGAGGCCGATCACCAGTGCGATAAAGAAGAACACGATGGGAAACATCCCCGACACCGCCGCCAGCGCCTGGGTGCCGAGCATCTGGCCGATGTAGATGCTGTTGACCGTGCCCGACATAGATTGCAGAAAGTTCGACAGCACCATCGGCGCGAGGAACAGCAGGTAGGTGTGCCAGAGTGGGCGTTGGGCGACGGCTTGCATTGAATAGAGGTCCATCTCGACGGCAGGAGGGCTGATGGAGGATAGCTTCGGTGAGTTGCATGCGGGGCGCAATTAACATTTCAAATCGCTGTTTATGACCGGTGGCCGCGCTTGTGTAACTGGCACCCTTCTGTAGGTGCACGTTCAGAGCTGTGGTAAACAATTGCCCACTTTCACTTCTCTCATTGAGGCTCTGTTCATGCCGCACGTTGCCAATCTGTTGACCGCTGCCCTCCTCTCCGTGCTCGCCACCAGCGCTCACGCCGCCGCGCCCGGCGAAACCTTGAAGCCACTACTGGAAACGCTGAACGAACGCCTGAACATCGGCGACCTCGTCGCGCTGACCAAATGGGACAGCGGCAAGCCGGTACAGGACAGTCCTCGTGAGGCGCAGGTGATCGCCAATGCGCGAACGCTGGCCACCGAGCGCAAGCTTGACCCTGAAGACGTGGCGCAACTGATTGCGGCGCAAATGGAGGCTAACAAATTGGTGCAGTACGGTTTGCTCGCGCAATGGCAGGCGGCCGGTGCCGCACCGGACACGCCGCGTCCCGACCTGGGCAAGCAGATTCGCCCGCGTCTGGATGAGTTGCAAACCCGCCTGCTGCAGCAATACGCCGCCTTCGCGCCGTATCGCCATGACGCTAATTGTCCGGCGTGGCTGGCCAAGGCGCGCAGTGGCCTGACCCGCGATGCGCTGCATGAACTGGCTTTGACGCGGGCGACTGGTGAACTGTGTGTTCGGGTGGCGAAGTCGCTCTGAGAAAACGGCCAGATCAAAAGATCGCAGCCTGCGGCAGCTCCTACAAGGGGATTGGTGAACCATCATTGCGGTCGATGTTCACCATCACGTCAATGAAGTTCTCATAAAAAATCCACGGCGTAACATCAGCTCCAGACAAACAACTACCCCTTGGAGCACACGATCATGAAACGCCAGACCCTTCTCAGCATCGCTTTCTCGGTTTTCGCCATTAACGCTTTTGCCGCCACCCCGGCACACACCCAAGTCGCAGAAGGCGGCTCGGACAAGTTGATTGAAAGTCGTGTTGCTGAGGGCGGTTCCGATCGTCTGATAGAACGCCGCGTTGCCGAAGGTGGTTCCGATCGTCTGATCGAACGCCGCGTTGCCGAAGGTGGTTCTGATCGTCTGATCGAACGCCGCGTCGCTGAAGGTGGTTCTGATCGTCTGATCGAACGCCGCGTTGCTGAAGGTGGTTCTGATCGTCTGATCGAACGCCGCGTTGCCGAAGGTGGTTCTGATCGTCTGATCGAACGCCGCGTTGCCGAAGGTGGTTCTGATCGTCTGATCGAACGCCGCGTTGCCGAAGGTGGTTCCGATCGTCTGATCGAGCGCCGCGTTGCCGAAGGTGGTTCCGATCGTCTGATCGAGCGCCGCGTTGCCGAAGGTGGTTCCGATCGTCTGATCGAACGCCGCGTCGCATAAATCACTGATTTCACCGCAATCCCCTAAAAGCCCGGCCTGATCAGCCGGGCTTTTTCACGTCCTCCGCCATCCATTCCCCGACTGGCCACCCACGGCCCATTGCGCATACCATGCGGCGACAATTCCAAAACAGACCTCGACAGCACATGCTCAAAGCCAGTCTGCGTAGCCACCTCACCCTTTGGTTCGCCGGTTTGTCCCTGCTGACGCTGCTAAGCGTGGGCTTCTATGTCGGCCATATCGCCACTGAACAAATGAAGCAGGCCAGCGGCAATGCGTTGCTCAACACCGCGCGTTCGGCCGCATCGTTGTTGGGCGAGAAACTGCGTGAACGCCAGTTGGAGGTGTATCTGCTCAGCCGCGCGCCGCATCTGGAGCGTGGCGATCTGGACAACCCGTCCATTTTGAAATCGATGCAACTGCGCACCCAGGCGCGCGCCGAGTATGCGTGGATGGGCGTCACTGATGCCGAGGGCAAGGTGCATCAAGCGGTGAACGAACTGCTGGTCGGCCAATCGGTGCAACAACGCCCGTGGTTCCAGGCCGGGATGCGCGGTGAGTACACCGGCGATCCCCATGAGGCAGTGCTGCTGGCGAAAAAGCTGCCGGCCCTGCCGAACGGTGAACCGTTGCGCTTCATCGATTTCGCCGCGCCGATCCGCAACGCCGACGGTCAGGTGATTGGCGTACTGGGCGCCCACGCGCACTGGAGCTGGGTGACACGCATTGTCGAGTCGGCGGCGTTCTCGCACAAAAATTCAACGCCGGATATCGAAGCGTTGATCATTGATCACGATGGCAAGGTGCTGTACCCGGAAGCGCTGATGGGGCAACAACTGGCAACCGGCGCCAAGGGGCAAGGCTGGACCGCGGGCAATGGCTTCCTCACCAGCGTGGTCAACGTGCCGACGCCGTCAAGCACCGCGCTGTCATGGTCGATTGCCGTACGCCAGCCTTTGGAAACCGCACTGCAACCGGCGCGCCTGCTGATGTACAAACTGCTGATCCTGGGCGTGGTCGCGGCGGTGCTGTTCGGCCTGGTGGCCTACTACCTGGCGCTGTACCTGAGCCGTCCGATCGAACAACTCGCGCGCTCGGCCCGGCAGGTGCAGAACCAGCAGCCCGGCGCACAATTCCCGCTGCAACACCCGGTGCTGGAAATCGCCCAGCTCGGCCAGTCCATTGATGCGATGACGCAATCACTGCTCGGCAAGGAGCGCGAGCTGCAAGAGGCCAATGCCTCGCTGGAAGCCACGGTGGCGCAACGCACTGCGGCGCTGACGCAAGCCAACGCCGAACTGCTGAGCCTGGCGACCCACGACAGCTTGACCGGCGTTTACAACCGTCGTCGCTTCGACGAGAAACTGACCGAATACACCCTGCTGTTCCGCCGCACCGGGCGGCCGTTTGCCCTGCTGCTGATCGATGCCGACCACTTCAAGCGCATCAATGACGGCCACGGCCACGCGGTGGGTGACGATGTGCTGCAGCAGTTGGCGCAGTTGATTCAGAGCAGCCTGCGCACCACCGATTTCGTCGCCCGCTACGGCGGCGAAGAATTCGCCGTGCTGTTGCCGGAAATCGCCAAACCCGACACCCCGGAAGTCGTCGCCGAGAAGATCCGCGTGGCGGTCGCCGAAGCTCACTTCCCGGTGATCGGGCAAGTGACGGTGAGCATCGGCGTCGGCCTCGCGGACCCGGCAGACAACAGCCACAACGCACTGATCAAACGCGCCGATCAGCAGCTCTATCAAGCCAAAGCGGCGGGTCGTAACCAAGTGGCGTGATCAGGCCTTCTTCACTTCGCAAATCCCGTTGGCCTTGTTCTTCCCGGTGTAGGACACAGCAGGCGAACCATCGGGATTGATACTCAGGGAGATTGTCACGCCTGCCCCCTTGGCTTCGAAGTAGTTCTCATTGAATTTCTTCAACTTGCCTTCCTTGCCATTGATGTAGATCGGCCCGCCTTCATCGGCGTGCACTTCGATCTTGCCCGGGCATGTGGCGTTTAACAGGGGGATGCCGGCGTGTGCGAGTCCGGTGACGAGCAACAACGGCGCGGCCAGTAGCAAAGATTTCATGGTGGGCTCCTTAAGTGCGACGGTGAACCGGGCGATAGGTCAATAACGCATCAGTACCCTATCGACCCGTGGCCAAGTGCAGCGTTCCGCGAACAAGATTGCTCTGTGCCGATTACTGTTTCAAGTGATCGACCACACAAACTCCCTGCAAGAGCTGCCGTTATCGCGAGAAGGTCTGGAGGTACGCCAACAGATTATCGAGCTTCTCCTCATCACTCAGCCCCCAGAAAATCATCCGCGTACCGGGCACTACACCTTTCGGATCCTTCAGATAGGCGATCAGCGTTTCGCGATCCCACGTCACCCCCGAGTTCTTCATCGCATCCGAATACACATAGTTGGCCGACGTCCCGGCAGGCCGACCAATAATGCCATTGAGCTGCGGACCAAAACCCGGGCGAGCCGATTCGCCGACCTGATGGCAGCCGCCGCACAGGCGCGGAAAAATTTTCGCGCCGGCTTCGGGGTCGCCTGTGGCGGAGGTGATCGTGCTGAACAGGCCGGTGGCGAGCATCAGCGCGAGTGACAGTGCAGCAGTGTTTTTCATCGAAAGTTCCGGATCGATCTGCATCGGGCGGCGCAAGGGTAGCATTTTGTTTTTACAGGTAAGCACCAATGATCTTCCTGACCGTCATCAACGCCTGGCGCAACACCTCCATGTCCACCGAGCCCAACGCCAGGCGAATTGCATGGGGCGTATGGCTTGCCACGGAAAACGGTTCAGCGGTGGTGACCGAAATCTGCTCGTGCATCAGCTCGACGACAATCTGATCGGCGCGCACATCCTCCGGCAACGGTAACCACAGGAAATACGACGCCGGATGGCCAATGCCCGGCAGTCCTTTCAACACTTCGGTCGCCAGCGCTTGCCGCGCCTTGGCGTCATTGCGTTTCTGTTCCTCGAGCAGCGTCACCGTGCCGTCGTCAAGCCAGCCACAGGCGATGGCAGTCATGACGCCCGGGGTGTTCCAGGTCGTGGCGCGGATGATGCGTTCCAGTGCTGGCACCTCGTCGGTCGGGGCGGCGATGAAACCGACGCGCAGGCCTGTGGCGATGTTCTTCGACAGACCCGATACGTACACCGTGCGCTCCGGTGCCAGATCGATCAGCGTACGCGGTGGGTTTTCCACCAGAAACGCGTAGGCCGCGTCCTCGATAAGGGTCAGATCATGCCGGCGGGCGATCGCAACCAACTGCTCGCGCTGCGCCAGAGGCATCACCCAGCCCAATGGATTGTGCAACGTCGGCATGCTGTACACGGCACGCACCGAACGGCTGCGACAGAGTTTGTCCAGTGCGGCGAGATCCGGCCCCTGATCACCAAGCGGAATCGCCACGACTTCCAGATGCAGTGCTTCGGCCAGCACTTTGAAGCCGGAATAGGTCAGCGCGTCGGCGGCAATCACATCACCGGGTTTGAGCAGCGCCATCAGCGTCACCGCCAGGCCTTGCTGGGCGCCGTTGACGATCAATACTTGCTCGGCCTCGACCTGCACGCCGCGCGTCAGCAGGTGCCGCGCGACCGACGCGCGCTCGTGGGCACGACCAGCGTGCGGCTGATAACGCAGCAAGGCTTCCAGGTCGCCGGACAACGCCAACTGGCGCAACGCGCTGCGCAACAAATCCGCCTGACCGGGCAACGACGGGTAATTGAAATTGAGGTCGATCATGCCGACCGCCACGTCTTTCTGATCGATGCCCTGCCCCGGCGACAACGAGGTTTCGCGAACAAACGTACCGCGCCCGGTCTCGCCGCTGATCAGGCCCATGGCCTCCAGTTCTGCGTACACCCGCGAGGCCGTGACCAGCGCCAGCCCTTCCTGAGCCGCTAATTGCCGATGGGTTGGCAGCCGTGTACCCGGCGGCAACTGCCCCGAACGAATGTCCGCCGCATAGGCGTCAACCAGTGTCTTGTAGCGCGAACGTGGCATGCCGGATGTATCCATGACAATTCTTTGATTGTGCTGATTCTCGACTCTAGCATGAGCGCAACGCAACCCACTCTGAGCGTGAACGGTGATGGAAAGGACTTCGAATCTGACGACCCCGGCACTGGAAAAAACCAGTGGCTGGATCAACGGCTTTATCGGCGTGGTGATCTTCAGCGGCTCACTGCCGGCCACGCGTCTGGCGGTGCTGGAGTTCGATCCGGTGTTTCTCACCGTGGTCCGCGCCGCCATCGCCGGGGTGTTGGCAGTGGCGCTGTTGTGGCTGTTTCGCGAGCGGCGCCCGGCGCGCAACCAGTGGTTGTCGCTGTTGATTGTCGCGATGGGCGTGGTGCTCGGCTTTCCACTGCTGACCGCACTGGCGCTGCAACACGTGACGTCGGCCCATTCGATTGTATTTGTTGGCTTGCTGCCTCTGGCCACGGCGATTTTTGCCGTGCTGCGCGGCGGTGAGCGGCCGCGACCGGTGTTCTGGATTTTCTCGATGCTCGGCAGCGCGCTGGTGGTCGGCTTCGCCCTCGCGCAAGGGCTGACGGCCTCGCCCACCGGTGACCTGCTGATGCTCGCCGCTATTCTGGCCTGCGGCCTCGGTTATGCCGAAGGCGCGAAGCTGTCGCGAACCCTCGGCGGCTGGCAGGTGATTTGCTGGGCGCTGGTGCTCGCGCTACCGTTCATGGCGGTATTGAGTCTGTGGCTGGCGCCCGCCTCGTTCAGTACGGTCAGTCTGTCGGCGTGGCTATGCTTGGGCTACGTGTCGCTGTTCAGCATGCTGATCGGTTTTGTGTTCTGGTATCGCGGTCTGGCTCAGGGCGGGATTGCCGTGGTGGGTCAGTTGCAATTACTGCAGCCGTTTTTCGGTCTGGCACTGGCGGCGACCCTGCTGCATGAACACGTCAGCGTCGGCATGCTTGCGGTGACATTGGGGGTGATCCTGTGTGTGGCCGGGGCGAAGAAATTCGCCAAATGATCCTCAGGCGCCCGCCTTCCACTCGCGCGGGCTGAGCCCGGTCTTGCGTCGAAACGCCCGGGCCAGCGCCGAAGGACTTTCGTAACCGACCTCCTCGGCAATCAGCGCAATCGGCTTGCCTTCGCGCAAGCGTTTCTGCGCCAGGCTGACGCGCCAGCTCAGCAGATAATCGGCCGGTGTCTGCCCGACGACCCGGCGAAACTGCTCGGCAAACCCGGCGCGGGACAGGTTGGCGACAGACGCCAGATCCGCCACGCTCCACGGTTTTTGCGGTTGCTCGTGCATCAGGTTCAAGGCACGGGACAGGCGTGGATCGGCCAGCCCGGCGATCATCCCCGGTTGTTGTTCGCGGCTGCTGATCAAGTGCCGCAACAGCAGAATCACCAGCAATTCGAACAGGCGATCCATCACCGCCACCCGTCCGCAATGACCTTCGAACGCTTCCTTGAACAGCCATTCCACGGTGTTGCCCAACTCCGGAATGTCCGTCAGTTTCAGCACCAGATAATCCGGCAGCGCCGCCGCCAGTGCATTACCGGAGCCGCCGTCAAACGTCAGCGATGCGCAGACCAATCGGGTGTCCATGGCTTCGTCGGCGGACATGCGATGGGCGAAGGGTCGGGGGAAAAAGATCAACGAAGGTTCGCTCAGGTGGATCTCCCGCTCGCTACCCGGTTTGAGCAGCAACTCGCCGGCCTGCAATAAGTGCACGTGCCCGACCGGTTCGTTGTCATGGACGCTGACGCCGCAAAACGCGCCGCTGTGGAACGTACCGGCATTCACGCCGAAATGGCTGAGCAGTGTTGAAAGACGATCCATGGTCGACTCCAAGGGCATATCTGGACGATCTGCCGCATATCGTCGACGATTTGCCGCCAATCCACCAGCCCGGCTCAATAACATGACCTCCATCCCCGGCGCACTTCGCACCGGACTTTCGGAGAGTCACCATGAGCCGCATCCACGCTATCAGCCTCGAAAACGCCGCCGACGCCAGCCGCCCTGTGCTGGAAGGTGTGAAAAAGAAAATCGGTTTCCTGCCCAACGTCTTCACCACCCTGGCGAAAGCGCCGGTGGCCCTCGAAACCTACGTGCAAGCCTCGGCGATCCTCGGCAAGACTTCGTTGAGCGCCCAAGAAAAAGAAGCCGTTTACCTCGCCACCTCGCAGGTCAACGGTTGCGATTACTGCCTGGCGGCGCACACTTTGTTTGCAGGCAAGGCCGGGCTGTCGGCGCAGGACATCGTCGCCGCACGTCAGGGCGAACTCAACGCCTACGCCACCCTCGCCCGCCAGTTGACTGAAAGTCGCGGCCACTTGAGTGATGAACAGATCGCCGCCGCCCGCGCTGCCGGTATCGACGACGTGAAAATCATTGAAGTGATTGCGCTGGTGGCCGTGCAGAGTCTGACCAACTACCTGAACAATGCGGCGCTGACGGATATCGATTTCCCGGCCATCGATGCCTGATCAAAAGGTAACAAACACTGTGGCGAGGGCGCTTGCTCCCGCCGGAATGCGCAGCAACCCCTCAATATTGTGTGGGGCGTATCGTCTCCGGCGGGAGCCGGCGCCCTTGTCACAAATCGTTTTGTCTCACGCATCGTGCAATGATGTGCGCAGACCTGAAGAAAACAGTTTCACTGCGAGCGGGCGTGCTGAAACCAAACACCGCGCGCAAAGGTCTTTCTTCACACGCAGACGCCCGGAAAGACACGATCCCCATGACAGACTGGTTGCAAGACAACGGCGCAATGGCCGAGCAGATTCGACGCCATGATTGGGCAAGCACCCCGCTGGGTCCGCTGCAAAACTGGCCTGATGTGCTCAAGACTACGGTCTCGCTGAGTCTTGCCTCGCACTTCCCTCAAGCCATCGTTTGGGGGCCGGAACTGATCACCCTGTTCAACGATGCCTTCGTGCCGATTCTCGGCGATAAACCGAACGCCCTCGGAAGACCTTTCAGCAAGATCTGGGAAGAAGCCTGGAGCGAGATCGGCCCGATTGCCGATGCGGCGTACGCCGGGCAAGCCACTTACATCGAAAACTTTGCGCTGACCATCGAACGGGGCAGCGGACCGGAGCAGGCGTTTTTTACCTTCTGCTACAGCCCGATTCGCGACTCGCTTGGCAACGTGGTCGGCATGCTCGATACCGTTACGGAAACCACCCAGACGGTTTTTCTCAACCAGCGCCTGGCCGTGCTTGAGGCGCTCGGCAACGCCGTTGCCAACGCGACCGATGCGCAAGCCATTCTCGCCATTACCACGCGTCTGATGGTCGAGCATCTGCAGCTGTCCAACTGCGCCTACGCCGACATGGACGCCGATGAAGACGGTTTCACCATTCGCGGCGATTGGGCGGCGCCCGGCTCGCCAAGCATCGTCGGCCACTATCAACTGCGTGACTTCGGCGAGAAAGCCGTGACCTCGCTGCGTGCCGGCGAACCGCTGATCATCCATGACAACCGCAGCGAACTGGCCCCTGAAGAATCGGCAACCTTCCAGGCCATCGGCATCACTGCCACCATTTGCGTGCCGTTGATCAAGCAAGGACGACTGACCGCACTGATGGCGGTGCACGACAATGTGCCGCGAGTCTGGTCGCGCTTCGAACAGTCGCTGCTGAGCGAAGTCACCGAGCGTTGCTGGGCGCACATCGAACGGGTCCGCGCCGATGCCAACGTGCGTGAAGGCCTGCTGGCGCTGGCGGAACTGAATGCCACGCTGGAACAACGGGTCGAGGAACGCAGCTTGCGGCTGGCCGAAACGGAGTCGGCGCTGCGCCAGTCACAAAAGCTTGAAGCCATCGGCCAGTTGACCGGTGGTGTGGCCCATGATTTCAACAATCTGCTGACCATCATTCGCTCGTCAGTGGATTTCCTGCGCCAGCCCGACCTGCCGCAGGAGCGTCGCCAGCGCTATATGCGCGCGGTTTCCGACACCGTCGAGCGCGCCTCCAAGCTGACCAGCCAGTTACTCGCTTTTGCCCGGCGTCAGCCGCTCAACCCGCAAGTGGTCGATGCGGGCGAACGTTTGGCGAATATCGGTGAAATGCTCGAGTCTGTGACGGGCGCGCAAATTCATGTCAGCGTCGAACGGCCCGATCACCCCTGCTACATCCGCGTCGATCTGAGTCAGTTCGAAACCGCAGTGATCAATATTGCGCTCAACGCCCGTGATGCCATGAATGGCCAGGGCCAGCTGAGGTTGCGCCTTGAGTGCGACCAGCCACTGCCAGCGATTCGCGGCCATGCCGGCGCCAGCGGCCCGTTTGTGTCCATCGCCCTGGCGGACACTGGCGGCGGTATCGATGCGCAAACCCTTGAGCATATTTTCGAACCGTTCTTCACCACTAAGGATGTCGGCAAAGGCACAGGGCTGGGGTTATCGCAAGTGTTCGGCTTTGCCAAGCAATCGGGCGGCAATGTCGATGTGTCCAGCCTGGTCGGTCACGGAACGGAGTTCACCCTGTACCTGCCCCAGGTACCGGCGGTTGCGCCGCAGGCCGGCGAGACGTCGGACGAAGGCGAACTGCAGGCACCGCATGAAAAGCGCCGGGTGCTGGTGGTCGAGGACAATCTGGACGTTGGCCGCTTCGCCAATCAGATCCTGCAGGATCTGGGCTATGACACGACATGGGCTACCAACGCCGAAGAAGCCTTGCAACTGGCTGGTGACGACGCAAGGGCTTTCGACGCCGTGTTTTCCGATGTCGTCATGCCCGGCATTACGGGCGTGGCGCTCGCCAGGGAATTGCGCCGTCGCCGCCCGGATCTGCCCGTGATACTGACATCCGGCTACAGCGAAGAACTGGCGCGCTGCGGTCACGAGGGTTTCGAGTTTCTGGCCAAGCCCTACTCGGCCGATCAGGTCTCGCGGATTCTCGGCAAGACCTGGCTCAAGACGTCAGCGACAGTGCCTTCAGTCGTGGTCGACACCGGCGCGCTTGAGTAATTTCTTGCAACGCTCGGACAGGTGAAACACCTGCAAATGCTTACCAGCCTTGGCATAGCGCTCGCGCAGAGTCTTCAACGCCGCAATTGCCGAGTAATCGACAAAACTCAGATGTCGGCAATCCAGCGTCACGCGCGCAGGATCATTGGCCGGGTCGAACTGGTTGAGGAACGGCGTGGTCGAGGCAAAAAACAGCGTGCCATGCAGGCGATAGAGCTTGCTGCCGTCGGCCTCCAGATGTTCATCGGCGTACAGCTCACGGGCCTGCTGCCAGGCAAAGTTGAGCGCGGCGATGATGATGCCGCACAGCACCGCAGTGGCCAGATCGGTGAACACGGTGATGGTGGTCACGGCGATGATCACCAGCACATCGTTGAGCGGCACTTTGTTGGCCACCCGCAACGACGCCCAGGCGAAGGTCTGCTGCGACACCACGAACATCACGCCGACCAGCGCCGCCAGCGGGATACGCTCGATCAGCGGCGACAGAAACAGGATGAACAACAGAATCAGCACGCCAGCGACCACACCGGACAAGCGCCCGCGCCCGCCGGAACTGAGGTTGATCACGGTCTGGCCGATCATCGCGCAACCGCCCATGCCACCGAATGCGCCCGAAACCATGTTGGCCGCACCGAGCGCCACGCACTCGCGATCCGGGTAGCCACGGGTTTCGGTGATTTCGTCGGTGAGGTTGAGGGTCAGCAGGGTTTCCAGCAGACCGACCAGCGCCATCAGAATCGCATAGGGCGCGATGATGCGCAGGGTTTCAAGATTCCACGGGATGTCCGGCAAGGCGAAGGTCGGCAAGCCACCGGCAATGTGCGCCATGTCGCCGAGGGTGCGGGTCGGTAGGCCGAACAGGTAGACCAGCAGGCCGACACCGAGGATCGCCACCAGTGCCGGCGGCACCGCGCGGGTCAGGCGCGGCAGGATGTAGACGATGGCCATGGTCAGCGCCACCAGCCCGGTCATCAGGTACAACGGCGTACCGCTGAGCCAGTCTTCACCGCTCTTGAAATGTTCCAGTTGTGCCAGCGCAATGATGATCGCCAGGCCGTTGACGAAGCCGAGCATCACCGGGTGCGGCACCATGCGCACCAGTTTGCCCAAGCGCAGCAGCCCGAACGCCATCATGATCAGACCGCCGAGCAACACCGTCGCCAGCAAATACTGCACGCCGTGTTGCACCACCAGCGCGACGATGACCACGGCCATCGAACCCGCCGCGCCGGAGACCATGCCCGGCCGCCCGCCGAACAACGCCGTCAGCGTGCAAATGATGAACGCGCCATACAGCCCCATCAGCGGATTGAGGTGAGCCACCAGCGCGAAAGCAATGCATTCGGGCAACAGGGCAAACGAGGTGGTGAGTCCGGCCAGGACATCGGCGCGCAGACGAATCGGTTTCATGGCTTACCTGATTGAGCAGCCGTCGAGCGCGGCTGCAGATGTTCGGAAAAAAGAGGGTTGCGGATGTTACGGAATTGTCGCGGATCGGGCCAGTGAACACTGACACTTGTCGATCCGGGCTTTATGCTGGCGCGTTCCTGGATCCATTGAGTTCGATATGTCTGCATTTCTGAGCGCCCGCGAGGTCTGCCAGCGTCTGCGTGAAGCGGCGCTGGGCGTGCTCGCTTTGAAAATCTGCGAATGGCCTGCCGCCGCCGGGCTGGTGACGGTTGATATCGAGGGCTGGCAGTTGCGACTGGATGTTGAAGGTGGGCGGTTACACCACTGTGAATATGCCCGCAACGGCGACGGACAAGAAGGCGCGCTGGACAGTTGGCAGCGTTATGGCACCGATCCGGTAAGTTTGCTCAGTACCTGGGAGTTGGCGCAGATCGAGCGATTGCTCAACGCGCAAACGAACGAGGTTGCTCAATGATGGCACTCTGCCCATAATTCGCGCCCTCCTCTATTCCCACGCAAGGAACTGCCGTGAAGAAGTCGCTGTTGTTGATCCCGATGCTGGCCCTGCTGCTGCAAGGCTGTGGCATGACCATGACCCGTTACGAACCAAGCTTCGAGAACGTGCAAAAGCTCAAACAAACCCCGCCGCTGCACGCGATCAGCAACCCTCAGGTCACGGCCGAATCCGGTGAAGGTTCGCTGGTGGTCCGCGCCAACCCGGTTCGCTCGCCGTCCGGCAGCATTCCGGCGCACATTCAGGACGCGATCACCGAAGAACTGCGCAAGGCCGGTCTGCTCGATCCGCAGGCTCAACGTCAGTTGAAAGTGCTGGTGGTGAAAAACGAACTGTCCGCCGGCATGGGCACCGGCGACGGCAAACTGGCCGCCCGCTTCACCCTGCTCAACGGCAACGATGTGGTGTACGACGCCACCAAGAATGTCAGCAGCCAGTGGAGCAGCAGCTTCTTCGGGTTCATTGCGATCCCGAATGCGGTCAACGCTTACAACCCGATGGTGCGTGACCTGCTGAAGGAACTGTACAGCGATCCACAGTTCATTCAGGCCCTGAAGTAAGGGCAAAAAAAAGAGCCGCGATTGCGGCTCTTTTTTTTCGCTTCAGGCCCGTGGAATGCGGGTTTCGAGTGCCGAGTATTTCAGGTTCTTGCTATCAACCATCTGCTTGAGCAGCGCGTTGACCTGACGGGTGAAGGTGTCATTCACCGCGTCTTTAGGCGTGTTGGCCATCAGCGGGATGAACCAGATGCCGATCCAGGTACCGATCGCATCGTGGTTGCTCGCGGTGGTCAGGGCCTGACCTTGGCCGTCCATGCCTTCCAGGCTCAAGGTGTACTGATCGGTGCCGTACGCCGGGATCACCATCATGCTGAAGCCGCTGATGAAGGCCAGCACCATGGAACCGGCATTCGGTGGATGGTTGTACATTTTCAGACGCAGGCTGTAATCGCCCGGCTGCTTCTGGAACTCGTCCAGGGTGACACGGCCGAACAGACCCGAGTCAGTGAGGATTTTTTGCAGCTGTGGTTTCAGTTGATCACGTGCTTGCGGCACTTCCACGGCGGAGCCGCTTTTCGGCTCGCCCTGATAGAAGTCGAAATCCACGTAGACGTTTGGCTTGTTGGTGTAGTTGGCCACCGACGGCATGGTCACCGGCGCTACTTCATCTTTTGTGAAACTGGCACAACCGCCCAGCGCAAGTACCAGTCCCAGCGCCAGCGTTTTCCCGAATTGCATGATGTCCGTCCCTATGTGTACAAAACCAAAAATGATGGCATTGAGCCTTCATTGCGAAGGCCGGGCGGATTCTAGAGAGAGTGGCCTTCGGGCGAAAGCCTGAATCGGGTAAATCGGCAAAAAAACTTGCTCAGCCCTGCTGCAAGTCGAGATTGCCGGTTTATTAACGGCTGTCGCGCACGTAGCCGAAGGAAAACGGCGACACTGAGCTAGTACACGGGGCAGACTGAATGCGGATCAGGGCATGAAATCCACGGGTAGTTCCAGTTGAGCTTTCATGCGCTCATTCCAGGCTTGCAAGGCCTCAGGTAGACGGTTTTTCCAGTTTGAAGCGTTGGTGTAATAGCGCAGGCGTGACTGACCGCTATCGTCGTAAGTCACCAGCAATACCCAGAATCGGGCATCGTCTGAACGCATCACAATGCCGGTGCCGCCGAGGCCGCGCATCCACATCTCCCAGACCTGACTGCCCGGCACATCTGTGCCTGGCTCGCCAGTCATCAAGGAGCCGGACTTTTCCACCAGCGTCTGATAATCGGTCTTGAGCAACGTGTGCAGTGCCTGGTTTTCTTCCGGTGTTTGCGCCAGCCCCAGGCTGAGCATGTCGTAATCCAGCGTCAGCGGTTGCTGCGAAGCGACAAAACGACCGGTGTAGTAGACGCCCAACCCGGCACTGCAATATCCGCCTGCACCCACGAGCGAAATATCCAGCACACCGTTGATGGGAGTGAACAACAGGGTGCACTCGTCTTCCGAGTAAACGGCCTTACCGTCCTTGAGTGTGGCGATGCCATCCAGATCACCGGAGTTGGCGCCCTCAGCCGCCGTGATGTCGATGCTGATGTGCGTGGGATCGCGGCGCTGGGTTATCACAGTCGCCGACGTTGAAGTCCCCGGCGGAATGAGCTGCCAGGTCGCGTCCCAACTGAAGGGCTGGGTGGCGTGTTCCAGTTCGGTCAGGCGCATTAAATACTGGCGACGCAAACAGGCGGTCTGATCGCCACAGGTGTTGCGGTTTTTCAGCCACTGCCGCTGGTCTGCCTTGAGGGCTTTGGGATCGGCAACGTTGGTCAATGTCGATTGCCACAGTTTGCCCAGCTTCTCGTCGAGCAGCGAAATCTGCGGATCGCCACAAATGGCTTTTTCAGTTTTGCTGTTGGCCGTGGCGCAATCGTAACTGCTGGCTTGGGTAACACAGGTAAACGCAAGGGACATCAGCGCCAAGGCATGACGCAGGGAGATCGCGAACATCGAGAGATTCCATTCTTCGGACGGCGCGCAGTATGCCAGTGCTGCCAGCGGAAATCCCTGATGTACATAGCAATCAGGATTGTTCAATCACTGTGGGAGCGAGCCTGCTCGCGAAAGCGGTGGATCAGCCACTACCAATGTCGACTGACACACTGCCTTCGCGAGCAGGCCCGCTCCCACAAGGTTTTGTGTACGCTTCAGAACGTGATGTTGGCTGCGGGTTTGACGTCGATACGCGCCACGGAGCCGGTCAGGTGCGCCAGATCCTTGTTGTGTTCGGCGATGATGTCTTCGGCGCTCATATTGCCGTTGTCAACGGTGGAATGCGCGTCGGCGGCGAGTACCACGTCATAACCCAGCTCATGAGCCTGGCGCACGGTGGCGTTGACGCAGTAGTCGGTTTGCAGACCGCAAATAACCAGTCGTTCGAAGTCTTCACTTGGCAATAATTTACCCAAGTCAGTCTGGTAAAACGAATCCGGGGTGGTCTTGCGTACGCGCAGGTCTTTCGGCGATGTCTCAAGCCCTTCGGCCAGTTGCCAGCCTTCGGCGCTGTAGGCCAACGGACTGTCCTTTTCTTCATGCTGGATCAGCACCACCGGCACGCCAGCCTTGCGCGCACGGGCGCTTAAACCGTTGATGGTTTCGATCACGCGATGAATGTCATGACACTGATATTCGCCCGAGCAGAGGGCGCGCTGGACGTCGATGATCAGTAATGCGGTGGTCATGATGAGCCTTCCTTGATCAGTCCTTGAGACAGGGGCGGACATGAGCCCGCCCCCTTTTTACGCCCCTCAGTAACCCAGTGACAAGCCCGTATTGCGACGTGGATCGTTGGCGCCGTAGAAGCGGTTTTTACCGACCGGTTTACCGCCCAGCGACGGCGCGCCGACCAGAATCGCGGCGATGTGATTGGCGTCCTGCGGCCCGGCAAACTTGTGCCCCCAGCTCTCGAGGATTTTCCTCGTGTCGGGACTGGCGGCGAAGTCTTCGAGGTTGGTTTCCTCCGGCATCCACTGCTGGTGGAAACGTGGCGCATCGACCGCCTCCTGCAGGCCCATGCCGTAGTCGATGACGTTGAGCATGGTCAGCAAGGTCGCGGTGATGATGCGACTGCCGCCCGGTGTACCGACCACCATCACCACGTTGCCATCCTTGGTGACAATGGTCGGGCTCATCGACGACAGCGGTGCCTTGCCCGGGGCGATGGCATTGGCTTCGCCCTGCACCAGACCGTACATGTTCGGTACACCGACCTTGGAGGTGAAGTCGTCCATTTCGTCGTTAAGGATCACTCCGGTCTTGCTTGCCATCACACCCGCGCCGAACCAGTCGTTGAGGGTGTAGGTCACCGACACTGCATTGCCCCACTTGTCGACGATCGAATAGTGGGTGGTGTTGCTGCCTTCATGGGGCGCCACGCCGGGCTTGAGTTCAGCCGATACGCCGGCCTTTTGCGGCTGAATGGCGTCGCGCAGTTTGGTCGCGTAGTGCTTGTCCAGCAGATGCTCGATCGGGTTTTTGACGAAATCCGGATCGCCCAGGTAGCTGTTGCGATCGACATACGCGTGGCGCATGGCTTCGATCTGATAGTGCATGCCCTGCGCCGAATGGAAGCCCAGATCCTTCATCGGGTAGCCTTCAAGGATGTTCATGATCTGGCAGATCACCACCCCGCCAGAGCTTGGCGGTGGCGCCGAGACCACATGGTAACCACGGTAATCGCACTCCACCGGGGCCAGTTCGCGGGTCTTGTATTTGTCGAGGTCAGCCTGGGTGATGATGCCGTTGTTGGCCTGACTGGAGGTGACGATGGCGTCGGCGACCCAGCCTTTATAGAAGCCGTCGGCGCCTTTTTCGGAAATCGTGCGCAGGGTTTTGCCGAGATCTTTCTGCACCAGTTTCTGCCCGACCTGCATCGGCTCGCCGTTGTGCAGGAAAATCGAACCGGAGTCGCGCATGTCCTTTTTGAACACGTCGGTGGCGTACTCCAGCAGCTCGACGTCGCCTTGCTGCAGTTCGAAACCGTCTTCCGCCAGTTTGATCGCCGGCGCAATCATTTCCGTGCGCGGCTTGGTCCCGTATTTGCTCAGCGCCAGTTCCATGCCCGACACGGTGCCGGGCACGCCCACTGCCAGGTGGCCACGCGTACTCAGGTCGGGGATGACGTTGCCTTCCTTGTCGAGGTACATGTTAGCGGTGGCCGCCAGCGGCGCTTTCTCGCGGAAATCGAGGAAGGTCTTGCGCCCATCCGCCAGTTGAATGGTCATGAAGCCACCTCCGCCGAGGTTGCCGGCTGCGGGATAGACCACCGCCAGCGCGTACCCCACGGCAACCGCTGCATCGACGGCGTTGCCGCCACTTTTCAATACGTCGACACCCACATGGGTGGCCAGATGTTGCGCGGTGACCACCATGCCGTTTTCCGCAGCAACCGGTGCCACCGACGCCGCGTGAGCCATGAGACAGCTGAGTGCCAGTGAGGTCGCTATCAGCGATTTGGCCAAAGGTTCGTACTTCATGAGTCGATCTCTTTTTTGTTTTCAGGGTCTGTGCAGAACAGAGGGGGAACGCTTCAAGAGCATCAAGCAGTATGGTCGGCTTTGCGTATTGCGCCTCCCCGATCAGGCAGTATGCTGGGCGCTGTTGCCGCCCTGATCCGGAGTCTGCCGTCATGTCTTACACGTTCATCACCCTGCCCTCGCCCGTCGGCGAGCTGAAGCTGGTCGCGAACGGTTCACGCCTGGCGGCCATCCTCTGGGAAAACGACAAACCGACACGGGTGCGCCTCGGGCCGATGAGTGAGGCCCCCGACAATCCGATCCTGATTCGAACCGCTCGACAACTTGAAGAATATTTTTCCGGAACTCGAAGTTGCTTCGATCTGGAACTGGATTTCGCCGGCACGCAATTCCAGAAAAAGGTATGGGCGGCGCTGCTGACCATTCCCTTTGGCCAGACGCGCACCTACAGCCAGATTGCCGAGCAAATAGGCAATCCCAGCGCCGTAAGGGCAGTGGGCGCAGCAAACGGACGCAATCCGATCTCCATTGTCGCGCCGTGTCATCGGGTGATCGGCGCGTCAGGGAAGCTGACCGGGTTTGCCGGAGGACTTGAGGCGAAAGAGCGCT
This sequence comes from Pseudomonas sp. rhizo66, assembly GCF_031931925.1. Lineage (NCBI taxonomy): Bacteria > Pseudomonadati > Pseudomonadota > Gammaproteobacteria > Pseudomonadales > Pseudomonadaceae > Pseudomonas > Pseudomonas sp. rhizo66. Next base: position 185,439 of record NZ_JAUJWZ010000017.1, read on the forward strand.
TGCTGACACTTGAAGGTGGCGACTGGTCGCAGATTGGCAAAACCGGGGATTTGTTTTAGTCAGTCAATACAGATCAAGAGATCGCAGACTTCGACAGCTCCTACCTGGAATGCGTTTTCCTGTAGGAGCTGTCGAAGGTTGCGATCTTTTGATTTATTGGGCAAAAAGGTTATTCATCGCCGCATACTGCAACAGCATGATGGTCTTGGCGTCGCAAATCTCACCGCGCTGAAACGCCGCCAGCGCTTCGTCGAAGCTCCACTCCAGCACTTCCAGTTCTTCGGTCTCTTCTTCCAGACCACCACCGTCGCTAACCTTCGATGCGGCGTCGTATTCGGCAATGAAAAAGTGCAGCTTCTCGGTCACCGAACCGGGACTCATGTAGGCCTCGAACACCTTCTTCACATCGTGCACGCGATAACCGGTTTCTTCTTCGGCTTCATCACGAATCCGTTGCTCCGGTGCAGCGCCTTCAAGCAACCCGGCAGCCACCTCGATCAGCAAACCATCGTGACCATTAACGAACACCGGCAAGCGGAACTGCCGGGTCAGCACCACCGTGCGCCGTTCGCGGTTGAACAGCAAAATCGCTGCACCGTTGCCTCGGTCATAGACCTCACGGGTCTGACGCTGCCACTCGCCGTTGTTGCGGTGATAGTCGAAGGTGATTTTCTTCAGCAGATACCAGTCATGGGACAACACCTGAGTGTCGACGATGTTGACCCGCTCGGCTGTGTTGGACATGACGCCTGATCCTTTTGTCATTGAAGGCACCCGGGTAGGTGCTTTTTTGTGAACGAAAATACGAAACCCTATACCGCCCTACAAACCATGTCGAAACATCCTACAGATATCGCCTACTCGCCCGACTTCTTTCCTGATTGATCCCCCGCAAAGTCCGCGCACCTTTTTGATGTGCGCGAGAGACTGCGAATGCTTCCAACCGATCGGCTGCTGGCCCTGAACAACAGCATCGGCCTGCTCGTTGTTGCTGCTTTGAATCCCGATGAGCCGGACTTCGAACACCTGATCCGCGAGTTCCGCCTGTGTCTGAACCACTACGACGCCTGGGCCGAGCAGTTCTGGACAGGCACCGCGCTGGATGTCGAGCAGGTCTTCACCGTCGGCAACGACGTGCGCCTCAGCGCGCCGATCAAGTCGCGCCAGCCGCTCAGTTCATCGGTGGTCATGTGCTCGGCCAGCGGGGCGTTGACGCTGGTGCACATGTTCGAGGCCGCGCGTTTTGTGCCGATCGGCAACACCCCGGTAACCCTTGAACCGGTGATTGCCGATGTCGGCGGTGTGCTGACTTTCGGCGAAGCGCTGCACCACACCATCGGCCCCAGCGGCATTCTGCAGGTGACCGACTGCGATCGGGGCCAGCGTTATCGCATCACCTTCTTTCCCGATGTGTCCACCGACCATGTGCGTGCGCTGTATGCCTCTTATGAGGGTGTCATTGCAGGCCTGGAAGGCTGGCTGCGCGGGGAATGGCGCGAATTCCAGCCGCAGTGGACGGAGTTTTCCAACTCCGGGTTTCTTGACCGTTACGGTCAGTTGCAACAAGCCGATTGGCGCGGGTTCGAGAAAGCCCTGAACGGCGTTTGGGATGACATTAAACAGGTATTTGCCCTGCTCGCCGACTTGCAGGCTAACAGCGAAAAACTGCTGGCGTACCTGAGCGACGTCGAACTCGAAGCGCTGCTGCAAGCCTCCAGCGAGGCCATTGCCAATGGCCTGCTGATCCTCAGTGACGAACCGCTGCTGTTTATTCATCTGGCCGCGTTCACCAGTTGGCTGAAGATGCTGCCGCCGCAATATCTGGCTGAAGTGGTGGCCGAGGTTCGGATCGAACTGCTGATCAGTTTTCTGCTGATGCGCGTCTCGGGTGGCGTCGGCGTGCCGCTGCGCTTGAGCAGCAAGGTGCTGGCGAAGATCAAGTCGCCACGGGCGCGGGAGTGGCTGGCGGCCTCGGCTTTGCGCCTGGCGGAGCTGACGTCGGCACCGGAACTGAGCAAACACGCGAGTGCCTTGAAACCCCTGGCGCTTCACGCCCGTGAAGTCGAGTTGAAACCGACACCGTCGATACCGCTGAACATCCGTCAGGCCGATTCGCTGGTGCTGACGGTGCCCAATCCGGCGCCTGTTGTGCGGGACAAGCCTGGCGGTTCGAGCCGGATGGAACGGCATGAGCCACATGACGACTCACCGGACCAGGCGAAAAACCCCAACGGCGACAGCGCCGATTGCGTGCCGCGCACCTGCACCAACGGTTGCCCGGTGTCGATGGTCACCGGTGAAGAACTGCTGACCCTGAGCGATGCGCTGCTCGATGGCGTGTTGCCATTTGAGTTCACCCGGTTGTACCGCTCCAGCGCCGCAGAGATCGATGTCGGGCTGGGCTTTGGCTGGAGCCATTCGCTGGCGCATCGGCTGGAGTTTTTCGCTGATGAGGTGGTTTGGGTCGATCACGAAAACCGCCGCACCCGCTTTCCGTTGCCGAGTAGTGAGCGGCCAGCGATTCACAACAGCCTGTCGCGGGCAGCGATTTTCTTGGGCGATGAGCCGGAGGAGCTGATCCTCGCGCTGGCCGGGGAAACCGCACGGTTTTATCACTTTCGCGCAGGACGGCTGACGGCGATCAGCGATGCCTATGGCAATCGTCTGACGGTGCAGCACGATCGGTCTGATCGGGTGCAGCGCCTGGACAACGGCGCCGGGCGTTCGCTGCTGTTGCGTTATGACCGCGCGCAGTTGGTTGGTGTGGATTACCAGGTGTTTCGCGACGGTGCCTGGGACAGCGAACAGACGCTGGTCAGCTACCGCTACGACGCCTATCGGCACCTGATCGAAGCGACCAACGCCGTCGGCGACAGCGAGCGTTACGACTACGACGACGCTCACGTGATCCTGCAGCGGCAACTGGCTGGTGGGGCGAGTTTCTTTTGGGAGTGGGAGCGGTCGGGGAAATCGGCGCGCTGCGTGCGTCACTGGGCGTCGTTCTCGCAGATGGACACGCGTTACGTCTGGAACGACGACGGCAGTGTCGCGGTGCATTACGTCGATGGCACCGAAGAGACCTACGTCCACGACGAGCGTGCGCGGCTGGTGCGCAAGGTCGAGGCGGACGGTGGTGAACAGCTCAAGGCTTATGACGCCTCGGGACGGTTGATCGCCGAACAGGATGCGTTAGGCGCGGTCACCGAATACCGCTACGACGAAGTCGGACGGCTCATCGCGCTGATTCCACCGGATGAGGCGCCCACGTCCTACGAGTATCGCAACGGTTTCCTGCACCGGCGTTCTCGCGGTGAGGCGGTGTGGATCTATCGGCGCAATGCCGAAGGCGATGTCACCGAAGCGGTCGATCCCGACGGTCAGGTCACCCATTACTACTACGACACCCGCGGGCAGTTGCTGTCGATCCGCTACCCGGACAGCAGTCGGCATCGGCTGGTGTGGAATGCCCTTGGCCAGTTGTCCGAGGAAACCCTGCCCGACGGCGGCGTGCGGCGTTTTTCCTACGATGCACTGGGGCGACGGACCACAACCGCCGACGAACACGGTGCGGTCACCCGGCAACATTGGGACGCCGTTGGTCGACTGCTCCAGACGACGTTTCCTACCGGCAGCACCCGTGCCTACAGCTACGGCGCCTACGGTCAGGTCACCGCCGAGCGCGATGAACTGGGGCGCATCACCCGCTACGAATACGACGACGATCTGCACCTGGTCTCGCGGCGGATCAATCCCGACTGCACGCAGGTGCAGTACCGCTACGACCATGCGCAACTGCTGCTCACCGAGATTGAAAACGAGTCCGGGGAAAAGTATCGGCTGGACTACACGCCGACCGGGCTGATTCGTCAGGAGGTCGGTTTTGACGGTCGGCGCACCGCGTACGCCTATGACCTCAACGGCCATCTGCTGGAAAAGACCGAGTTTGGTGATGACGGCTCTTGTTTG
>NZ_JAUJWZ010000018.1:0-186343 GCF_031931925.1 Pseudomonas sp. rhizo66
CCAAGCAGCCATCACCGCAGCAACGGATATACACCCAAAACCCAAAAACACCAGACAACAAAAAAGGCGCCCGAAGGCGCCTTCCCAATCAACATCAAGCCGTCAGGCCATCTCAGCCGTGGTCTCGAAGTCAAACGTCAACTCACCATCCTTGATGTCGATGTGCACCACACCGCCATGCTCGGCCAGCTCGCCAAACAGAATCTCCTCCGCCAGCGGACGCTTGATCTTGTCCTGGATCAAACGCGCCATCGGACGTGCGCCCATCGCCGAGTCGTAACCACCCGCCGCCAGCCAACTACGTGCGGCATCAGTGACCTCAAGCAGCACACGCTTGTCTTCCAACTGCGCCTGAAGCTCGGTAAGGAACTTGTCCACCACACTTTTGATGACCTCATGACTGAGGCGACCAAACTGGATAATGGTGTCCAGACGGTTACGGAACTCCGGCGTGAAGCTCTTCTTGATCACTTCCATCGCATCAGACGAGTGGTCCTGATGGGTAAAGCCGATCGAAGCACGCGCCGCCGTTTCGGCACCGGCGTTGGTGGTCATGATTACGATCACATTGCGGAAGTCCGCCTTGCGCCCGTTGTTGTCGGTCAGCGTACCGTGGTCCATCACCTGCAACAGCAGGTTGAAAACTTCGGGATGCGCCTTCTCGATTTCATCGAGCAGTAGCACGCAATGCGGCTGCTTGGTGATTGCTTCGGTCAACAGACCGCCCTGGTCGAAACCGACGTAGCCTGGAGGCGCACCGATCAGACGCGATACGGTATGACGCTCCATGTACTCGGACATATCGAAGCGAACCAGTTCAATCCCCAAGGCCTTGGCCAATTGCCGCGCAGCCTCGGTTTTACCGACACCGGTGGGACCTGCGAACAGGAACGAACCGACTGGCTTGTCAGGCGATTTAAGCCCGGCGCGCGAAAGCTTGATCGCGGTCGACAGCGAATCGATCGCCGCGTCCTGACCAAACACCGTCAGTTTCAGGTCACGCTCCAGGTTACGCAGCAGCTCTTTATCGGAACTGGTGACGTGCTTCGGCGGAATCCGAGCGATTTTCGCCACGATGTCTTCGACCTGCGGCACTTCGATACGCTTGACGCGCATTTCGACCGGCTGCAGGCGCTGGTAGGCACCCGCCTCGTCGATCACGTCGATGGCCTTGTCCGGCATATGCCGGTCGTTGATGTAACGCGACGCCAGCTCAGCAGCGGCGCGCAAAGACTCATCGCTGTATTCGATATTGTGGTGCTGCTCGAAACGCCCTTTCAGGCCGCGCAGGATGCCGATGGTGTCTTCCACCGACGGCTCGACGACATCGACCTTCTGGAAGCGACGCGCCAAGGCACGATCCTTCTCGAAGATGCCGCGGAACTCCTGGAACGTGGTCGAGCCGATGCAGCGAATGTCGCCAGACGACAGCAGCGGTTTGAGCAGGTTCGAAGCATCCATCACGCCACCGGACGCAGCGCCGGCACCGATGATGGTGTGGATTTCGTCGATGAACAGGATCGCCTGCGGACGTTTTTTCAGTTCATTGAGCAGCGCCTTGAAGCGCTTCTCGAAATCACCGCGATACTTGGTGCCCGCGAGCAAAGCACCAAGGTCGAGCGAGTAGACAACGCTGTTGGCCAGCAGGTCCGGCACCTGGTTGTCGACAATGCGCTTGGCCAGACCTTCGGCAATCGCGGTTTTACCCACGCCTGCTTCACCAACCAGCAGCGGATTGTTTTTGCGCCGACGCGCGAGAATCTGCGCGACACGCTCGACTTCCGATTCACGGCCGACCAACGGGTCGATGCGACCCTGGCGCGCGAGTTCGTTGAGGTTGCTGGCATAAGCATCCAGAGGATTGCCTGAAGAAGAAGACTCACCGCCCTCGTCGTCCTGCATATCTTGTTCACCTTCAGAGTGATCGCCATGCCCCGGCACTTTGGAAATGCCATGAGCGATGTAATTGACGACATCGATGCGCGCAACGCTCTGCTGTTTCAGCAGGAACACTGCCTGACTCTCTTGCTCACTGAAGATTGCGACCAGCACGTTAGCGCCAGTCACTTCGCGTTTGCCCGAGCTCTGTACGTGGAAAACAGCACGTTGCAGTACACGCTGGAAGCCCAGGGTTGGCTGGGTTTCGCGATCTTCGTCATGAACGGGGATCAATGGCGTGGTGGAGTCGATGAACTCCTGCAGGTCATGCTTGAGTTTGTCGAGGTTTGCGCCACAGGCACGCAAAACGGTGGCGGCAGCCTCATTGTCCAATAGGGCCAGCAAAAGGTGTTCGACGGTCATGAATTCATGACGTTTCGAACGAGCCTCTTTGAAGGCTAGATTGAGGGTGACTTCGAGCTCGCGGTTTAACATAGCTTCACCTCATACCCAAGTGGTCGGCGATTAACCGTCCTTCTCGATTTCACAGAGTAGCGGATGCTGGCTTTCCCTGGCGTACTGGTTGACCTGCATGGCCTTTGTCTCGGCGATGTCGCGGGTAAACACTCCACATACTGCCCGCCCTTCTGTATGGACGGCCAGCATGACCTTGGTCGCCAGCTCGCGATTCAGGTTAAAAAACACCTCGAGCACTTCGACGACGAAATCCATCGGTGTGTAGTCATCGTTGAACAAAACCACCTTGTACATCGGCGGCGCCTGTAACGCAGGCTTTGCTTCCTGAACAGCAACGCCTGCCGAATCGTCGTCGTGCTCCTGTGGAAGATCCTTTTGGAGAAGCGGGCGATCCTGATTGAATGTTAGTCGAATCTGGCTGATTGCATGCATGGAAAGAAAGGTTCGTCAGTTGTGCAAATACAGTGGTGGGGGCGGTTGTCCACGTTTTCAACTCCGACTGCCCGGTCACCTTGACTATCGGGAAAACGGTGTTACAACCAATAGAGCCCACAGTGGGTAAAAAAGATCCGCGGAGTCAATTCTTTTCACGAATAAGATTGCGGATGAATTGGATGATACTCCAGCGATGGAGTCTGTTGCAGAGGGATTTGAGCATGGCTGTCGGCAAGGTGAAATGGTTCAACAATGCCAAGGGATTCGGCTTTATCATTACCGACGCCCGCGAAGGCCGCGATGAGGATGGCAAAGAGATTGATTTCTTTGCGCACTACTCCGCCATCGAAATGGATGGCTACAAGACCTTGAAAGCGGGGCAATTGGTGAAATTCGATATCGTGCAAGCCCCCAAAGGCCTGCACGCTGTGAATATTTGCGCGGTCGACGCCGTCAAAGACGCAACCCCGGTTGCTAATTACGAGGAAAAAGTGACCAGCTGACGCCTCACAATCTTCGGCCATAAAAAACCGCCTGACTCAATTCATCGAGTCAGGCGGTTTTTGTGTGCCCGCGTTTTTACATATGCGAAATCAACGCAGCCCCAAAACCCGAAGACGAAACCAGCTTGGCCCCATCCATCAGACGCTCGAAGTCATAGGTCACGGTCTTGGCACCAATGGCGCCGTTGGTGCCTTTGATGATCAGATCCGCCGCTTCCGTCCAGCCCATGTGGCGCAGCATCATCTCGGCCGAGAGAATCAGCGAACCCGGGTTGACCTGATCCTTGCCGGCGTACTTCGGCGCGGTACCGTGGGTCGCTTCGAACATCGCCACGGTGTCGGACAGGTTGGCACCCGGCGCAATACCGATACCGCCCACTTCCGCCGCCAGGGCATCAGAAAGGTAGTCGCCGTTCAGGTTCAGGGTCGCGATCACATCGTATTCGGCCGGGCGCAGCAGGATCTGCTGGAGCATGGCGTCGGCGATGGCGTCTTTGACCACAACGTTCTTGCCGGTTTTCGGGTTTTTGAACTGCATCCACGGGCCACCGTCGAGCAGGGTCGCACCGAATTCTTCAGCGGCCACTTCGTAGGCCCATTCCTTGAAGGCACCTTCGGTGAACTTCATGATGTTGCCTTTGTGCACGATGGTCAGCGAATCGCGGTCGTTATCGACCACATATTGCAGCGCCTTGCGCGCCAGACGCTTGGTGCCTTCCAGCGAAACCGGCTTGACGCCGATGCCGCAGTTTTCGTCGAAACGGATCTTGGTGACGCCCATTTCTTCTTTAAGGAACTTGATAACCTTGGTGGCTTCCGGCGAACCGGCCTTCCACTCAATGCCCGCATAAATGTCTTCGGAGTTCTCGCGGAAGATGGTCATGTCGACGTCGCCAGGCTTTTTCACCGGGCTCGGCACGCCTTCGAACCAGCGCACCGGGCGCAGGCAGACGTACAGGTCGAGTTGCTGACGCAGGGCCACGTTCAGCGAGCGGATGCCGCCACCGACCGGGGTGGTCAGCGGGCCTTTGATGGAAACCACGTAATCCTTGACTGCGTCCAGGGTTTCCTGAGGCAGCCAGGTGTCCTGATCATAAACCTGAGTGGCTTTTTCCCCGGCGTAGACTTCCATCCAGGAAATCTTGCGTTTACCGCCGTATGCCTTTTGAACTGCAGCATCGACAACCTTGATCATCACCGGGCTGATGTCGACACCAATGCCATCACCTTCGATGAAGGGGATGATCGGGTTATCAGGAACATTGAGAGAATGGTCTGCATTGACGGTGATTTTGTCGCCGACGGCTGGAACCTGAATCTTCTTGTAACCCATGCTGAACTCCATTGTTTGGATTGAACATCTGGCTTGGTTCGAGCGTAACCCAGTTAAATCAACACGCAAACCCTCTGTTCGTGGCGCGCCTACATCTCGTTTCGTACAAGCCTGAAAGCAAAGGGAAAAGCGCCAAACTCAAGCATTCGCGACGACTCTACGCCCCACCCCGCCCTGCGACCTTTAGACCAATGGACGAGAATCGTTGCATATGAACCATCGGCAGATTGCCAGCTACCTATGTATAATGCCGCCCGCTGACCACAGGGTCACGACGGCTGGCCTCTCTAGCACGAGACTTTCCGCCTGATTGGTCGGGTTGTTACCGCAGTCCGACTGCTTGACGCTCTACTGATGCACCCAACATCACCGCGAAGAATCTCGACATTCGGTTCATGGATGACTTTGAACGAACGCGCTTACCCGGCGCCCCTCGAGTTTCTGCGCACGCTTTAGCAAAGAAGAGAGAGTTAATCCGAATATGCCCACCCGCTCGAAGATCATCTATACCTTCACCGACGAAGCTCCAGCCCTCGCCACCTATTCCCTGCTGCCGATCATCGAGGCTTACACCGCCTCGGCCGATATCGCCGTGGAAACCCGCGATATCTCTCTTGCAGCACGTATTCTGGCCAGCTTCCCCGAGCAACTGGGCGACAAAGCCGTAGCCGACCACCTCGCCGAACTGGGCGACCTGGCCGTTACGCCTGAAGCCAACATCATCAAGCTGCCGAACATCAGCGCTTCGGTGCCACAGCTGCAAGCCGCGATCAAAGAGCTGCAAGCTCAGGGTTACAACCTCCCGGACTACCCGGAAACCGTGACCAGCGATGCCGACAAAGATGCCAAGGCACGTTACGACAAGGTCAAGGGCAGCGCCGTGAACCCGGTTCTGCGTGAAGGCAACTCTGACCGCCGTGCTCCGCTGTCGGTCAAGAACTATGCGCGCAAGCACCCGCACAAAATGGGCGCCTGGACCAAAGACTCCAAGTCCCACGTCGCTCACATGAGCACCGGCGATTTCTACGGCAGCGAAAAAGCTGCTCTGATCGACGCCGCTGACGCCGTGAAGATCGAACTGATCGCCAAGGACGGTACCGCTACCATTCTGAAAGAAAAAACCACCGTTCAGGCCGGCGAGATCCTCGACTGCGCCGTGATGAGCAAAAACGCCCTGCGCGCATTCATCGCTGCTGAAATCGAAAGCGCCAAGGCTCAAGGCGTGCTGCTCTCGGTTCACCTGAAAGCGACCATGATGAAGGTCTCCGACCCGATCATGTTCGGCCAGATCGTTGCCGAGTTCTATAAAGACGCCCTGACCAAGCACGCTGACGTGCTGGCCGAGATCGGCTTCAACCTGAACAACGGCATCGGCGATCTGTACGCACGCATCAAGGCCCTGCCGGCCGAGCAGCAAGCGCAGATCGAAGCTGACATGGCCGCCGTCTACGCCGCTCGCCCTTCGCTGGCGATGGTCAACTCCGACAAAGGCATCACCAACCTGCACGTGCCGAGCGACGTGATCGTCGACGCCTCGATGCCGGCAATGATCCGTGACTCCGGCAAGATGTGGGGCACCGACGGTCAGTTGCACGACACCAAGGCGGTGATCCCGGATCGTTGCTACGCGACCATCTACCAGGCTGTGATCGAAGATTGCAAAGCCAATGGCGCTTTCGACCCGACCACCATGGGCAGCGTGCCAAACGTTGGCCTGATGGCGAAGAAAGCCGAAGAGTACGGCTCGCACGACAAGACCTTCCAGATCAAGGCTGACGGCGTGGTTCGCGTCACCGACAGCAAGGGCAAGCTGCTGATGGAACAGACTGTTGAAGCCGGCGACATCTTCCGCATGTGCCAGACCAAAGATGCGCCGATCCAGGATTGGGTCAAACTGGCCGTCAACCGAGCTCGCGCCAGCAGCACCCCAGCGATCTTCTGGCTGGACCCGATGCGCGCTCACGATGGCGTGGTGATCGAGAAAGTTCAGGCTTACCTGAAGGATCACGACACTGCCGGTCTGGACATCCAGATCATGGCCCCGGTCGACGCCATGAAGTTCACCCTGCAGCGCACCCGCGAAGGCAAGGACACCATTTCGGTGACCGGCAACGTCCTGCGCGACTACCTGACCGACCTGTTCCCGATCATGGAACTGGGCACCAGCGCCAAGATGCTGTCGATCGTGCCGCTGATGAACGGCGGTGGCCTGTTCGAAACCGGCGCCGGCGGTTCGGCTCCGAAGCACGTGCAGCAACTGGTTGAAGAGGACTTCCTGCGCTGGGATTCGCTGGGCGAGTTCCTCGCACTGGCAGCGTCCCTTGAGCATTTGGGTGTGAACTACAACAACCCGAAAGCCCTGGTGCTGTCGAAAACCCTGGATCAGGCCACTGGCCAGTTCCTCGACAACAACAAGTCGCCATCGCGCAAAGTCGGCAACATCGACAACCGCGGCAGCCACTTCTACCTGGCGATGTACTGGGCTCAGGCCCTGGCCGCCCAGACCGAAGACGCTGCACTGCAAGCGCAGTTCGCGACCCTGGCCAAAACCCTGACCGAGAACGAAGCAACCATCGTTGCCGAGCTCAACGCCGTTCAGGGCAAGCCAGTCGACATCGGCGGTTACTACCACGCCAATGCCGAGCTGATCAGCAAGGCCATGCGCCCAAGCGCAACCCTCAACGCGGCGATTGCTGCGCTGGTTTAAGGTTGTAGCGCTGTAAACGAACCCCGGCCCTGTGCCGGGGTTTGTGTTTCCGGGCTTTATGATCACCACAAAACCCTGTGGGAGCTGGCTTGCCAGCGATAGCGGTGGTTCAGTCACTATCCATGCTGAATGATAAACCGCCATCGCTGGCAAGCCAGCTCCCACAGGGGACTGGGTTTCAACCAATAGATTGAGGAAGGTTTTATGGAATGGCTCCCCCACATCACCGTCGCCACCATCGTCGAAGACAACGGTCGCTTCTTGATGGTCGAAGAGCACAAGGCCGGGCGTAACGTGCTCAACCAGCCCGCCGGCCATCTCGACCCGGACGAAACCCTGATCGATGCCGCCGTGCGCGAAACCCTCGAAGAAACCGGCTGGGACGTCGAACCTACCGGCGTGATCGGCATTTACCTGTACACCGCGCAGAGCAACGGGGTGACCTACCAGCGCGTGTGCTTCAGCGCCAAAGCCGTGCAACATCACCCCGATTACCAACTCGATGACGGCATCGTCGGCGCCAAGTGGCTGACCCGCGACGAATTAATGGCCCAGCGCGACAACTGGCGCAGCGAGCTGATCATCCGTTGCATCGACGATTATCTGGCCGGTCATCACTTCAGCCTCGAACTGATCCGCCCTTCTCTTTAGCCTTGAGGCCGCGAGCCTGCTAGAATCGCGTCCTTTTTCAAGACACTCATTGAATCCCTATGCGTGATCCAGCCCCTTCTGACACATCCAAGAAGCGCGTCATTGTCGGCATGTCCGGCGGCGTGGACTCTTCCGTTTCCGCTCTCCTGCTGATCGAGCAGGGTTATGAAGTGGAAGGCCTGTTCATGAAGAACTGGGAAGAAGACGACGGAACGGAATACTGCACCGCCATGGACGACCTGGCGGATGCTCAGGCTGTCTGCGACAAGATCGGCATCAAGCTGCACACCGCCAACTTCGCCGCCGAGTACTGGGACAACGTGTTCGAGCACTTCCTCGCCGAATACAAGGCCGGCCGCACGCCGAACCCGGACATCCTTTGCAACCGCGAGATCAAGTTCAAGGCGTTCCTCGACTACGCCATGATGCTCGGCGCCGACCTGATCGCCACCGGCCACTACGTGCGCCGCCGCGACATCGATGGCCGCACCGAACTGCTCAAGGGCCTCGATCCGAACAAGGATCAGAGCTACTTCCTGCACGCCGTTGGCGGCGAACAGATCGCCAAGACCCTGTTCCCGGTCGGCGAACTGGAAAAGCCGGAAGTTCGCGCGATTGCCGAAAAATACGAGCTGGCCACCGCCAAGAAGAAGGATTCCACCGGGATCTGCTTTATCGGCGAGCGGCGTTTCAGCGACTTCCTCAAGCAATACCTGCCGGCGCAACCCGGTGAGATCAAGACCACCGAAGGCGAAGTCATCGGCCGCCACCACGGCTTGATGTACCACACCATCGGTCAGCGCCAGGGCCTCGGCATCGGCGGCTTGAAAGACGCCGGCGATGAGCCGTGGTATGTGCTGCGCAAGGACCTGGACACCAACGAACTGATCGTCGGCCAGGGCAACAACCACCCGTGGCTGTTCTCCAGCGCCCTGCTCGCTTCGGAAATCTATTGGGTCAACCCGATCGACCTGAGCCAGCCACTGCGCCTGACCGCCAAAGTGCGTTATCGCCAGAGCGATCAGGCCTGCACCCTGGAAAAAACCGCGACCGGCTACCGCGCCGTGTTCGACGAACCGCAACGTGCGGTCACGCCGGGCCAGTCGGTGGTGTTTTACGACGGTGAAATCTGCCTCGGTGGCGGCGTGATCGAAGTCGCCGAGCCGTGGAGCAGCCAGGCATGAGCCCGACTCAGGAACAACTGACCGCGCTCGGCGGCGTGTTTCTCGCCGCCGTACTGGTCGACCGGATCGCCAAGACCGGCCAGACCAACGAAGCCGGCCTGAGCTGCATGCTCGGCAGCCTGCTGGTGCGCGACCCGAAGGACACACTGGATGTTTACGGTGGCGACGACATCAATCTGCGCGAGGGCTACCGCGCACTGATCGGCGCCCTCGAGCGCGATCCGAGCACATTGCAGCGCGAGCCGTTGCGTTATGCCCTGTCGATGCTCGGTCTTGAGCGTCAACTGGCCAAACGTGACGACATGCTCGACATCATCGGCAAGCGTTTGCCGCAGATCCAGTCGCAGGTCGAGCACTTCGGCCCGGCCCACGAGAACGTCGTCGCGGCTTGCGGCGCGCTGTATCAGGACACCCTGAGCACCTTGCGCCAACGCATTCAGGTGCACGGCGACATGCGCAACCTGCAGCAACCGAGCAATGCCTCGAAGATCCGCGCCCTGTTGCTCGCCGGGATTCGTTCGGCACGCCTGTGGCGGCAGCTCGGCGGCCATCGCTGGCAGCTGGTGATCAGCCGGCGCAAGCTGCTCAAAGAGCTGTATCCGTTGATGCGCAGCGAGTAAAACGCCGCGTAATAAAAGCTTTGTAGTCTGTAACGCGTAATACGCCGGTCAGTTGGCAACGGACCGGCGGATTTTTTCATGTATGATACGCGCCCCATTTCGTTGCCCGACTGTCCGAGAACACCCCATGCAGCTTTCTTCGCTCACTGCGGTTTCCCCTGTTGACGGCCGCTACGCCGGCAAAACCCAGGCCCTGCGCCCGATTTTCAGCGAGTACGGCCTGATCCGTGCCCGTGTTCTGGTTGAAGTGCGCTGGCTCCAGCGTCTGGCCGCCCACGCTGGCATCCCGGAAGTGCCAGCCTTCTCCGCCGAGGCCAACGCCGTTCTCAATGAACTGGCTGAAAACTTCTCTCTGGAGCACGCCGAGCGCGTCAAAGAGATCGAGCGCACCACCAACCACGACGTCAAAGCGATCGAATACCTGCTCAAAGAGCAGGCGGCCAAGCTGCCGGAGCTGGCCAAGGTCAGCGAGTTCATCCACTTTGCCTGCACCAGCGAAGACATCAACAACCTGTCCCACGCCCTGATGCTGCGCGAAGGCCGTGACGACGTGATGCTGCCGCTGATGCGCCAGACCGCCAACGCCATTCGCGAACTGGCCATCCGTTTCGCTGACGTGCCGATGCTGTCGCGCACCCATGGTCAACCGGCCTCCCCGACCACTTTGGGTAAAGAGCTGGCGAACGTGGTTTACCGTCTCGAGCGTCAGATCGCTCAAGTCGCTGCCGTGCCGCTGCTGGGCAAGATCAACGGCGCTGTCGGCAACTACAACGCGCACCTGTCGGCCTACCCGCAGATCGACTGGGAAGCCAACGCCCGCGCCTTCATCGAAGACGAGCTGGGCCTGGGCTTCAACCCGTACACCACGCAGATCGAACCGCACGACTACATCGCCGAGCTGTTCGACGCGATCGCGCGCTTCAACACTATCCTGATCGACTTCGACCGTGACATCTGGGGCTACATCTCCCTGGGTTATTTCAAGCAGCGCACCATCGCTGGCGAAATCGGTTCGTCGACCATGCCGCACAAGGTCAACCCGATCGACTTCGAAAACTCCGAAGGCAACCTGGGCATCGCCAACGCACTGTTCCAGCACCTGGCGAGCAAACTGCCGATCTCCCGCTGGCAGCGCGACCTGACCGACTCCACCGTACTGCGCAACCTCGGTGTCGGCTTCGCCCACAGCGTGATCGCCTACGAAGCCAGCCTCAAAGGCATCAGCAAACTGGAGCTCAACGAGCAGAAGATTGCCGCTGACCTCGACGCTTGCTGGGAAGTCCTGGCTGAGCCGATCCAGACCGTGATGCGCCGTTACAACATCGAAAACCCGTACGAGAAGCTGAAAGAACTGACCCGCGGCAAGGGCATCAGCCCTGAAGCACTGCAGACTTTCATCGACGGCCTGGACATGCCTGCCGAAGCGAAAGCCGAGCTCAAGCAACTGACCCCGGCCAACTACATCGGTAACGCTGTAGCGCAAGCCAAACGTATCTGATCGACCGCTTGATCCGTTTGAGACGCCCGGCCGCGCCGGGCGTTTTTATTCCCGTCTGAAAAGTGCTTTTTTTCAATAGGTTACATATGAATTCCGATATTCCTCTTCAACTTCTGGGCGGCCTCACAGCACGCGAATTCCTGCGCGACTACTGGCAGAAAAAGCCACTGCTGATCCGTCAGGCGATTCCTGACTTCGAAAGCCCGATCGACGCCGACGAACTGGCCGGCCTGGCCCTGGAAGAAGAAGTCGAATCGCGCTTGGTCATCGAGCACGGCGAGCGTCCATGGGAACTGCGTCGCGGCCCGTTCGCTGAAGACGAATTCAGCAAACTGCCGGAAAAAGAGTGGACCTTGCTGGTTCAAGCGGTTGACCAATTCGTCCCGGAAGTCAGCGAACTGCTGGAAAACTTCCGCTTCCTGCCGAGCTGGCGCGTCGATGACGTGATGATCAGCTTCGCCGCCCCGGGTGGCAGCGTCGGTCCGCACTTCGACAACTACGACGTGTTCCTGCTGCAGGGCCACGGCAAGCGCAACTGGAAAATCGGCCAGATGTGCGATTCCGAGAGCCCGCTGCTGCAACACGCGGACCTGCGCATCCTCGCTGAATTCCACGAGACCGAAGAGTGGGTGCTGGAGCCGGGCGACATGCTCTACCTGCCGCCACGTCTGGCCCACTGCGGTGTCGCCGTCGACAACTGCATGACCTACTCGGTCGGTTTCCGCGCACCAAGCGCTTCCGAAGTGCTGACTCACTTCACCGATTTCCTCAGCCAGTTCCTGACTGACGAAGAGCGCTACACCGACGCCGACGCGCAGCCTGCAGCCGATCCACACCAGATCCAGCACGATGCACTGGATCGCCTGAAAGCCCTGCTCGCCGAGCACATGAGCGACGAGCGCCTGCTGCTGACCTGGTTCGGCCAGTACATGACCGAGCCGCGCTACCCGGAACTGGTGGTCGGCCCGGAAGAAATCGAAGAAGAAGACTTCCTCGCCGCTCTGCAGGACGGCGCGGTGCTGATCCGCAACCCGAGCGCGCGCCTGGCCTGGTCGGAAGTCGATGACGACCTGCTGCTGTTCGCCAGCGGTCAGAGCCGTTACCTGCCGGGCAAACTGCGCGAACTGCTGAAGCTGATCTGCGCCGCTGACGCCCTGCACACCGACAACCTCGGTGAGTGGCTGAACGACGAAGACGGTTGCAGCCTGCTGTGCCAACTGGTCAAGCAAGGTAGCCTGGGGTTCGCCGATGAATAAGATTCGCGTTCGTGTCGCAGACTGGCAGAAGGACATCGCCGAGATCCGGCGCATTCGTGAAACGGTGTTCATCGCCGAGCAATCGGTGCCACCTGAGCTGGAATGGGACGCGGACGACGCCACCGCCGTGCATTTTCTGGCATTTGAAGGCGACTTTCCGATCGGCACTGCGCGCTTGCTGCCTGATGGGCACATCGGCCGGGTTTCGGTACTGAAAGACTGGCGTGGCATGAAGGTCGGTGATGCGCTGATGCAAGCGGTGATTGCCGAAGCGGAAGAACGTGGCTTGAAGCAGCAGATGCTCAGCGCCCAGGTGCAGGCTACGGCGTTCTATGAGCGCCTGGGTTTCAGCCTGGTCAGTGAAGAATTCCTGGAAGCAGGGATTCCGCATGTCGATATGGTTCGGCATTCGGCTTAAGACCGCGGCGCGGCCTTCGCGAGCAGGCTCGCTCCCACAGGGGATCTGTGCCTGACGCACAATTTGTGTCCGCTGGAGATCTACTGTGGGAGCGAGCCTGCTCGCGAAGAGGCCCGCCAGCACACCACAAAACGCCCCGCCATTTTCGGATGCCGGGGCGTTTTGCTGTCTACGATTCAACTTGCCCCACCCAAGGCCGACAAACTGGCAATATCAAGCCTTTCGAAAGCGGAGATAACGGACATGTCCCTACGCACCCTGCTCACCACCCTGCTGCTCGGTTGCAGTTTTTCGGTGATGGCAGCCACAGAAATCGTGCCCCTCAATTACCGCACCAGCGCTGATATGCTGCCAATGGCGCAAGACTTCCTCGGCAAGGACGGGCAGGTCAGCGCCTACGGCAACCAACTGATCATCAAGGCCGAGCCGGGCAAGATTGAGGAACTCAAGGCGCTGATCACGCAGCTGGATACAGCGCCCAAGCGCTTGCTGATTACCGTTGACACCAACGAAAACAATGGCCGTGGCGACGAAGGTTATTCAGTCAACGGCGCCCAGCCAAACCAGGCCCGCATCATCAGCCGCAGCACCGCCAGCCGTGAGGGCGGCGTGCAGCAAGTGCAGGCCACCGATGGCATGCCGGCGCTGATTCAGGTCGGGCAGAGTGTGCCGATCACCAGCAGCCAGACAAATTCTTACGGCGATTACAGCAGCCAGACCCAATACCGCAACGTCACCCAGGGTTTCTATGTCACCGCCAGCGTCACCGGTGACACCGTTCACCTGGCGATCAGCACCAACCGTGACCGCATGAGCCAGGAGCGTCCCGATGTAGTGAACGTGCAAAGCACCGACACAACTGTCAGCGGCCGCCTCGGCGAGTGGATCACTCTTGCCGGCGTAAATCGCCAAACCCAAGCCGACAAACAGGGTCTGACCCGCAGCTACTCGACTCAAGGCCGGGATGACATGACCTTGCGGGTGAAAGTCGACGCGTTGGACTAAAGCACCGAAAACTGACTGATTAGTCGTATTAGACGAAAGATGTAGTGCTTGAAAAAAAGCACTACAAAACGTTTGACGGGGTAAAAAAGCGAAGGCATGATGGCCTCGCTCCCGCTAATCAGGGGCCCTGGAAAGGGCCTTCGAAGCGATGTTCGCACCTACCCCGCGAACCGTTTCGTGTCTGTACCGCCCACAAGGTGTGTTTGACGAGGTTGCCGACTGGAACGAAGTTGTCCCGAGGGACGGAAGCGTATTTAGGTAACCCGGCTTCACGCTGTAGACCGTATAAAGGCCCACGACGCCCGAATGCGCCCTGCAGTGCGCCACTACCTGCTCACTTCCCCTCGAGCCCATCGTTCATCCCGTCGCCTACCCCGCCGAATCCGACTTGAGCACCTAAGCTTCTGGTCAGCGAGCGCAGGAATTTTCCACCGCAGAACAACTTTTCATAAAGACGCGACGAGGTTTATCTCCATGGCACTGACACGCGAACAGCAAATTGCAGCCCTCGAAAAAGACTGGGCTGAAAACCCGCGCTGGAAAGGCGTGACACGCACTTACTCCGCTGCTGACGTCGTCCGTCTGCGTGGCTCGGTTCAACCTGAGCACACCTTTGCAAAAATGGGCGCCGAGAAGCTGTGGAACCTGGTCACCCAGGGTGCCAAGCCCTCCTTCCGTCCTGAGAAAGATTTCGTCAACTGCATGGGCGCCCTGACCGGCGGCCAGGCTGTTCAGCAGGTTAAAGCCGGTATCCAGGCGATCTACCTGTCGGGCTGGCAAGTGGCTGCGGACAACAACTCCGCTGAATCCATGTACCCGGACCAGTCGCTGTACCCGGTGGATTCGGTTCCAACCGTGGTCAAGCGCATCAACAACTCGTTCCGTCGTGCTGACCAGATCCAGTGGAAAGCCGGCAAGAACCCGGGCGACGACGGCTACATCGACTACTTCGCGCCGATCGTGGCTGACGCTGAAGCCGGTTTCGGCGGCGTTCTGAACGCCTACGAGCTGATGAAGAGCATGATCGAAGCAGGCGCCGCCGGCGTTCACTTCGAAGACCAACTGGCTTCCGTGAAAAAATGCGGTCACATGGGCGGTAAAGTACTGGTTCCTACTCAGGAAGCCGTACAGAAGCTGACCGCTGCGCGTCTGGCGGCTGACGTTGCCGGTACTCCGACCATCATTCTGGCTCGTACTGACGCTAACGCTGCTGACCTGCTGACTTCCGATTGCGACCCGTACGACCAGCCGTTCGTGACTGGCGAGCGCACTCAGGAAGGTTTCTACAAGGTTCGCGCTGGCCTGGATCAAGCCATCGCCCGCGGCTTGGCTTACGCGCCGTACGCCGACCTGATCTGGTGCGAAACCGCCAAGCCGGACCTGGAAGAAGCCCGTCGCTTCGCTGAAGCGATCAAAAAGGAATACCCGGACCAACTGCTGTCGTACAACTGCTCGCCTTCCTTCAACTGGAAGAAAAACCTCGACGACGCGACCATCGCCAAGTTCCAGCGCGAACTGTCCGCCATGGGTTACAAGCACCAGTTCATCACCCTGGCCGGCATTCACAACATGTGGCACAGCATGTTCAACCTGGCGCACGACTACGCCCGCAACGACATGACTGCCTACGTGAAGCTGCAGGAGCAGGAATTCGCTGACGCCGCCAAGGGTTACACCTTCGTGGCTCACCAGCAGGAAGTGGGCACCGGCTACTTCGACGACATGACCACTGTGATTCAGGGTGGCTCGTCGTCGGTCACTGCACTGACCGGTTCGACCGAAGAAGAACAGTTCCACTGATTCGGCTTCGCTGAGCAAACGGCCTTTGCGGATCGGATAGAAAGCTAACCGCAGAGCCGCAAAACTGACGCCCCGACTGGTTCGGGGCGTTTTTTTTGCGCCCGGAAACATACCCTCCCCTGTAGGAGCTGCCGAAGGCTGCGATCTTTTGACTTTGTTTTTTCAGAATCAAAAGCAGGATCAAAAGATCGCAGCCTTCGGCAGCTCCTACAGGGATCGGTGTCGTTCGGAGAAAACATTGATCCAGAGCGGTACAACCGTCAGAAAAATCCGCTAAAACGGGCGCCGTCGCTACTTGCAGTAACGTGCAAGTAAGACAACTTCCCGACTGACATCCCGATAAACAGTTACAAAACCCCATCAAACGATATCAATTATCATTTAGCCGCAACTATGTTCGTTACATTCTCTACAAAACATTATTTGCATAAACCCGCCTAATGCCCGCAACGCATGGGCTTCAGGGCACTGGAGATGCGCTATGTCCTTATTCCAATAAATAATTTCGCTATAGGAATTTTACTTGCAGGGTGTTTAGCCATAAAATCAGCGCGATTGATTGCTGCGACATATCGTCACTGCCTATTTCTTTATCAAGCTCAGAGACCTTTGCTCTCTGTTAAGGATTACCAGCATGCCCGAAGCGACAGGACTCATGGCCCACAACTGGGGCTTTGCCATTTTCCTTCTGGGTGTCGTCGGCCTGTGTGCCTTCATGCTTGGCGTCTCCAGCCTCCTTGGGTCAAAAGCCTGGGGCCGCAGCAAAAACGAACCGTTCGAGTCGGGCATGCTACCTACCGGTGGCGCCCGCTTGCGGCTCTCAGCCAAATTCTATCTGGTCGCGATGCTCTTCGTGATCTTCGATATCGAAGCCCTCTTTCTCTTTGCATGGTCTGTGTCCGTCCGCGAAAGCGGCTGGACCGGATTCGTCGAAGCTCTCGTTTTCATAGCAATTCTGTTGGCAGGTCTTGTCTACCTGTTCCGAGTGGGCGCCCTTGACTGGGCTCCGGAAGCTCGTCGCAAGCGGCAGGCGAAGCTGAAACAATGAGGCTTTGGCAATGCAATACAATCTCACCAGGATCGACCCCGATGCTCCTAACGAGCAATATCCGATTGGCGAACGGGAAACCGTTTCCGATCCGTTAGAAGATCAAGTTCACAAAAACATTTTCATGGGCAAGCTGGAAGACGTGCTGAGTGGCGCGGTCAACTGGGGACGTAAGAACTCCCTGTGGCCGTACAACTTCGGCCTGTCGTGCTGCTACGTGGAAATGACCACCGCCTTCACGGCGCCCCACGACATCGCGCGCTTTGGCGCCGAAGTGATCCGGGCATCGCCGCGTCAGGCCGACTTCATGGTTATCGCCGGTACCTGCTTCATCAAGATGGCGCCGATCATCCAGCGTCTCTACGAGCAGATGCTCGAGCCGAAATGGGTTATCTCCATGGGTTCGTGCGCCAACTCCGGCGGCATGTACGACATCTACTCCGTGGTTCAAGGCGTGGACAAGTTCCTGCCCGTGGACGTCTACGTACCTGGCTGCCCGCCCCGTCCAGAAGCATTTCTGCAAGGCTTGATGCTGTTGCAGGAATCGATTGGACAGGAGCGTCGTCCGCTTTCCTGGGTCGTTGGTGATCAAGGCGTTTATCGCGCCGACATGCCTTCGCAGAAGGAACAGCGCCGCGAACAGCGAATCGCAGTCACCAACCTGCGCAGCCCTGACGAAGTCTGATCCAGATCTGTTCTTACAAAAGAAACGAGAAGCTGGCTTCATTCTTTACGTTGACCGAAAGCGAAAAAATAACCATGACTACAGGCAGCGCTCTGTACATCCCGCCTTATAAGGCAGACGACCAGGATGTGGTCGTCGAATTGAACAACCGTTTTGGCGCCGAGGCGTTCACCGCTCAGTCGACCCGCACCGGCATGCCGGTACTGTGGGTCGCGCGCGCCAGGCTCGTTGAAGTCCTGACTTTCCTGCGCAACCTGCCCAAGCCGTACGTCATGCTCTATGACCTGCACGGCGTGGACGAGCGTCTGCGCACCAAGCGTCAAGGGCTGCCATCGGACGCCGAGTTCACCGTGTTCTATCACCTCATGTCGCTTGAGCGTAATAGTGACGTGATGATCAAAGTCGCCTTGTCCGAAAGCGACCTGAGCTTGCCGACCGTCACCAGCATCTGGCCGAACGCCAACTGGTACGAGCGTGAAGTCTGGGACATGTACGGCATCGACTTCAAAGGCCACCCGCACCTGTCGCGCATCATGATGCCGCCAACCTGGGAAGGTCACCCGCTGCGCAAGGACTTCCCGGCGCGCGCCACCGAATTCGATCCGTTCAGCCTCAACCTCGCCAAGCAGAAGCTTGAAGAAGAAGCCGCGCGCTTCCGTCCTGAAGACTGGGGCATGAAGCGTTCCGGTGCCAACGAGGACTACATGTTCCTCAACCTCGGCCCGAACCACCCTTCCGCGCACGGTGCCTTCCGCATCATTCTGCAGCTGGACGGTGAAGAGATCGTCGACTGCGTGCCGGACATCGGTTACCACCACCGTGGTGCCGAGAAGATGGCCGAACGTCAGTCGTGGCACAGTTTCATCCCGTACACCGACCGTATCGATTACCTCGGCGGCGTGATGAACAACCTGCCGTACGTGCTCTCGGTCGAGAAGCTGGCCGGTATCAAGGTGCCGGAGAAGGTCGACGTTATCCGCATCATGATGGCCGAGTTCTTCCGGATCACCAGCCACCTGCTGTTCCTGGGGACTTACATCCAGGACGTTGGTGCGATGACTCCGGTGTTCTTCACCTTCACCGACCGCCAGAAGGCGTACACGGTGATCGAAGCCATTACCGGTTTCCGTCTGCACCCGGCCTGGTACCGCATCGGTGGCGTCGCCCACGACCTGCCGCGCGGCTGGGAAAAACTGGTGAAAGACTTCGTTGAATGGCTGCCAAAACGCCTCGACGAATACACCAAGGCTGCCCTGCAGAACAGCATCCTCAAGGGTCGTACCATCGGCGTCGCCCAGTACAACACCAAAGAAGCCCTGGAATGGGGTGTCACCGGTGCCGGCCTGCGTTCGACCGGTTGCGATTTCGACCTGCGTAAAGCGCGTCCGTACTCCGGCTACGAGAACTTCGAATTCGAAGTACCGCTGGCCGCCAACGGCGATGCCTACGACCGCTGCATGGTTCGCGTCGAAGAGATGCGCCAGAGCATCAAGATCATCGACCAGTGCATGCGCAACATGCCGGAAGGCCCGTACAAGGCGGATCACCCGCTGACCACGCCGCCGCCAAAAGAGCGCACGCTGCAGCACATCGAAACCCTGATCACGCACTTCCTGCAAGTTTCGTGGGGCCCGGTCATGCCGGCCAACGAATCCTTCCAGATGATCGAAGCGACCAAGGGCATCAACAGTTATTACCTGACGAGCGACGGCGGCACCATGAGCTACCGTACCCGGATCCGTACTCCGAGCTTCCCGCACCTGCAACAGATCCCTTCGGTGATCAAAGGCAGCATGGTCGCGGACTTGATTGCGTACCTGGGTAGTATCGACTTCGTTATGGCCGACGTGGACCGCTAAGCATGAACAGCACGCTTATCCAGACAGACCGTTTCACCCTGAGTGAAACCGAGCGCTCGGCCATCGAGCACGAGTTGCATCACTACGAAGACCCGCGCGCGGCGTCGATCGAAGCCCTGAAGATCGTTCAGAAAGAACGCGGCTGGGTGCCGGATGGCGCCTTGTACGCGATCGGCGAGATCCTCGGCATCCCGGCCAGCGACGTTGAAGGTGTGGCGACGTTCTACAGCCAGATCTTCCGTCAGCCGGTCGGCCGTCACATCATTCGCGTCTGCGACAGCATGGTCTGCTACATCGGTGGCCACGAGTCGGTGGTCAGCGAAATCCAGAACAATCTGGGCATCGGCCTGGGTCAGACCACCGCCGACGGTCGTTTCACCCTGCTGCCTGTCTGCTGCCTCGGCAACTGCGACAAGGCACCGGCGCTGATGATCGACGACGACACCTTTGGCGACGTACAGCCTGCTGGCGTGGCCAAACTGCTCGAGGGCTACGTATGACCCTGACATCTTTCGGTCCTGCCAACCGCATTCAGCGTTCGGCCGAGACTCACCCGCTGACCTGGCGTCTGCGTGACGACGGCGAAGCCGTGTGGCTCGACGAATACCAGGCCAAGAACGGTTACGCTGCTGCGCGCAAAGCCTTCGCCGACATGGATCAGGACGCCATCGTCCAGACCGTGAAAGACGCCGGCCTCAAAGGTCGCGGCGGTGCAGGCTTCCCCACTGGCGTGAAGTGGGGCCTGATGCCCAAGGACGAATCCATCAACATCCGCTACCTGCTGTGCAACGCGGATGAAATGGAGCCGAACACCTGGAAAGACCGCATGCTGATGGAGCAACTGCCCCATCTGCTGATCGAAGGCATGCTGATCAGTGCCCGCGCGCTGAAAACCTACCGTGGCTACATCTTCCTGCGTGGCGAGTACACCACCGCCGCCAAGCACCTCAACCGTGCCGTGGAAGAAGCCAAGGCTGCGGGCCTTTTGGGTAAAAACATTCTGGGCAGCGGCTTCGATTTCGAGTTGTTCGTCCACACCGGCGCCGGGCGCTACATCTGCGGTGAAGAAACCGCACTGATCAACTCCCTCGAAGGCCGCCGCGCCAACCCGCGCTCCAAGCCGCCCTTCCCTGCCGCCGTTGGCGTGTGGGGCAAGCCGACCTGCGTGAACAACGTCGAAACCCTGTGCAACGTGCCAGCGATCATTGCCGACGGCGTTGACTGGTACAAATCGTTGGCCCGCGAAGGCAGTGAAGACATGGGCACCAAGCTCATGGGCTTCTCCGGCAAAGTGAAAAACCCGGGCTTGTGGGAACTGCCATTCGGCGTCACCGGTCGCGAGTTGTTCGAAGACTATGCCGGCGGCATGCGCGACGGTTTCAAACTCAAGGCCTGGCAGCCAGGTGGCGCCGGTACCGGTTTCCTCCTGCCAGAACACCTCGACGCACAAATGTACGCTGGCGGCATCGCCAAAGTGGGCACCCGTATGGGTACCGGCCTGGCTATGGCGGTGGACGACAGCGTCAACATGGTCTCCTTGCTGCGCAACATGGAGCAGTTCTTCGCGCGCGAGTCGTGCGGTTTCTGCACCCCGTGCCGCGATGGCTTGCCATGGAGCGTCAAGCTGCTGATGGCCATCGAACAAGGCCGTGGTCAGCCAGGCGACATCGAGACCTTGCTGGGTCTGGTCAACTTCCTCGGCCCGGGCAAGACCTTCTGTGCTCACGCACCGGGTGCCGTGGAACCGTTGGGCAGTGCCATCAAATACTTCCGTCCAGAGTTCGAAGCCGGTATCGCGCCAGTCAGCGCCGCCGTCCCGCCTCTGGCAAGGCCGATCGTAATCGGCGCGTAAACGCTTAAAAAGGCGAAGGGTCCGTGCCCTTCGCCTTTCGTCCGATGACGCCTTTCGGGGCTGACTGGATTCGGACGGATAACAAGATTCCATTAGCCACGCCCGCTGACACCGGGCCAACGAAGACCTTTGAACCATGGCCACTATCCACGTAGACGGCAAAGCGCTCGAAGTCGACGGGGCAGACAACCTGTTACAGGCATGTCTGTCGCTGGGCCTCGACATCCCTTATTTCTGCTGGCACCCCGCGCTTGGTAGCGTCGGGGCTTGCCGCCAGTGCGCGGTCAAGCAGTACACCGACGAGAACGACACCCGTGGTCGCATCGTCATGTCCTGCATGACCCCGGCCACCGACAACACCTGGATCTCCATCGACGATGAAGAATCCAAGGCGTTCCGCGCCAGTGTTGTCGAATGGCTGATGACCAACCACCCGCACGACTGCCCTGTGTGCGAAGAAGGCGGTCACTGCCACCTGCAAGACATGACGGTGATGACCGGCCACAACGAGCGCCGTTATCGCTTCACCAAACGCACTCACCAGAACCAGCAACTGGGCCCGTTCATTTCCCACGAAATGAACCGCTGCATCGCTTGCTACCGCTGCGTGCGTTTCTACAAGGATTACGCCGGCGGCACCGACCTCGGTGTGTTCGGCGCCCACGACAACGTGTACTTCGGTCGCGTTGAAGACGGCACCCTCGAAAGCGAGTTCTCCGGCAACCTCACCGAGGTCTGCCCGACCGGTGTGTTCACCGACAAGACTCACTCCGAGCGCTACAACCGCAAATGGGACATGCAGTTCTCGCCGAGCATCTGCCATGGCTGCTCGAGCGGCTGCAACATCTCTCCGGGCGAACGTTACGGCGAACTGCGTCGCATCGAAAACCGTTTCAACGGTTCGGTGAACCAGTACTTCCTGTGTGACCGTGGCCGTTTCGGTTATGGCTACGTCAACCGCACCGACCGCCCACGTCAGCCGCTGCTGGCCGACGGCACCAAGCTGGGCCTCGACGCCGCGCTGGATAAAGCTGCTGATCTGCTGCGCGGGCGCAACATCGTCGGTATCGGTTCGCCGCGTGCCAGCCTCGAAAGCAACTACGCGTTGCGCGAACTGGTCGGCGCCGAGCACTTCTACTCGGGTATCGAAGCCTCCGAACTGGAGCGCATCCGTCTGGTCCTGCAAGTGCTGAAAGACAGCCCGCTGCCAGTGCCGAACATGCGCGACATCGAAGACCACGACGCGATCTTCGTCCTCGGTGAAGACTTGACCCAGACCGCTGCGCGTATGGCCCTGTCCCTGCGTCAGTCGGTCAAAGGCAAAGCTGAAGACATGGCCGAAGCCATGCGCGTTCAGCCTTGGCTTGACGCGGCGGTGAAGAACATCGGTCAGCACGCGCTGAACCCGCTGTTCATCGCCAGCCTGGCGGAAACCAAGCTCGACGACATCGCCGAAGAATGCGTGCACGCAGCTCCGGACGATCTGGCGCGCATCGGTTTCGCCGTGGCTCACGCTCTGGACGCCAGCGCCCCGGCCGTTGAAGGTCTGGACGCTGAAGCACTGGAACTGGCCAAGCGCATTGCTGATGCCCTGCTCGCGGCCAAACGTCCGCTGATCATCGCCGGTACTTCGCTGGGCTCCAAAGCGCTGATCGAAGCGGCGGCGAACATCGCCAAAGCCCTGAAGCTGCGCGAGAAGAACGGTTCGATCAGCCTGATCGTGCCGGAAGCCAACAGCCTCGGCCTGGCCATGCTCGGTGGCGAGTCGGTGGATGCTGCGCTGCAAGCCGTCATCGACGGTAAAGCCGACGCCATCGTCGTGCTGGAAAACGACCTGTACACCCGCACCTCGAAAGCCAAGGTCGATGCGGCCCTGAACGCCGCGCAAGTGGTGATCGTTGCCGACCATCAGAAGACTGCCACCACCGACCGCGCGCACCTGGTTCTGCCAGCGGCGAGCTTCGCGGAAGGCGACGGTACGCTGGTCAGCCAGGAAGGTCGCGCCCAGCGCTTCTTCCAGGTTTTCGACCCGCAATACATGGACGCGAGCATCCTGGTTCACGAAGGCTGGCGCTGGCTGCACGCCCTGCGTTCGACTCTGCTGAACCAGCCGATCGACTGGACGCAACTCGACCACGTCACCGCTGCCGTGGCTTCGAGCACCGAGCAACTGGCGCGCATCGTCGACGCAGCCCCATCGGCCGCATTCCGCATCAAGGGTCTGAAACTGGCGCGTGAGCCGCTGCGTTATTCCGGTCGCACCGCGATGCGCGCCGACATCAGCGTTCACGAACCGCGTACCCCGCAAGACAAAGACACCGCGTTCGCCTTCTCCATGGAAGGTTACTCGGGTTCGGCTGAACCGCGTCAGCAAGTGCCATTCGCCTGGTCGCCGGGCTGGAACTCGCCACAAGCGTGGAACAAGTTCCAGGACGAAGTCGGTGGTCACCTGCGTGCTGGCGATCCGGGCACGCGCCTGATCGAAAGCACCGGCGATTCGCTGAACTGGTTCGCTGCCGCGCCGCGTGCATTCAATCCGGCGCCGGGCACCTGGCAGGCTGTGCCGTTCTACCACCTGTTCGGCAGCGACGAGAACTCGTCGAAAGCTGCGCCGGTGCAAGAGCGCATTCCGGCTCCGTACGTGGCTCTGGCGAAATCCGAAGCGGATCGTCTGGGCGTCAACGACGGTGCCCTGCTGAGCCTGAACGTCGCCGGTCAGACCCTGCGTCTGCCGCTGCGCATCAATGAAGAACTGGGCGCTGGTCTGGTGGCCTTGCCTGCGGGCATCGCCGGCATTCCACCGGCATTCGCCGGCGTGTCCGTCGACGGTCTGCAGGAGGCAGCGCAATGACCTGGTTCACCCCTGAAGTGATCGATGTGATCCTGACGGTCATCAAAGCCATCGTGATTCTGCTGGCCGTTGTGGTCGCAGGCGCGTTGCTCAGCTTTGTCGAACGTCGCCTGCTGGGCTGGTGGCAGGACCGTTACGGTCCGAACCGCGTTGGCCCGTTCGGTATGTTCCAGATCGCCGCCGACATGCTGAAGATGTTCTTCAAGGAAGACTGGACCCCGCCGTTTGCCGACAAAGTGATCTTCACTTTGGCACCGGTGGTGGCCATGTCGGCCTTGCTGATCGCCTTTGCGATCATCCCGATCACCCCGACCTGGGGCGTGGCGGATCTGAACATCGGCCTGCTGTTCTTCTTCGCCATGGCCGGTCTGTCGGTCTACGCGGTGTTGTTCGCCGGTTGGTCGAGTAACAACAAGTTTGCTCTGCTCGGCAGCTTGCGTGCCTCGGCGCAGACCGTGTCCTACGAAGTGTTCATGGGCCTGGCCCTGATGGGCATCGTGGTGCAGGTCGGCTCGTTCAACATGCGTGACATCGTCGAGTACCAGGCGCAGAACCTGTGGTTCATCATTCCGCAGTTCTTCGGCTTCTGTACCTTCTTCATTGCTGGCGTGGCCGTGACTCACCGTCACCCGTTCGACCAGCCGGAAGCGGAACAGGAACTGGCCGACGGTTACCACATTGAATACGCCGGTATGAAATGGGGCATGTTCTTCGTCGGTGAATACATCGGCATCATCCTGATCTCGGCGCTGTTGGTCACCCTGTTCTTCGGTGGCTGGCACGGTCCGTTCGGCATCCTGCCGCAACTGTCCTTCGTCTGGTTCGCACTGAAGACCGCGTTCTTCATCATGCTGTTCATCCTGCTGCGCGCATCCATTCCGCGTCCGCGTTATGACCAG
The DNA here is from genome assembly GCF_031931925.1 of Pseudomonas sp. rhizo66. Classification (NCBI taxonomy): domain Bacteria; kingdom Pseudomonadati; phylum Pseudomonadota; class Gammaproteobacteria; order Pseudomonadales; family Pseudomonadaceae; genus Pseudomonas; species Pseudomonas sp. rhizo66. The sequence goes on from NZ_JAUJWZ010000018.1 coordinate 24,960, forward strand.
GTGATGGATTTCAGCTGGAAATTCTGCCTGCCACTGACCCTGATCAATTTGCTGATAACCGCTGCGGTTGTGTTGTGGAACACACCTGCGGTTGCGGTTCAGTGAGGATTTGACCCATGTTCAAATATATTGGCGACATCGTTAAGGGTACTGGTACCCAGTTGCGCAGCCTGGTCATGGTCTTCGGCCATGGCTTTCGCAAGCGCGACACCCTGCAATACCCGGAAGAACCGGTCTACCTGCCGCCACGTTACCGTGGTCGCATCGTCCTGACCCGTGACCCCGATGGTGAAGAACGTTGCGTAGCCTGCAACCTGTGCGCCGTGGCTTGCCCGGTGGGTTGCATCTCGCTGCAGAAAGCTGAAACCGAAGACGGTCGCTGGTACCCGGACTTCTTCCGTATCAACTTCTCGCGCTGCATTTTCTGCGGTCTCTGCGAGGAAGCCTGTCCGACCACCGCAATCCAGCTGACCCCGGATTTCGAGATGGCCGAGTTCAAACGTCAGGACCTGGTGTACGAGAAAGAAGATCTGCTGATCTCCGGCCCCGGCAAAAACCCTGATTACAACTTCTATCGTGTTGCAGGTATGGCAATCGCTGGCAAGCCGAAAGGCTCCGCACAGAACGAAGCTGAACCGATCAACGTGAAGAGCTTGCTGCCTTAAGGAAGAACGATGGAATTCGCTTTCTATTTCGCATCGGGTATCGCGGTTGTGTCCACGCTACGTGTGGTCACCAACACCAACCCCGTGCACGCCCTGCTCTACCTGATCATCTCGTTGATCGCCGTGGCCATGACCTTCTTCGCACTCGGCGCGCCGTTCGCCGGCGTGCTGGAAGTGATCGCCTACGCCGGCGCCATCATGGTGCTGTTCGTGTTCGTGGTGATGATGCTGAACCTGGGCCCGGCCTCGGTTCAGCAGGAACGCACCTGGCTCAAGCCTGGCATCTGGGCAGGACCGGTGATTCTCGCCGCCCTGCTGCTGGCCGAATTGCTGTATGTGCTGTTCGCTCACCAGAGCGGTCAGGCCATCGGCCACACCACCGTAGACGCGAAAGCCGTGGGCATCAGCCTGTTCGGTCCGTATCTGCTGGTGGTCGAACTCGCCTCGATGCTGCTGCTCGCCGCAGCCGTCACGGCGTTCCATTTGGGCCGTAACGAGGCGAAGGAGTAAGACATGCCTGCTATCCCTCTCGAGCATGGATTGGCCGTCGCCGGCATCCTGTTCTGCCTTGGTCTGGTCGGCCTGATGGTCCGCCGCAACATTTTGTTCGTGTTGATGAGTCTGGAAGTGATGATGAACGCCTCTGCACTGGCCTTCATCGTGGCGGGCGCCCGCTGGGCGCAGCCGGATGGACAGATCATGTTCATCCTGGTGATCAGCCTTGCAGCCGCCGAGGCCAGTATTGGTCTGGCGATCCTGCTGCAACTGTATCGCCGCTTCCACACGCTCGATATCGACGCTGCCAGTGAGATGCGCGGATGAATCTTATCTTTCTGACTTTCGTATTCCCTCTGATCGGTTTCCTGCTGCTGTCGTTCTCCCGTGGACGCTGGTCGGAAAACCTCTCGGCGCTGGTCGGCGTTGGTTCCATTGGCTTGTCGGCGATTGTCGCCGCCTACGTCATCTGGCAATTCAACGTCGCGCCACCCGAAGGCGGTCACTACACCCTGGTACTTTGGCAGTGGATGGCGGTGGAAGGCTTCAAGCCTGACTTCGCCCTGTACGTCGACGGCCTGTCGATCACCATGCTCGGCGTGGTGGTGGGTGTGGGTTTCCTGATCCACCTGTTCGCGTCCTGGTACATGCGCGGCGAAGCGGGCTACTCGCGCTTCTTCTCGTACACCAACCTGTTTATCGCCAGCATGCTGTTCCTGGTGCTCGGCGATAACCTGTTGTTCCTGTACTTCGGCTGGGAAGGCGTGGGCCTGTGCTCGTACCTGTTGATCGGTTTCTACTACAGCAACCGCAACAACGGTAACGCCGCACTCAAGGCCTTCATCGTGACCCGGATCGGCGACGTGTTCATGGCCATCGGCCTGTTCATCCTGTTCCAGCAAGTGGGCACGCTGAACATCCAGGAACTGCTGGTGCTGGCACCGCAGAAATTCCAGGTCGGCGACTTCTGGATCACCCTGGCGACCCTGATGCTGCTGGGTGGCGCGGTCGGTAAATCGGCACAACTGCCGCTGCAAACCTGGCTCGCGGATGCGATGGCTGGCCCGACTCCGGTTTCGGCACTGATCCACGCCGCGACGATGGTGACCGCCGGTGTCTACCTGATCGCTCGTACCCACGGTCTGTTCACCCTGGCGCCGGAAATCCTGCACCTGGTGGGCATCGTTGGTGGCGTGACCCTGGTACTGGCCGGTTTCGCCGCGCTGGTACAGACCGACATCAAACGTATCCTCGCCTACTCGACCATGAGCCAGATCGGCTACATGTTCCTGGCGCTGGGCGTGGGTGCATGGGATGGCGCGATTTTCCACCTGATGACCCACGCCTTCTTCAAGGCCCTGCTGTTCCTTGCTTCCGGTGCGGTGATCGTTGCCTGCCACCACGAGCAGAACATCTTCAAGATGGGCGGTCTGTGGAAAAAACTGCCACTGGCCTACGCCAGCTTCATCGTCGGTGGTGCTGCGCTGGCCGCTCTGCCACTGGTCACCGCAGGCTTCTACTCCAAGGACGAAATCCTTTGGGAAGCGTTCGCCAGCGGCAACCACGGTCTGCTTTACGCAGGTCTGGTCGGCGCGTTCATGACTTCGCTGTACACCTTCCGCCTGATCTTCATCACGTTCCACGGTGAAGCCAAGACTGAAGCCCACGCCGGTCACGGCATCGCTCACTGGCTGCCGCTGTCGGTGCTGATCGTGCTGTCGACCTTCGTCGGTGCCATGATCGTGCCGCCGCTGCACGGCGTTCTGCCAGAAAGCGTTGGCCATGCCGGTGGCGAAGCCAAGCACAGTCTGGAAATCGCTTCGGGCGCCATCGCCCTGGCCGGTATCCTGCTGGCAGCGCTGCTGTTCCTCGGCAAGCGTCGCTTCGTCACGGCCATCGCCAACAGCGGCATCGGCCGTTTCCTTTCGGCCTGGTGGTTCGCTGCCTGGGGCTTCGACTGGATCTACGACAAACTGTTCGTCAAGCCTTACCTGGCGATCAGCCACGTACTGCGCAAAGACCCGCTCGACCAGACCATCGGTCTGATCCCGCGTATGGCCAAGGGTGGTCACACTGCCCTGAGCCGCACCGAGACCGGTCAACTGCGTTGGTACGCTGCTTCGATGGCTGCTGGTGCCGTGCTGGTGATTGGCGCCATCGTGCTGGTAGCGGTCTGATATGAACCTTGCGAATTTGCGAAAGGAAACGAGCCCGTCATGATTCTGCCTTGGCTAATCCTGATCCCCTTCATCGGCGGCCTGCTGTGCTGGATGGGTGAGCGCTTCGGCGCTACCCTCCCGCGCTGGATTGCGCTGTTGACCATGACCCTGGAACTCGCCCTCGGCCTCTGGCTGTGGGCCCACGGTGACTATTCATTTGCGCCGGCGCCCGGCGCCGATCCGACCTGGGCGCTTGAGTTCAAGCATGTCTGGATCCAGCGCTTCGGCATCAACGTGCACCTGGCCCTCGACGGCCTGTCGCTGTTGATGATCCTGCTGACCGGCCTGCTGGGTATCCTCTCGGTACTCTGCTCGTGGAAAGAGATTCAACGTCACGTTGGCTTCTTCCACCTGAACCTGATGTGGATCCTGGGCGGCGTGGTCGGCGTGTTCCTCGCCCTCGACCTGTTCATGTTCTTCTTCTTCTGGGAAATGATGCTGGTGCCGATGTACTTCCTCATCGCGCTCTGGGGTCACAGTTCTTCGGACGGCAAGAAAACCCGCATCTACGCAGCGACCAAGTTCTTCATCTTCACTCAGGCTTCCGGCCTGATCATGCTGGTGGCGATCCTCGGTCTGGTGCTGGTCAATTTCAACAACACCGGCGTGATTACCTTCAACTACGCCGACCTGTTGAAAACCAAGATGTCGATGACCACCGAGTACATCCTGATGCTCGGTTTCTTCATCGCCTTCGCGGTCAAGCTGCCAGTCGTACCGTTCCACTCCTGGCTGCCGGATGCCCACGCCCAGGCGCCGACTGCAGGTTCCGTCGACCTCGCCGGTATCTTGCTGAAAACCGCTGCCTACGGTCTGCTGCGTTTCGCCCTGCCGCTGTTCCCTAATGCGTCGGCCGAGTTCGCGCCGATCGCCATGACCCTCGGTCTGATCGGGATCTTCTACGGTGCGTTCCTCGCTTTCGCACAAACCGACATCAAGCGTCTGATCGCCTTCTCTTCCGTTTCCCACATGGGCTTCGTGTTGATCGGCATCTACTCCGGCAGCCAACTGGCGCTGCAAGGCGCGGTGATCCAGATGCTGGCGCACGGTCTGTCGGCGGCGGCACTGTTTATCCTCAGCGGTCAGTTGTACGAGCGCCTGCACACTCGTGACATGCGTGAGATGGGCGGTCTGTGGTCGCGTATCGCTTACCTGCCAGCCATCAGCCTGTTCTTCGCCGCCGCGTCGCTGGGCTTGCCGGGTACCGGTAACTTTGTCGGCGAGTTCCTGATCCTGATCGGTTCCTTCGCCAGCGCGCCATGGGTCACCGCGATTGCCACCTCCGGTCTGGTGTTCGGTTCGGTCTACTCGCTGATCATGATCCACCGTGCCTACTTCGGTCCGTCGAAATCGGACGCGGTACTGCACGGCATGGACGGTCGCGAACTGATCATGGTGCTGGGCCTTGCGGTGCTGCTGATTTACCTCGGCGTCTACCCGCAACCGTTCCTCGACACTTCTGCCGCCACGATGCATGGCGTACAGCAGTGGCTCGGCACCGCCTTCACTCAACTCGCTTCGGCCCGGTAAGAGCGCTATGGAATTCACGATTCAACACTTTATTGCGCTTGCGCCACTGTTGATCACCAGCCTCACCATTATCGTGGTGATGCTGGCAATCGCCTGGCGCCGCAACCACTCGCAGACCTTCCTGATCTCGGTGGCGGGTCTGAACCTGGCTTTGCTGTCGATCCTGCCGGCCCTGAAAGTCGCGCCTCTGGCCGTGACTCCATTGCTGCAGATCGACACCTTCGCTTGCCTGTACATGGCGCTGATCCTGGTCGCCACCCTCGCCTGTGTGACCCTCGCCCACGCCTATCTGGGCGATGGCGGTTCGGGTTACCCGGGCAACCGTGAAGAACTGTACCTGCTGATCCTGATGGCCGCCGCCGGTGGTCTGGTTCTGGTCAGCGCGCAGCACCTGGCCGGCTTGTTCATCGGTCTGGAACTGCTGTCGGTGCCGGTTTACGGTCTGGTGGCTTATGCCTTCTTCAACAAGCGTTCGCTGGAAGCCGGCATCAAGTACATGGTGCTGTCGGCCGCCGGTTCTGCGTTCCTGTTGTTCGGTATGGCGCTGCTGTACGCCGACTCGGGTTCGCTGAGCTTCGTTGGCATCGGTCAGGCGCTGGCCGCGACTGGCCTGCCTAGCTCGCTGGCACAACTGGGTCTGGGCATGATGCTGATCGGTCTGGCGTTCAAGCTGTCGCTGGTACCGTTCCACCTGTGGACGCCGGACGTTTACGAAGGTGCTCCGGCACCGGTGGCCGCGTTCCTCGCGACCGCTTCGAAGGTTGCGGTGTTTGCGGTGGTGGTGCGTCTGTTCCAGATCTCCCCTGCTGCGAGCAGTGGCGTACTGAGCGACGTGCTGACCGTCATTGCCATCGCCTCGATCCTGTTCGGTAACCTGCTGGCCCTGACCCAGAGCAACCTCAAGCGTCTGCTCGGTTACTCGTCCATCGCTCACTTCGGCTACCTGCTGATCGCACTGGTGGCGAGCAAGGGTCTGGCGGTGGAAGCCATCGGCGTCTACCTGGTCACCTACGTCATCACCAGCCTCGGCGCGTTCGGGGTGATCACCCTGATGTCCTCGCCGTACAACGGCCGTGACGCCGACGCGCTGTACGAGTACCGCGGCCTGTTCTGGCGTCGTCCGTACCTGACCGCCGTCCTCACCGTGATGATGCTGTCCCTCGCTGGTATCCCGCTGACCGCTGGCTTCATCGGCAAGTTCTACATCATCGCTACCGGTGTTGAATCGCATCAGTGGTGGTTGGTGGGTTCGCTGGTACTGGGCAGCGCCATCGGCGTGTTCTACTACCTGCGCGTGATGGTCACCCTGTACCTGATCGAGCCAAACCTGCGTCGCCACGACGCCCAGCTGCACTGGGAACAGAAGGCAGGCGGCGTGATGCTGCTGGCCATCGCCCTGGTCGCGTTCTTCCTGGGTGTGTACCCGCAGCCATTGCTGACCCTGGTTCAGCAGGCGGGTCTGGCGGGCTGATTGCTTGGCTGGCTAGAAATGAAAACGGCACCTTCGGGTGCCGTTTTTGTTTTTGTGGGATTTAACGTCAAAAGATCGCAGCCTTCGGCAGCTCCTACATTGGGATGGTGGGCGGTCTGTAGGAGCTGCCGAAGGCTGCGATTTTTTGACTTACAACGCTCTCCCCTTTTTAGGAATTTGCCTGCAAAGCGGCGAGCAATGGCTGACATTCTGCACAAGGAAATTGCGGTTAAATTTGAGCATCACCTATCAAGTGGAGATCCACGAACCATGAAACGGGATATTTTTTCAGAGTTGATGGATGGCCTTGATGCGATAGCCAAAGAACGCCAAGGCAAAATCACCTTGAAGAAGACGCGTGTAGAACAGATCGACGCCATGAAGGGCAAACTCATACTTCCCGCCGAAACTGATGCCCCTCTATCACACGGTTTGCTGGATACCTCCGAAAGATAAAAGCCACATCTGCTCACATGTGATCTATCAGACTCACTCAACCCACTGTGGGAGCGAGCCTGCTCGCGAAGGCGTAGGCACTTTCAACATCTTGATTGGCTGACACTCCGCTTTCGCGAGCAGGCTCGCTCCCACAGGTTTATGTGGCGTTCACTCAATCCATATAACCACATGACGAAATTGTAATTCCCTCATCACCTTGGCGTTATCCGCAGCTTGCAACGATGTGACCCGGCGACCAATGCCGGCGGGCCCTTGCCCGTCGAACAATAAAACCACGCCGACGCACGTTCCCGTTCTGCCGAACCCAAGGAGTGTTTGATGGTTAACAATTCAAAAATGTCGATGGCCGCTTTAGCGGTGGTGGTCGGCGCCGGGCCGTCCATGGTGTTTGCAGAAGACAAGCCTGAAGGCTTCGTCGAAGGCAGCAGCCTGACGGTGCTCAACCGTAACTTCTACTTCAATCGTGATCATCGCAACGGCCAGTCAAGCCCGACCGGCAACGGTTATTCCGAAGCCTGGTCGCATGCGGTCATCAGCAAGTTCGAATCCGGTTTTACCCAAGGCACCGTCGGGGTCGGTGTTGATGCGTTTGCGATGATGGGTCTGAAACTCGATACCGGCGACGGCCGTAATGGCGGGCGCAGCTCGTTTGATGTGTTGCCGGTCAACAGCGACGGCGACGCGCGAGACGAATACACCAAGGTGGGTGGCGCCGCGAAAATCCGGGCGTTCGATACAGTGATCAAGGCCGGTGATGTGTTCCCGGCCAATCCGGTGGTGGCGGCCGGTGATTCGCGCTTGCTGCCGGAGAGCTTTCGCGGGGTGACGGCGAGCAACACCAGCATCGCAGGTCTGTCGGTGCAGGGCGGTCGATTGCACGCGATGAGCCAACCGGTGTCCAGCGACATGCGCGAGAACTTCGCCACGTTTTACGCAGGCCCGGTCAATTCGCCGTGGATCGCGTATGGCGGCGGCGATTATGTGCTGAACAAGAACCTCAGTTTCAGCCTGTACTCCAGTCGCCTCAAGGACGCCTGGAATCAGTACTACGCCGGTACTGCCTGGACCTACCCACTCTCTGATGACCTGTCGCTGTTCGGTGGCCTGAACTATTACAAGGCCGTCGACGAAGGCAAACAACTGCTTGGCGAATTCGACAACAACATCTGGAGCGGCCGTATCGGCGTGAAACTCGGCGCCCACTCGGTCGCCCTCTCCCACCAGCGCAACAACGGCAATGACGACTTCGATTACCTGCGCCAGTCCGACTCGATCTTCCTCGACAACTCGATCCAGTACAGCGACTTCAACTCACCGAAAGAACGTTCGTGGATGGTGCGTTATGACCTCGACATGAGCACTTACGGCGTACCGGGCTTGTCGTTCATGACCCGCTACGCGCGCGGCACCGACGCCGATTATTCCAACGCTAACGCCGTGTACATGCGCCGCGATGCCGAGGGCAATCCGCTGACCGATCAGAAGCGTTGGGAGCGCGATATCGAAGTCAAATACGTGGTGCAAACCGGCTCGATGAAAGACCTGTCACTGCGCTTGCGCCAGGCCACCACCCGCGCCACGGCGTTCGAGTCGGACCTGGAAGAAGTGCGGGTGATTGTCGAATACCCACTGGCCATTCTCTGACTGCATGGTCGATGCAAATTCACCTTTAGAAGCGCCTTGCTCCTTTGGTAAGAGGTGAATCTTTTGGCGCCCTTCGGGGCGCCTTTTTTTTGCGCTGGAAAAAGCTCTCGTTGCCTTGACCGAAGCGCAGGCCACCTGCCATCTTCGCCCGGGCGGACAAACAACAATAACGAGGGACCGATGAGTAGCCGTAAAAACCTGGAGATCGAATACTTGCGAGGCGTGGCTGTCGGCCTGACCTTTTTCAGCCATGTCACCATGATGTTGCCGTTCCATACCGATACGCTGTTGAGGATATTCTCGATTTTCATGCCCTGGACAGGGGTAGATCTATTCTTCTGCATTTCCGGTTTCGTGGTGAGCAAGGCTTATCTGGACTACTTCGACAAGCACCGCACGCAGGGTCAGTTTGGTCTGGCAGCAGCGTGTTTCTGGTTGCGGCGCGCCTACCGCCTATTGCCCACCGCCTGGCTGTGGATCCTCATGCCACTGTGCTTCTCCCTCGTATTCAACCAGTCGAACGCCTTCGGTTCGTGGTTCGACAACCTGCGCAGCTTCACCGCTGTTGCGACATTCAGCGCTAACCTGGCACACGGTTACGACTCGCTATTGGGTTCCAGCCCTCACTACTGGAGCCTGGCGCTGGAAGAGCAGTTCTACTTTTTCTTGCCGTTTTTTCTGCTGTTTATCACGGCGCCGCGCTGGCGGATCATTGCCCTGCTGGCGCTGATTGCCTTGCAATTCGGTCTGGATCGAAATCCGTTCGGCACCCCGACAAGCAGCCTGCTCGCAAACTTCCGCCTCGACGCCATGCTATGGGGTATTGTCCTGTGCCTGTTCACTCGCACCCGTCTCTACCAGCAGATCGAACCGCTCGGGCTGGGTCAGGGGACGCTCAAACCGCTGCTGTGCACGCTGTTTCTGCTCTACATGCTCGGCGCCGTGGCCATACAGCTGATCGCCATGCCGATTGCGGTGGGCATGGTCGCGATCGTCGCGCTCGTGATTGTCTGGCTGGCGAGTTACCAGAAAGGCTACATCTATTGTCCGGTGTTCATGCGTGGCTTCATGCAGTGGCTCGGCTCGCGGTCGTATGGCCTGTACGTGATCCACGTGTTTACCAATCACCTGAGTACCGAGATCTGGACGCGTGTGGCGGCGAGTCAGGGCGTGCCGCTGGACGGGCGCTTTACCCTGGAGTTGATACTGACGTCAGTGGTTGTGCTGGTGGTCTTGAGTGAACTCAATTACCGCTTTATCGAAACGCCGCTGCGTTTGCGCGGCGCCGAGATTGCCCGACGCAAATTGAACCATGAGGCCGCGCCGGTGCCGGCCGTTGTGGATGTCGAGTCGCTGCCGGCGAAATAGTCGTCACGGGAGAAACCCGGCCCTGCGTGCGGGGCCGGGTTCTTTACTGCCTTCAGATCAAAAGCGGCAACTAGGTCGGCACGTTGATCCGGTCCAGCGCTTTGTTCACCGCCAGTTCGCCGAGCATGACGACCTGCGCAATCCCCAACAGCGTCTTGCGATGAGTGCCTTCCAGCAATGCCGCGAAGTCACCGAGCATGACTGTGGCCGACGACAGCGATTCACTGGCGTTGGCCAGCAGCGATTCAGTGTCGGCGTTGGGATTGACCAGGAACATCTGGTTGGGAATGTACGGCGCGGACATGATCGCGGCTGACGGTTTGAGGTAGAAGTCGAGGGCGCGGTCGGCGGCTTCGTGGAGTTTTCGGGTGTCGACGGAGGCGTGGGGGGATGTTGAGTTGGCGTCGGGGATGGCGTCTGCTTCGGGGGGATTTGGGGTTGGCTTTTTCATAATGTTTTACTCAGCTTGAAGGTGGAGCTGGCCCTTTCGGTTCCACGCGAAAGGGTGGCAGCTGTACGCAGGTTGGAACCCGGGCAACTGAGCAAACCCGACAGACTCGAAGTCTCCCGCGCACAGCCGCCATAACGGAGTGCACACATGAAAGTGCGCAAGCATACGTCATGAACAGTGCGTTTTGCTTCAGTTGAGCCGCGGGGTTCCAATCCCGATCGCTGAATTGGCAGCGACCCACACAGGCTAGAGAGCGGACGTCCGACGGACAACCTGAAAACATTGTGGGAAGGTTCCGTATTTCTAACACAGCCTTTAAACATCACGAATTGAAATACGCATCGTGATATTGAAATTCGGCCCTGTAGGAGCTGCCGAAGGCTGCGATCTTTTGACTTTGATTTTTAAGATCAAGATCAAAAGATCGCAGCCTTCGGCATCTCCTACAGGGGACCGCGTTCAGGCGTTACAGATTCAGCTGCCGCCGTTTCGACACACGCCCATCACGTTGTACTTGATGGTGTTGAGCTGACCCTTGGAATCCTCATAAGTCATGGCCGTCGGCACCACTTTGCACGCAGGCTGCGGCTTCACCACGCTCACCACTTTGACCACGTCCAGCTTCATGCCGTACGCGTAATCCTTCACCACCGGCGGTGCTTTGCCCTGGTTGGCGGCGTACTGTTCCATGGCTTTGGCGTTGGCGCTGAGCGCACGTTCGAAAGTGCGGTCACCGCCACCTTCAGCCAGCACATTCACAGACATCGCCATGACAGCGGCGAATGCGATCAACTTGAGTATTTTCATATCCATTTCCTTCCCGTCCGGGCTTGAAAAAAAGCCCGGCATCGATGCGCGATGAAGGGCTTCTATAACTGCATCAGGCTTACAGATCGCGGGTTTTTTCGTCTTTCTTGTCGTTGACGACCACCGGGTTGCCGGCGGCTTTTTCCTTGGCGACGAACAGCTCCATGGAGCGGTCATTGCTGGTCATCATCCGCTCGAATGTGCGGTCGCCGCCGCCTTCGGCCAGGGCCACGGAAGAGATCGCCAGAGCGGCTGCGAAGGTACTGAGTTGGGCAAGTTTCATCGTTGATTCCTCGTTTAAGTAGCTGACGGGATCAAGGTAACAAGGCGCACCTTTCGTGACGGTGGCGGGGAAATTACATATCCGTTATGTGCCGGATCAGTGCACATAACCCCTGTGGGAGCGCGCCTGCTCGCGAAAGCGGTGGTTCAGTCACATCATTGTTGACTGACAGACCGTCTTCGCGAGCAGGCTCGCTCCCACAGGGGGATTACCTATTTAGTTGGAACAGCGTCCTCATCCCGGCGATGGGCGAGTTGGTAGAGCGCCGGCAACATCAGCAGCGTGAGGATCGTCGAAGACAGGATTCCGCCGATCACCACGGTTGCCAGTGGCCGTTGCACTTCAGCACCTGTTCCCGTTGCGAGAGCCATCGGAATAAACCCCAGCGACGCCACCAACGCCGTCATCAACACAGGCCGCAACCGCGTCAGCGCGCCTTCGTTGATAGCGTCGGACAGCGAACGCCCCTCCTCACGCAAATTACGAATAAACGCAATCATCACCAGGCCGTTCAACACCGCCACCCCGGACAATGCAATAAATCCGACGCCAGCAGAAATCGACAGCGGAATATCGCGCAACCACAGCGCCATGACCCCACCGGTCAACGCAAACGGAATCCCGGTAAACACCAGCAAGCCATCCTTCAGATTGTTGAACATCATGAACAACAAGCCGAACACCAGCAGCAGCGCCACCGGCACCACAATCTGCAAACGCTTGGCCGCCGATTGCAACTGCTCGAACTGCCCGCCCCAACGGGTCCAGTAACCGGCCGGGATCTGCACATCACGTTCGATCACCTCGCCGGCCTCGCTGACAAACGAGCCGATATCACGCCCGCGCACGTTGGCGCTGACGATTACCAGACGCTTGCCGTCCTCGCGGCTGACCTGATTCGGCCCGAGCACCAGGTCGAGGCTGGCGACGTCTTGCAGCGCGATGAAGCCGATCTGATTCGCCGCTCCATTCAAAGGTGCGGGCACCGGAATCAGCAGCGCCGACAAACCGTCGATGTCCTTGCGCATGGCATCGGACAAACGCACGACCATGTCGAAACGCCGGTCACCCTCATACAACGTCCCGGCCTGACGCCCGCCCACCGCGACGGCGATGGTGTCCTGCACATCACCGACATTAAGCCCGTAGCGCGCGGCCTTATCGCGATCGATGTTGATGGTCAGCACGGGCAACCCGGTAGTCTGCTCAACCTTGACCTCGGACGCGCCATTGACCTTCTGCATCGCCGTCGCAATCTTCGCAGCGGTGGCGTTGAGCACGTCCATGTCATCGCCAAACACCTTCACCGCGACATCGCTGCGCACACCGGAGATCAGTTCGTTGAAGCGCAACTGAATCGGCTGTGACAGTTCATAGTTGCTGCCCGGCAGTGTCGCGGCGGCAGCCTGCAACTCGGCCATCAGGGTTTCGCGGGACTTGCCCGGGTCCGGCCACTGCTCTTTCGGCTTGAGCATGACGTAGCTGTCGGAGATGTTCGGCGGCATCGGGTCGGAGGCAATTTCCGCTGTGCCGGTGCGGGCAAAGACGCGTTCGACTTCCGGCACCTTGGCCAGAATCAAGGTCTCCAGCCGCTGCTGCATATCCACCGATTGCGTCAGGCTGGTGCCCGGCACGCGCAGCGCTTGCAGGGCAAAATCGCCTTCGCTGAGGCTGGGCACAAATTCGCTGCCCATACGACTGGTGAGCACGCCACTAAGGACGATCACGCCCAACGCCGCACCCACTGCGATTGTGCGATGAGACATGACCCAGGCGAGCGCCGGTGCATAAACACGACGCGCACCACGCATCACCGCGCCCTCTTCTTCCTTGACCTTGCCAGTGACGAACAACGCGATGGCCGCTGGCACAAAGGTCACGGAAAGCAGCATTGCACCGAGCAACGCAATCACCACGGTAAACGCCATCGGGTGGAACATTTTCCCCTCGACACCGCTCAGGGCGAAGATCGGCAGGTACACGACCATGATGATCAGCTGGCCGAAGATCAGCGGTCGCCGCGCCTCTTTCGCTGCGGCAAAGACTTCCTTGAAACGCTCGGCGCGGGTCAGCAAACGACCGTGATGCTGCTGCGCATGGGCCAACCGACGCAGGGTGTTTTCGACGATCACCACCGCGCCGTCGACAATAATCCCGAAGTCCAGCGCGCCGAGGCTCATCAGGTTGGCGCTGACCTTGTTGCTGAACATCCCGGTGAACGTAAACAGCATGGACAGCGGAATCACCATCGCGGTAATCAGCGCCGCACGGATGTTGCCGAGGAACAGGAACAGAATCGCGATGACCAGAATCGCCCCTTCGATGAGGTTCTTTTTCACCGTGGCGATGGCTTTGTCGACCAGGTGCGTGCGGTCGTACACCGGCACGGCGATCACGCCTTGGGGCAGGGATTTATTGATCTGTTCGAGCTTGCTGGCCACCGCTTGCGAGACCGTGCGACTGTTCTCGCCGATCAACATGAATACCGTGCCGAGCACCACTTCCCGACCGTTTTCCGTGGCCGCGCCGCTGCGCAATTCGCGGCCGATTTCCACTGTCGCGACGTTCTTCACCCGGATTGGCGTGCCGTCGACATTGGCCATGACGATATTGGCGATGTCCTCGGTGCTCGCCACTTGCCCCGGCGCGCGGATCAGCAATTGCTCGCCGCTGCGCTCGATGTAACCGGCGCCGACGTTGGCGTTGTTGCGCTCCAGCGCAGTGACCAGATCGGTGAGGGTCAGCTTGTACGCGGCCAGGCGTTTCGGGTCCGGCGCAATCTGATATTCCTTGGCGAAACCACCGATGGTGTTGATCTCCGCCACACCCGGCACGTTGCGCAATTGCGGCTTGATGATCCAGTCCTGAATCACCCGCAGATCGGTCGGTGTGTAGGCTGTGCCGTCGTCCTTGAGTGCGCCCTCCTTGGCTTCCACGGTCCACAAGAAGATCTCGCCGAGACCGGTGGAAATCGGCCCCATCACTGCTTCCGCGCCTTCAGGCAACTGCGCCCTGGCGATCTGCAAACGCTCGTTGACCAATTGGCGGGCGAAGAACAGGTCGGTGCCGTCCTTGAAGATTACCGTGACTTGCGACAGGCCCGAGCGTGACAACGAACGGGTCTGCTCCAGCGCCGGCAAACCGGCCATGGCGGTTTCAATCGGGAAGGTGATGCGCTGCTCGGTTTCCAGCGGCGAGAACCCGGCGGCGCCGGTGTTGATTTGCACCTGGACGTTGGTGATGTCCGGCACGGCGTCGATCGGCAGTTTTTGATAACTGGCGATGCCGAGGCCGGCCATAAGCAGAACGGCGAGCAGGACGATGATGCGCTGCTCGATGGCAAACTGGATCAGGCGTTCGAACATGAGGACCTTCCAGAATTAATGACTGTGCTCGGCTGAGGCTTTGCCCAGTTCCGATTTGAGGACGAAGCTGCCGGCGCTGGCGACTTGCACGCCCGCTTCCAGGCCTTGGGTGACCTCGACGTGGCCGGCGGCGCGGCTGCCCAGCTCTACTGCGCGCGCTTCGAAACCATCGTCGGTGCGCACGAACACCGTGGGCTTGTCCTCGACGGTCTGGATCGCGGTTTCCGGCACGGCGACTTTTGCTTCGCGGCTGTCGGTCGCCACCAGCGCGGTGACGAACAGACCGGGGCGCCACGAGCCTTGGGGGTTTTCCAGCGTTACACGAACGGTCGCGGTGCGGGTTTGTTCGCCGAGCAAGCTGCCGACGTAAGCCACGCTGCCAACGACTTCCGCGTTCAATTCCGGGGCGCTGACGGTGACCGCTTTGCCTACTTGAACCTTGTTCAGATCCTTCGGTGAAACGCCAAACGTCACCCACACTCGCGACAGATCCGAGAGGGTGAACGCCGCCGTGGTTTCATCGACCACCTCCCCCGGCGTCAGGTGTTTTTCCACCACTACACCCTCGAACGGTGCGCGCAATTCGTAGCGATTGCCGCCCGTGGCGACCACGCTGCCACTGAGCACGCTGATTTTCTGCCGGGCGTTGTTCATGGCGATTTCCGCTTCTTCCAGCGCCTGCTTCGCCTGCAAGAAATCCTGCTCGGCGGAGATTTTGTCCTGCCAGAGTTTTTTCTCGCGCTCGTAGGTGGTACGCGCCAAGGCCAAACGACGTTGCGCGGCGGCTTGTTCGCTGCGTTGGTCGGAGATCTGCTGACTGGCGATCACCGCGAGCAACTGGCCCTTCTTCACCGTTTGCCCGAGGTTGACTGCCACCGACTCGACCACGCCCGGGACGCGCGGCACGACGTGGGCAGTGCGGTCTTCGTCGAAGCGCACTTCGCCGGGGAACGGCAGGCCGCGGCTGATGTTTTGCGCCTGCGCTTCGGCGAGTTGAATGCCGGCAGCGGTGATCTGTTCGGCGCTCAATTCGATGTGCCCTTCTTCGGCATGTTCAGCCGCTGCGCCTTCTTCAGCGTGATCGGCATGCTCGGAAGCCTCGTCGGCATGCGCGTCGATGCTTGCGTTACCTGACCACTGCGAGCCGATACCAATGCCCAGCGCCAACGTCGCCACCGCGACCACCATCAGTTTTTTATCCATGGAAACTCCTCTGCGTCATACCTGCGCGCAGTGATGTGAAAAGTGAAATTCAAGGGCTGACGCTGAGGTCGCCGAAGATCCGTTCGATGCGTACCCGGGCGTCGGTGGCTTCGCTGACGGCCTGGATGTATTGGCTGCGCGCGGCGATCAGCGTGCGCTGGGCGTCGAGCACATCGAGGAAGCCAAACTTGCCCATTTCGAAACCACGGGTGGCGCTGTCGACTGCACTTTGCGCGGCGGGCAGGATGGTCTGGTTGAACGCGGTGACTTCGCCGTTGGCGGTCTGCCATTGCTCCAGGCTGGTCTGGATGTCGGTGCGCAAGCGCAACTCGGTGGCGTTGCGCAGATCCCGCGCCTGATCGGTTCGGCGTGCTGCGGCGAGTACGTTGCCCTGATTGCGGTTGAACAGCGGAATCGGCATCGACAGGCCGACCACGTTGACCCGCTCGCGCTCGGTTTCGCTGTATTGGCTGCCGATGCTCACGGTGAGGTCGGGAATGCGTTGGGACTTTTCCAGGCCCAGCGATGCTTCGCGCTGATCGATCTGCAGCTTGGCCAGACGCAGTTCGGCAGTCTCGTTCAGACGCTCGAGCAATCTTGTCGGTGGTGGTACGGCCGGCATGCTTTGCGTGAGCGCCTGCACCTTGGTCGAGGTCGGTAGCGGCGCGCCCATGACCTGCGCCAGTTGTTGGTACGCGGTGGCCTGATCGCGTTCGGCGCGGCTCAATTCAAGGCGCACTTCCGAGAGCTGCACCTGCGCCCGCGTGCCTTCGACAGGCGACGATTTACCTGCCTCGATGCGCCCTTGGGCAACACGTAAACCGTGCTCGGCCAATTGCAGGGATTGCCGGGACAGCTGCAAACGCTGCTGCGCGGTTTGCGCGCTGTTGAACGCCTGAATGACATCGGCGCGCAGGGCATTGCGCTTGCGCTCCAGTTCGATGCCGGCGGCGTCCTGCGCGCGGCTGGCAACATCGATGCGTGCACCGCGTTTGCCACCAAGTTCGATCGGCTGACTGAGCATCACTGTGGTGGTGCGCGAATTGCGCCGGGTGTCCTCGGCCTCCCACGACAATTCAGGATTGGGGATCAGCCCGGCCTGCTGACGATCGCCTTCGGCAATGCCGATTTCCCATTGCGCAGCGGCCAGTTCCGGGTTGCCGGCGAAGGCGGTTTGCAGCGCTTGTTCGAGGGTCAGGGTCGATGCACTGGCAAGGCTGGTACTGGCCAACAACAGAATGCCGCTGGCTGTTTTTCGCAGGCGTGATCGCGCCGTCAGTTGTCTTGAACCGGGCAATGGAAGACTTCCTTCAATTGAGGATTTTTGATGCCGCCACGGTAGGGTTTTGAACTTATCGACAAGGTGACTGGAACATTACAAATCCGTTATCCACGGTTTGCCGAAGTTGTTTTGTTCTAGGATGCGAAGTGCAAATGGTTTTATCGAAATACATCGAAACAAAAACACGGTAGTTATCTGCTGAATTGCACTTGCCGGAATCAAACTCATGGGGATTTTGTGGCTTGTGCTGTGACCGGGTGTCGCAGAGCAGCGTTTTAAAGCGCTTGGAGGTTGACCCTGTAGCCGCTACAACCTTTATTGTCCGCACTTCCCCTCACCCCAGCCCTCTCCCGGGGGGAGAGGGAGCCGACCGAGGTGTATGACACTTTCCATCGACCTGTTAAATCAAGTCGACTATGGATTCCGTAAAGATGGTCCACGTCGGTGCAGTTCTGAAGCATCCCACGTTTAGTCCCCTCTCCCTCTGGGAGAGGGTTAGGGTGAGGGGCTTCTTATCGTTATTGAACAACGTCCGGAAGACCTTACAAAAACAATAACTTTCCCGGTCACCTTAATTAAATACCCATTAAATAAAAGTGGTGAAAGATCATGCGAATCCTTGTCGTCGAGGACGAGCTTAAAGCTGCCGAATACTTGCATCAGGGTTTGACCGAAAGTGGTTATGTCGTTGACCACGCCGCCACCGGTGCCGATGGCCTGCACCTGGCGCAACAACACGCGTATGACCTGATTATTCTCGATGTGAACCTGCCGGAACTGGATGGCTGGAGCGTACTGGAACAACTGCGCCGCACTCACTCCACGCGGGTGATGATGCTCACCGCGCGCGGGCGTCTGGCCGACAAAATTCGCGGCCTCGATCTGGGCGCCGACGATTATCTGGTCAAGCCGTTCGAGTTTCCTGAGCTGCTGGCGCGGGTGCGCACGTTGATGCGGCGCAGCGAAAACATCCCGGTGCCGCAGGTGCTGAAAGTCGCCGATCTGGAACTCGATCCGGGCCGCCATCGCGCGTTTCGTGGCGCGCAGCGTATCGACCTGACCACCAAGGAATTCGCCCTGCTGCATCTGCTGATGCGCCAGTCCGGCGAAGTGCTGACGCGTACGCAGATCATCTCGCTGGTGTGGGACATGAATTTCGACTGCGACACCAATGTGGTCGAGGTGTCGATCCGCCGCTTGCGGGCGAAGATCGATGATCCGTTCGACAGTAAACTGATCCACACCCTGCGCGGTGTCGGTTATGTGCTGGAGGCACGGGAATGAAGCCCTCCAGCCTGTCGATGCGCCTGGGTTTGACGGTGAGTATTCTCGGTGCGCTGCTGGTGGTTTTTTTGGCGATCCTCGCCTATTTCGCGTTGACCCATGAACTCAATGCGCTGTCCCGCGACAGTCTCGAGAAGAAGATGGCGCAGGTCGAACACAGCTTGTCGTTATACGTCGATGCCAATGAAATCACCGGCAAGCCGCATATTCTGCTCGATCAGGTGATGGGTCATGACAACCTCACTCTGACGATTTATGACCGCCTGAATTTGCGCGCGCCGCTGCTCAAATCCGGCAGTGGTTTGAGCGATCCACGGGTTGAATTGAAAGCGGTGCGGGCGACCACTGATCAACTGGCTTACTCCGACAGCATCAATGCTGAAGGGGCTAAATTCCTCACTGCTTCCAAGCTGATTCGTCTCAAGGACGGCAGCAGCGTGCCGGTGCTGCTGTCGATGGACAACGCCCACGATCAGGCGTTGCTCAGCGCTTATCTGCGCTCGACGCTGATCGCTCTGCCGTTGTTGCTGGTGTTCATCGGCCTGACCGCCTGGGGCGCGGTGCAGCGTGGTTTGGCGCCACTGCGTGAGTTTCGCAAGGTCGCGGCGATGGTCTCGACCCAGGATCTGGACCATCGATTGTCCGTGGTCAACATGCCGCAGGAACTGAGCGAACTGGCGCAGGGCATCAACTTCATGCTGCATCGGCTGGATGCCGGGGTGCAGCAGTTATCGCAGTTCTCCGATGACCTGGCGCATGAGCTACGTACGCCGATCAATAACCTGATGGGCAAGGCGCAGGTGACGCTTTCGCGCGAGCGCTCGGTGGATGAGTACAAAGATGTGTTGGTGTCGTGCACCGAGGAACTGGAGCGCGTGGCGCGGATTGTCTCGGACATGTTGTTTCTGGCGCAAGTGAGCCATCCGTCATCGCTGGCACCGTTTGAACCGGTGGCGCTGGAGGTAGAAGCGGCGAAGGTGGCGGAGATGTTTTCGCTGTCGGCGCAGGATAAGAGCATTCATTTGAACGTTGTCGGCAGCGCGTCGGTGCTGGGTGATCGGCTGATGATTCAACGGGCGATTTCCAATCTGCTTTCCAACGCGTTGCGCCACTGCCCGAACGGGAAAACCGTGACGTTGCTGATCGAACAAGGTGCGACCCAGGCCTCCCTGCTGGTCAGCAACCCCGGGGCCGGAATTGAAGCACAACATCTGCCACATCTGTTCGACCGCTTCTACCGCGTCGACAGCAGCCGCTCGCGTTCGCAGGGCAGCACCGGGTTGGGGCTGGCGATCGTGCGCTCGATCATGAGCCTGCATCAGGGTGTGGCGGAGGTGAAGAGTTTGCCGGGTGCGATGACCGTGTTCCGGCTTGGGTTTCCCGCGGTGCCGCCAATGGCCCCTTCGCTTGCAGGCAAGCTCCCACAGTGATTTGCGGGGCACTCAGGTTTTGTGAACGCCACTGAAACCTACAGGCCTTCGCCTGCTCGCGATGGCGGCGGGTCAGTCGATATTTTTGTACGATTTTTTACCGATTTTCTCCCGTCCCCACACAAACGCCGAAAGCTCTCGCCGCAACCTCCGTTTTGTCCTACAGCCAGTTTTGAGTAGATAGCTCTATGGTGGAGGCCGTGGCAGATGGAATACCGACGAGAGGCAAAAAATGAACAGGGATATCGTTTGCGAATGGGCTGAATAAGTCTATGAATTGGCAGCGCTGAAATATTCTGGCTATATTTGTCCAGAATACAGGAGTGAGCTGATGATCATCGTTCCGTTGGCTGAAGCCAAAAACAATTTATCCAAACTCGTCGATGATGCCGCTGCTGGCCAAGTCATCACGATTGCCAAGCATGGCCGGCCGATGGCTCGCCTCGTTCCCGTAGGAAAACCCAGCGCTCAACGTATTGGCGCAATGAAAGGCAAACTGGTGTTGCCCGACGATTTCGACTCACCATTGCCCGATGACATGCTTGATGCATTTGAGGGCACTCAAGCATGAGGCTTCTGCTCGACACGCACATTTTGCTCTGGACACTCAGTGATGACGCCAGACTGTCCGGCAAAGCCAGAAAACTGATTGAGAACGCCGCCGAAATCTACATCAGCGCCGCCACCTTCTGGGAAATGGCGATCAAGGTCGGGCTCGGCAAGCTGAATGTTGATCTGGAAGAAATTCGCCAATATTGCATCGATAGCGGATTCATCGAACTACCGGTGACGGCAGAACACGCGATTGCCGTGAAGGATCTTGAGCACCATCATCGCGATCCGTTTGACCGCATTATCGTGGCCACAGCAATGACCGAACCGATGAAGTTGCTCACGGCTGATGCTTTGGTTGCGCGGTACACCGATTTGGCTGTTTTAGTCTAATCACCGCCCCTGAAACCTGTGCGAGCGAGCCTGCTGACGATAGCGGTGGGTCAGTCGATATCAATGTTGAATGTCAGACCGAATCGCTGGCAAGCCAGCTCCCACAATGTTTTCGGGTGTACCCGGAATGTGTGGCCACCACAGAAACCTGTGGGAGCTTGCCTGCAAGCGATGGCGGTAGATCAGGCAGCAAAAAAACGGCACCTCACGGTGCCGTTTGCTTTTCACACATCAACCATCACTTACGCGCATCCGCCCACGACTTCAGCAGTTCGTTGTAGCTCACGGTCTCGCCTTTCGGCTTCTCGTTCGCCAGTTTCGGTTTCGGTGCACCTGGCTGATCAAACCAGTACTGCGCATCGCGCTCCGGGTTCATTTTAGGTGCACAAGTGGCTTGAGCCTTGGAGCGTTCCAGGCGCGTCATGATTGCGTCCTGATCCTTGGCCAAACCGTCGAGCGCCTGTTGCGGGGTCTTCTCGCCGCTCGCCGCTTCGGCAATGTGACTCCACCAAAGTTGCGCCAGACGCGGATAGTCCGGCACGTTGGTCCCGGTCGGGGTCCATTGCACGCGGGCCGGGCTGCGGTAGAACTCGACCAGACCACCGAGCTTCGGCGCCAGATCGGTCATCGCCTGCGAGTTGATGTCCGACTCGCGAATCGGCGTCAGTCCCACAATGGTTTTCTTCAGCGAAACGGTTTTCGAAGTGACGAACTGCGCATACAGCCACGCCGCCAGTTTCTGTTTCTCAGGCGTGGACTTCATGAACGTCCACGATCCCACGTCCTGATACCCAAGCTTCATGCCCTCTTCCCAATACGGCCCGCGCGGCGATGGTGCCATCCGCCATTTTGGTGTGCCGTCGGCGTTGACCACTGGCAGGCCCGGTTTGGTCATGTCGGCGGTAAATGCGGTGTACCAGAAAATCTGCTGAGCAATGTTGCCCTGGGACGGCACCGGGCCGGACTCGGAGAAGGTCATGCCCGCCGCTTCCGGTGGCGCGTACTTCTTCAGCCAGTCGACATACTTGGTGGTGGCGAACACTGCCGCCGGGCCGTTGGTGTCGCCGCCGCGAGTCACGCTGGAACCGACCGGGTGGCAGTCCTCGACGCGAATCCCCCACTCGTCCACCGGCAAACCATTTGGCAGGCCTTTATCGCCGCCACCGGCCATGGAGAACCAGGCATCGGTGAAGCGCCAGCCCAGCGACGGGTCCTTCTTGCCGTAGTCCATGTGCCCGTAAACGCGTTTGCCGTCGATTTCCTTGACGTCTTCGCTGAAGAATTTGGCGATGTCTTCATAGGCCGACCAGTTCACCGGCACGCCCAATTCGTAGCCGTACTTTTCCTTGAACTTGGCTTTCAGGTCCGCACGTTCGAACCAGTCGGCGCGAAACCAGTACAGGTTGGCGAATTGCTGGTCGGGCAGTTGATAGATCTTGCCGTCCGGCGCGGTGGTGAAGGAGATGCCGATGAAGTCCTTGATGTCGAGGGTCGGCGAAGTGAAGTTCTTGCCTTCGTTGGCCATCAGGTCGGTGATCGATTCGGTCTTGCCGTAGCGAAAGTGCGTACCGATCAGGTCCGAGTCGTTGACCCAGCCGTCGTAGATGTTTTTGTCCGACTGCATCACCGTCTGCATTTTCTCGACCACGTCGCCTTCTTGCAGCAGGTCGTGGGTGAGCTTGATCCCGGTGATTTCGCTGAACGCCTTGGCGAGCACTTTCGACTCGTATTCGTGGGTGGTCAGGGTTTCGGAAACGACCTTGATGTCCATGCCGCGAAACGGCTCGGCCGCCTTGATGAACCACTTCAGTTCTTCGAGTTGCTGCTCGGCCGTCAGGGTCGACGGTTTGAATTCACTGCCGATCCATTTTTTCGCCGCGTCTTCGTAGGCATCCGCCCACGCGGCGGCGCTCAAACCGCTGAGTGCCAGCATGGCTGCCAATGAAATGCTATGTCGCAGCTTATTGTTTTTGTCGAACATAGAGACCTCCTGTTTAAGTTGTGGAGCCGCGTTGCCGAACGACTCGACTAGCCCCAACGCATCACAGCCAACAGCCACACCAGGGACAACGCGGACGCCACCCAGATGCTCCAGTCGGTGGCGCCGATCACCAGCAAATGCAGGTAGGCGCTGCCGAGAAGACCGATAAACAAACGATCGCCACGGGTGGTGGCAATCGGCAGAAAACCTCGCCGCAGGATGCTCGGCGAGCGCAATTCCCACGTCGTCATGCCGACCAGAATCAGGCCGATGACGATGAAGAATGCTGCGGTAGGCGTGGTCCAGCTCATCCATTCCATCATCAGCTCCTCAGACTCGACCGAGGGCAAAGCCCTTGGCCACGTGGTTGCGAACAAACCAGATCACCAGCATGCCCGGCAGAATGGTCAACACCCCCGCCGCCGCCAGCACGCCCCAATCGATACCCGATGCTGAAACCGTACGCGTCATCACCGCCGCAATCGGCTTGGCATTTACCGAGGTCAACGTGCGTGCGAGCAGCAGTTCGACCCAGGAAAACATGAAGCAGAAAAACGCCGTGACACCGATGCCGGAGCCAATCAGCGGGATGAAAATCTTCACGAAGAACTTGGGAAAACTGTAGCCGTCGATGTAGGCGGTTTCGTCAATTTCCTTGGGCACCCCAGACATGAAGCCTTCGAGAATCCACACCGCCAGCGGCACGTTGAACAGGCAATGCGCCAAGGCTACGGCAATGTGCGTATCGAACAGACCAATCGACGAATACAGCTGAAAGAACGGCAGCAAGAACACCGCCGGCGGCGCCATGCGGTTGGTCAGCAGCCAGAAGAACAGGTGCTTGTCGCCGAGGAAACGATAGCGTGAAAACGCATAGGCCGCCGGTAACGCGACACTCAGGGAAATCACCGTGTTGAGGCTGACGTAATACAGCGAGTTCAAATAGCCGGTGTACCAGCTCGGATCAGTGAAGATCACCTTGTAGTTCGCCAGCGTGAAGTCCTGTGGGAAAAGGGTCAGGCCGCCGAGGATTTCGGTGTTGCTCTTGAAGGACATGTTCAGTAGCCAGTAGATCGGCACCAGCAGGAACAGGATGTACACCAGCAATGGGATCAGCTTTCTCTTGCTCATGGCCGGGCCTCAGCGGTTGGCGTCGGAGTGCGTCATGGCGGTGTAGAACAGCCAGGACACCAACAGGATGATCAGGAAGTACACCAGCGAAAACGCCGCTGCCGGACCGAGGTCGAATTGCCCTACGGCCATCTGGGTCAACGTCTGACTCAAGAAGGTCGTGGCATTGCCCGGCCCGCCGCCGGTGAGCACGAACGGCTCGGTGTAGATCATGAAACTGTCCATGAAACGCAGCATCACCGCGATCAGCAGCACGCTCTTCAGTTTGGGCAACTGAATGTGACGGAACACTGCCCAGGCCGAGGCGCGGTCGATGCGCGCAGCCTGGTAATACACGTCGGGAATTGCGCGCAAACCAGAGAAACACAGCAGCGCCACCAATGAAGTCCAGTGCCAGACGTCCATCACCAGCACCGTCACCCAGGCGTCCATGGTGTTGGCGGCGTAGTTGTAGCTGATGCCCATGGCGTTAAGGCTCGAACCCAATAGACCGATGTCGGCGCGGCCGAAAATCTGCCAGATCGTGCCGACCACGTTCCACGGGATCAGCAGCGGAATTGCCAGAATGATCAGCACCACTGAAGACCAGCGGCCCTTGGTCGGCATGGTCAACGCGACGGCGATGCCCAGCGGAATCTCGATCAGCAACACGCACGCGGAGTAGATGAACTGGCGAAGCAGCGAATCGTGCAAACGCGGGTCGAGCAGAACCTGCTTGTACCAGTCGGCGCCGACGAAGTAGCGGCTGGACTGGTCGAAGATGTCCTGCACCGAATAGTTGACCACGGTCATCATCGGGATCACCGCACTGAACGCCACCAGCAGGAACACCGGCAACACCAGCCACCACGCCTTGTTGTTCTGCACCTTGTTCATGGCTGCACCTCTTCATCGGCTTCCAGCAGAAACTCATCGGCATAGACCATCAGCCACTGCGCCGGAAAACTGATATACGCCGTGCCCTGTGGCACCGGTTTGTCTTCAGCCAGACGTACTTTCAGCGGCGCGCCGTCGAGGTCGAGGGTCATGACCTTGTAGGTGCCGAGGTCTTCGACGTGTACGACCCTGGCCTGCATCGCGTCATCAAACGGCTCGTCCCACACGTGAATAAACTCGGGGCGGATGCCGACCTTCAGATTTTTCCACTGGCCGTGTTCGATATGGCGCTGCATGGCGTCGGACAACGGCAGGTGCGTCGAAGCGAAACCGACGCCACCGGGTTGCGGCTGCACGTCGATCAGGTTCATCCCCGGGCTGCCGATGAAATAACCGACAAAGGTGTGGCTCGGCCGCTCGAACAATTCCCGTGGCGTGCCGAACTGGACGATCTGGCCGCCGTACATCACCGCAATCTTGTCGGCGAAGGTCGAGGCTTCCAGTTGATCGTGGGTGACGTAGACCATGGTGATGTTGAACTGCTCGTGGATCTGCTTGAGCTTGCGCCGCAGTTTCCACTTCAGGTGCGGGTCGATCACCGTCAGCGGTTCGTCGAAGAGGATGGCGGAAACGTCGTCACGGACCAGACCACGGCCCATGGAAACTTTCTGTTTTTCGTCGGCGGTGAGGTTGCGCGCCTTTTTGCTCAGGAGGTTTTGCAGGTCGAGGACCTCGGCAATCTCCTGCACCTTGCTGTGCACTTTCGCCTCGGCCATGCCCTGATTACGCAGGGGGAAAGCGAGGTTGTCGAACACGGTCATGGTGTCGTAGACCACCGGAAACTGGAAAACCTGAGCGATGTTGCGCTTCTCCGGCGTCAGGTCGTTGACCGCTTTGCCGTCGAACAACACGTGGCCCTGCGAGGGGCTGAGCAGGCCGGAAATGATGTTGAGCAAGGTCGACTTGCCGCAACCCGACGGCCCGAGCAACGCATAGGCGCCGCCCTGCTCCCAGACGTGATCCATCTCGCGGATTGCATAATCCTCCGCGCCGCTCGGGGTTTTGCTGTAGCTGTGGGCGAGGTGCTGCAAACGGATTTCGGCCATCAGGCAACCCTCGCGACACGCCGGCCCGGTGCTTGCACCAGACGGCCCTGCGCATCGAAAACGAACAGTTTGTGGGTCGGGATATAGATGCGGATCGGCGCATCGACGTCGTATTCATGAACGCCGGGCAGGTGCAGCACCAGCAGGAAATGCTCGTTGCGCACATGCAGGAAGGTTTCCGAACCGCTGATCTCGGCGACTTCGACGGTGACTGCCAATTCCAGATCGTCATCGTTGCTCGGCACCAGCGAGATGTGGCTGGGGCGCACGCCGAAGCGGAACTCGCCCTCACCCACCGGGCGCAGATCGACGTTCAACGGGAAGTGTACGAAGTTGGCGAAGCTGACTTCGTTACCGGCAATTCGTCCCGGCATCAGGTTAATAGGCGGCTCGGAGAACAATTCTGCCGCCAACACGGATTGCGGCTGGTGGTACACCGATGTCGACGGGCCGCTCTGAATCACCCGGCCTTCGTGAAGAATGGTCGTGGTGCCGCCCAGTGCCAGCGCTTCGTTGGGTTCGGTGGTGGCGTAAATGGCGATGGTGTGGCGCGCCTTGAACAGCTCGCGCATTTCCTGACGCAGCTCTTCGCGCAGTTTGTAGTCGAGGTTGACCAGCGGCTCATCGAACAGAATCAGCTCGGCGTCCTTGACCAGCGCACGGGCCATGGCCGTGCGTTGCTGTTGACCGCCGGACAGCTCCAGCGGATAGCGCTGCAGAAACTTCTCGATGCGCAGCATCTTCGCGGTTTCCTGCACTTTGCTGTGGATGATCTCTTTGGACACACCGGCCTGACGCAGCGGCGAGGCGATGTTCTCGAACACGGTCATGGTCGGGTAATTGATGAACTGCTGATAAACCATCGACACGTTGCGCAGGCGCACCGGGCGTTGGGTGACGTCGACGCCGTTCATCAGGATGCGTCCGCTGTCAGGTTTGTCTAAACCGGCCATCAAACGCATGAGGCTGGTTTTGCCGGACAGCGTGCGGCCAAGCAAAACGTTGAACGAACCGGGTTCGAATTTCAGGCACGCATCGTCGATCCAGATCTGGCCCTCGACGGTACGGCTGACGTGCTCCAGGGTGAGTGACATGGCTCGGCCTTTTTATTATTGGAGTCAAGCGACCTGTGCACGGGAGCGAGTTTCGTGCCAGAAATGGCAAGTGATTGATTTGTCGTGAAAATCGTTGAAAGCGTGGGGAAACGGCGTTCATTGCTGAACACATTTGAACAGTCGGGCGATTGACAATGAACAATAGTGAACAACACTCTATGAACGCTTTTTGCGAACGGATTCCCCTGTAGGAGCTGCCGAAGGCTGCGATCTTTTGACTTTGGTTTCTAAAAACAAGATCAAAAGATCGCAGCCTTCGGCAGCTCCTACACGGTGTCTGTTTCGTTCATAACAACAATAAAAATCGCTGCATCAGAGGCTGACCTGCCATGGCCGCACCTGCCCCGCCGCTGTCCCACGACGCGATCATCCAGACCTCCTGGCAACGTTGCCGCGCGTTCGGTCTCGACCACCAGAGCACGCCGGCCTTCGATCAACTGCCCGCCGCCGGCATTGCGCAGTTGCTTGACAGCCATCATTCGCTGGTGCAGACCACGCACCAGGAAGTCCTGCCCTATTACGAAAACATCCTCAGCAATTCCAACTGCCTGATCATGCTCGCCGACAATCAGGGCCAGGTGCTGACCTCGTGGGGCACGCAACGCTTTATCGAGCCGAATCTGGCCCGGGGGTTTCAGGCCGGGGCGAGCTGGATGGAGCGCTGCAGCGGCACCAACGCGATCGGCACGGCGCTGGCCTGTGAGCAAGCGGTGCATATCGAACACGATGAACACTTTCTCAAAGCCAACCGCTTCATGACCGGTTCCGCCGCACCGATTTTCGATGCCGAGCGCAAGGTCATCGCCGTTCTCGACGTGTCCAGCGACAGCTACCTGCCGCCCTCGCACACCTTGGGCATGGTCAAGATGATGAGCCAGACCGTGGAAAACCGGCTGATCCTCAACCTGTTCCATGGCCAGCACTTTCAACTGACCTTCAACACCGGGTTGAACAACCTCGACAGTCAGTGGGCCGGGTTGTTGATCTTCGATGAGAGCGGTCAGGTGCTGTCGGCCAACCGCCGCGCCGACAATCTGCTCGGCGTGCGTCTGTCGCGAGTGAGCGTTGAAAGCCTGTTCAAGGTGTCACTGCTGGAATTGATCAATCAGCCGGACGGGTTGCCGTTTGCCTTGCAGACGTCCGGGCGTAATCGTTTTCAGTGTTTGTTGAAGCGGCCGAAACAGGCACCGATTCAGCCTCGGCTGTTTGCAGAAGCGAGAAGCGCCGAAACACCGTTCAAACCAGCGGGCGCCATCAGCCTCAACACCCTGCACTTCGGCGACAGCCGCGTGGAAAAAGCCGTGCGTCAGGCTGAGCGATTGCTGGAGAAAGACATTCCCCTGTTGATTCATGGCGAAACGGGGGTCGGTAAAGAAGTTTTCGTCAAAGCTCTGCATCAGGCCAGCTCTCGCAGCAAACAGGCGTTTATTGCCGTCAACTGCGCAGCGATCCCCGCCGAACTGGTCGAATCCGAACTGTTCGGCTACGAGAAAGGCGCGTTCACCGGCGCCAACCAGAAAGGCAGCATCGGACTGATTCGCAAGGCTGACAGAGGCACGCTGTTTCTCGACGAGATTGGTGATATGCCGTTGCCGACCCAAGCGCGGTTGCTGCGCGTGTTGCAGGAGCGCTGTGTGCAACCGGTGGGCAGTAGCGAGTTGTTCCCGGTGGACTTGCGGATTATCTCGGCGACTAACCGTTCTTTGCGCGAACAAGTGCAATTGGGCCGGTTTCGTGAGGATTTGTACTACCGCATTGGCGGATTGACCCTGGAGCTGCCGCCATTGCGCGAGCGCAGTGATAAAGAGGCGTTGTTCAAGCGGTTGTGGGAGCAGCACCGTGAGCCGACGCAGTGGGCGGGGTTGAGCCAGGAGGTGCTGGAGCTGTTCAGCCGTCATCCGTGGCCGGGGAATTTACGTCAGGTCAGCAGCGTGATGCAGGTGGCACTGGCGATGGCTGAGGAGCAACCGGTGAGGCTGGAGCATTTGCCGGATGATTTTTTTGTGGATCTGGAGATGGAGCCGGTTGAAAGCGCGGTGCCGTTGGGGCTGGATCTGAATGATGTCGAGGCGTTGAACCGGGAGTTGAAAGCGGCTGGGGGGAATATTTCGCATCTGGCGCGACGTTTGGGGGTGAGTCGGAATACGCTTTACAAGCGGCTGCGCCAGATTGAGGGTTGAGTGAACCCCGTTCCCCTCACCCCAGCCCTCTCCCAAAGGTAGAGGGAGCCGACCGAGGTGTCTGGCGGGGTACATCGACCTGGAAAAACCAGTCGATTATGGATTCAAAGCATCCCGTTCAGGTCGGTGTATCTCGCGAACATCCCCCAATCAGTCCCCTCTCCCGGAGGGAGAGAGAGAGCTGACCGAGGTGTCTGGCGCCGGACATCGACCTGAAACATCGTGGCGATTATGGATTCAGCGCAAATCGCTCAGGTCGGTGTATTTCCTGAACATCCCCCATTCAGTCCCCTCTCCTGGGGGAGAGGGCTAGGGTGAGGGCGAAAATTCCGGCTCAACATGCGCAACCGAAGCCGCCTCCAATGTGCGCAACCCGACCAGCACAACCACCACCATCATCAAACCTGCACCAATAGCCACCGCAAATCCCGCGCGCGCGCCAAAGGCATCAATAACCAACCCCGCCAGCATGCCGCCGAGTGCAACACCCACGCTGATACCGGTTGTCATCCACGTCAGTCCTTCGGTGATCCGCGACGGAGGAATAATGATCGTCCCCATTTTCATGACCACGACCATCGTCGGAGCAAACGAGATGCCGGCGATAAACAGCGCCGCTGTCAGCACATAAACATCCGCTGCAAAAACAGGCAGCACTCCGGTGAACGCCGTGACCAATATCCCGGCCAGAAACTGCTTTTCAATCGCCAGGGAAACCCGCAATGCACCAAACGTCAGGCCAGCCACCAGTGAGCCGAACGCATAAGCAGCGAGGATGAAGGTCGCCGCCCCCGGCCAGCCTTGCGCATTGGCGAAGGCCACAACGGCGACATCGATTGCCCCACCGATAACGCCCATCGCCAGCAACGCGAGAACAATGGTGCGCACGCCGGGAATCAACAGGGTTGAGCCGTTTTGGCTGGCGTGGCCGACGACAACTTTGGGTTCCGTCTGGCGTTGCAGGAGAAACGCCGTCACGCCGACGGCCAGCAGCCCGACCGCGACCAGCGGCCCGGCTTCGGCGAAAAAGCTCACGCTCAAACCGATCGCCAGGGGCGGGCCGACAATGTAAGCGAGTTCGGTCAGAACCGTGTCCAGCGAGAATGCGGTGTGCAACTGCGGCTTGCCACGGAACAACTGCGACCATCGCGCGCGGATCATCGACGGCATGCTCGGCATCGTCCCCGCCAGTGCCGCCAGAACAAACAGCAATGCGGCGGGCGCTCGCAGGTAGACGGCAAGGATCAGTGCCAGCAACATGGCAATGCTGAACGCGGTGACGACGGGCAGCACCCGACTCTGGCCATGCTGGTCCACCAGTTTCGAGATATGCGGGCCGAGCAGCGCATTGGCCAGGGTGAACGTACCGGCGACTGTGCCAGCCAGCCAGTAAACGCCGGTTTGCTGCACCAGCATGGTGATGATGCCAATGCCGATCATTGCCTGCGGCAGCCGCGCAATGGAACTCGCGAGCACTAACCCCGTGGCGCCGGGGGTCGTTAGCAACTCGCGATAGTGATTAGCCATGGTGTCTCCCTTCCATAATCATCGCCGCTCAGCATCCGGCTGAACACGTTGCCGACATCAAGACCTACGCGAACGTCAAAAGCAACCCTCACCCCAGCCCTCTCCCAGAGGGCGAGGGAGCTGACCGAGGTGTCTGGCGTTGTGCATCGACCTGAAAGATTGTGGCGATTATGGATTCGGAGAAAAACTTTCAGGTCGGTGTATTTCTTGAGCATCCCCCATTCGGTCCCCTCTCCCTCCGGGAGAGGGTTAGGGTGAGGGGCTCTTTCTCGCAGCCAAACAAAAACCCGCACAAGGCGGGTTTTGTTCTGATCGTTCCCAAGCAGAGCAGGTTCGGTCAGTCAGCCAGACGCCAGGTCGTGCCACCCTTGCCGTCTTCCAACACCACACCCATCGCCGTCAGCTGGTCACGGATACGATCGGACTCAGCCCAATCCTTCCCCGCCCGCGCCGCCAGACGTGCAGCAATCAGTGCATCAACCTCAGCCGCATCGACACGCCCTTCAGCGCCCGACTGCAGGAAGTCATCGGCTTCGAGCTGCAACACACCCAACACGCTCGCCAGCTCTTTCAGACGCGCTGCCAGACCGGCCGCTGCGTCGAGATCACTCTCGCGCAGACGGTTGATCTCGCGAACCATCTCGAACAGCACCGCACAGGCTTCCGGCGTGCCGAAGTCGTCGTTCATCACTGTGGTGAAACGTTCGACGAACGCTTCGCCACCGGCCGGCGCCACCGTCGGCAGACCTTTCAACGCGTGGTAGAAACGCTCGAGTGCGCCTTTGGCGTCCTTGAGGTTGTCTTCCGAGTAGTTGATCGCGCTGCGGTAGTGGCTCGACACCAGCAGGTAACGCACGACTTCCGGGTGGTACTTTTCCAGCACGTCGCGAATGGTGAAGAAGTTGTTCAAGGACTTGGACATCTTCTCGCCATTGATGCGAATCATGCCGCAATGCATCCACGCGTTGGCGTAGGTCTTGCCGGTGGCCGCTTCGCTCTGGGCGATTTCGTTTTCGTGGTGCGGGAACTCGAGGTCGCTGCCGCCGCCATGAATGTCGAAGGTCTCGCCGAGGCAGCAGGTGGACATCACCGAGCACTCGATGTGCCAGCCCGGACGCCCGGCGCCCCATGGCGATTCCCAGCTCGGCTCGCCCGGTTTGGCGGCTTTCCACAGCACGAAGTCCAGCGGGTCCTGTTTCGACTCGTCGACTTCGATGCGGGCGCCGATGCGCAGGTCTTCGATCTTCTTGCGCGACAGCTTGCCGTAGCCCATGAATTTCGCAACGCGGTAGTACACGTCACCGTTGCCCGGAGCGTAGGCGTAACCCTTGTCGATCAAGGTCTGGATCATCGCGTGCATGCCTGGAATGTGATCCGTGGCGCGCGGTTCCATGTCCGGCTTCTTGATGTTCAGGCGCGCTTCGTCTTCGTGCATCGCGGCGATCATGCGCTCGGTCAACGCTTCGAACGATTCACCTTTCTCGTTGGCGCGGTTGATGATCTTGTCGTCGATGTCGGTGATGTTGCGCACGTAGGTCAGGTCGTAACCGCTGAAGCGCAACCAGCGCGTCACCAGGTCGAACGCGACCATGCTGCGGCCGTGGCCGAGGTGGCAGTAGTCGTACACGGTCATCCCGCAGACGTACATGCGCACCTTGTTGCCATCCAGCGGCTTGAAGACTTCTTTGCTCTTGGTGAGCGTGTTGTAGATCGTTAGCACGTTATTTCCTTTGACGCTGAATCACTGGCCCCACGAATCACGCAGGGTCACGGTACGGTTGAATACCGGCTGACCTGGTTTCGAGTCCTTCATATCCGCAACGAAGTAGCCTTCGCGCTCGAACTGGAAACGGTCTTCCGGCTGTGCATTGCCAAGCGATGGCTCAGCACGACAACCGGTAAGTACCTGCAGCGAATCAGGGTTGATGTTGTCGAGGAAACTGGCGCTGTCTTCGGCCTTCTCAGGGTTGGCCGAACGGAACAGACGATCGTACAGACGCACTTCGCACTCGACGCTGGCCGCAGCCGGCACCCAGTGAATCACGCCTTTGACCTTGCGGCCTTCAGGGTTCTTGCCCAGGGTTTGCGGGTCGTACGAGCAACGCAGTTCGACGATGTTGCCGTCGGCGTCCTTGATCGCCTCGTCAGCACGGATCACGTAGCTGCCACGCAGACGCACTTCACCGGCCGGTTCCAGGCGTTTGTAACCCTTCGGCGGCTCTTCCATGAAGTCATCACGGTCGATGTAGATTTCCCGGGCGAATGGCAGTGCGCGCACGCCCATGTCTTCTTTCGGGTGGCGCGGCAGTTCGAGGTTTTCGACCTGGCCTTCCGGGTAGTTGGTGATCACCACTTTCAGTGGACGCAGTACGCACATGGCGCGCGGTGCGGTCTGGTCGAGGTCGTCACGGATGCTGAATTCGAGCATGCCGAAGTCCACCACGCCGTCGGAACGGTTGGTGCCGACCATTTCGCAGAAGTTGCGGATCGATTTCGGCGTGTAGCCACGGCGGCGGAAGCCCGACAGCGTGGACATGCGTGGATCGTCCCAGCCATTGACGTGCTTTTCATCGACCAGTTGCTTGAGCTTGCGCTTGCTGGTGATGGTGTAGTTGAGATTCAGACGGCTGAACTCGTACTGACGCGGGTGCGCCGGCACTGGCAGTGCGTCGAGGAACCACTCGTACAGCGGACGATGGCTTTCGAACTCAAGGGTGCAGATCGAGTGGGTGATGCCTTCGATGGCATCCGACTGACCGTGGGTGAAATCGTAGTTCGGGTAGATGCACCACTTGTCACCGGTCTGGTGGTGGTGCGCGTGACGGATGCGGTACATGATCGGGTCGCGCAGGTTCATGTTCGGCGAGGCCATGTCGATCTTCGCACGCAGCACGCGGGCGCCGTCCGGGAACTCACCGGCACGCATACGGGCGAACCAGTCGAGGTTCTCTTCCACCGAACGGTCGCGGAACGGGCTGTTCTTGCCCGGCTCGGTCAGGCTGCCACGGTATTCCTTGGCTTGCTCCGGGGTCAGGTCGTCGACGTAGGCCTTGCCGGCCTTGATCAGCTCAACGGCCCAGTCATGCAACTGGTCGAAATACTGCGAGGCGTAGCGCACTTCGCCGGACCACTCGAAGCCCAGCCATTTGACGTCGGCTTCAATCGCGTCGATGTATTCCTGGTCTTCCTTGGCCGGGTTGGTGTCGTCGAAACGCAGGTGCGTGACGCCGCCGAACTCCTGGGCCAGGCCGAAGTTCACACAGATCGACTTGGCGTGGCCGATGTGCAGGTAGCCGTTGGGCTCAGGCGGGAAACGGGTGACGATCTGCGTGTGCTTGCCCGAGTCCAGGTCTGCCTGGATGATCGGCCGCAGGAAATTGACCGGCACGGCAGGGCCGGACTTGGCATTCGAGGTAGGGTCGACAGTGGGCTTGCTCATAGGATCCTTGACTTACAGGTGCGCGGCCGCAGAGGGGGCCAGACAAAACAAAGCCGCTATCATAGCCGATGCTGTCAAGGGGCTGACAGAGCACGGCCTATAAAGGAGCGCATTTAATCGCCGGGAATTGAAAAACAGCCTCGAAATTCGCGGCTGTCACGCTAAACTGCGCACCTTGGCCGATGCAGGCTGAACCGGTTTCGGGACTCAGTCTCCGAAAACCACGAATTCCTTATAAAGAGTAGCGATCATGACTCAAGTTAAATTGACCACCAACTATGGCGACATCGTCATCGAACTGAACGCTGAAAAGGCGCCGATCACCGTTGCCAACTTTCTCGAATATGTTAAGGCCGGTCACTACGAGAACGTGGTTTTCCACCGTGTGATCAAGGGTTTCATGATCCAGGGCGGCGGTTTCCAGCCTGGCATGCAGGAAAAGAAAGACAAGCGCGCCAGCATCCAGAACGAAGCTGATAACGGCCTGAAGAACGAGAAGTACACCCTGGCCATGGCTCGCACCATGGACCCGCATTCGGCATCGGCGCAGTTCTTCATCAACGCCACCAACAACAGCTTCCTCAACCACACCGCCAAGACCGCTCAGGGCTGGGGTTATGCCGTGTTTGGTAAAGTCGTTGCAGGCACTGAAGTAGTCGACAAGATCGAAGACGTTGCCACCACCTCCAAGGCCGGTCATCAGGACGTGCCGAAAGAAGACGTGATCATCGAGAAAGCCGAGATCATCGAAGCGTGATATTGCTGATTTCAGACTTGCATCTGGAAGAGGAGCGCCCGGACATTACCCGGGCGTTTCTGGATTTGCTCGCCGGACGCGCCCGCTCGGCGAGTGCGTTGTACATTCTCGGCGACTTCTTCGAAGCGTGGATTGGCGACGACGCCATGACGCCCTTCCAGCGTTCCATCTGCCAGGCCCTGCGCGAATTGAGCGACAGCGGCACGGCGATTTTTCTGATGCACGGCAATCGCGACTTCATGCTCGGCAAGGCCTTCTGCAAGCAGGCCGGCTGTACGTTGTTGAAGGATCCGAGTGTCGTGCAGTTTTACGGCGAGCCGGTGCTGTTGATGCACGGCGACAGCCTCTGCACCCGCGACGTCGGCTACATGAAGCTGCGGCGCTATCTGCGTAACCCGATCACCCGGTTTATCCTGCGCAACCTGCCGCTGAGTACACGCCACAAACTGGCACGCAAGCTGCGCAGCGAGAGCAAGGCGCAGACGCGGATGAAGGCCAATGACATTGTCGATGTCACGCCGGAGGAGATTCCGCGGATCATGCAGGAATTTGGCGTGAAAACCCTGATTCACGGCCACACCCACCGCCCGGCGATTCACAAGCTGCAGCTCGGCGAGCAAGCGGCGAAGCGGATCGTGCTGGGGGATTGGGATCGGCAGGGTTGGGCGTTGCAAGTGGATGAGAGCGGGTACGCCTTGGCGCCGTTCGACTTCGCCCCGCCGCTGGCTTTGCCGCACGGCTGAAGATCGCTCCCCCTCACCCCAACCCTCTCCCCCAAGGGGGCGAGGGGGAAAGGGAGCCGATCTTCATGCTGTTCAAACCTGAGTCCGACTCACAATCTCAAATCATGCTTTTCAAAACCTGAGCTCAACTCGGTGGCTCAGGTCGGCGTACCTCGAAAGCAAACCTCGGTCAGTCCCCTCTCCCTACGGGCGGTCCGACGTTTCGGGAGGGTTAGGGTGAGGGGCTTTTGACCTCAGTGCCCGGAAGCCGCCGGCCCTGCCTTCGCAGCAAACGGCGGTTTCGCCAGCCACACAATCAGAATCAACCCCATAAAGCCCCAGCCCAGCAGCGTGAAGTAATCCACGGTGGAGAGCATGTACGCCTGACTGGTCAGGATCTGATCCATCTGCGCATACGCCGACTGGCTCGCGCCGCCTAAATGATTCAAGGTCTCGCGGGTTGCCGGCTCAAAGGTGCTGATGCTCTCACTCATATACGCATGATGCTGATCGGCCCGACGAATCCAGATCCACGTGGTCAGCGATGCCGCAAAGCTACCGCCCAAGGTCCGCAGAAAAGTCGCCAGACCCGCGCCATCGGCAATCTGACTCGGTGGCAAGTCCGACATGAGGATGCTCAAGGTCGGCATGAAGAACAGCGCCACGCCAATGCCCATGAACAACTGCACCAGCGCAATGTGCTGGAAATCGACTTCATTGGTGAATCCCGCCCGCATAAAGCAACTCAAGCCAATCGCCAGAAACGCCAGTCCGGCCAGCAACCGCAGGTCGAACTTGTTCGCGTATTTGCCGACAAACGGCGACAGCAGCACCGGCAGAATACCGATCGGTGCCACGGCAAGTCCCGCCCAGGTCGCGGTGTAGCCCATTTGCGTCTGCAGCCATTGCGGCAGGATCAGGTTGATGCCGAAGAACCCGGCGTAACCCAGCACCAGCACCAGCGTGCCGATGCGAAAGTTGCGATAGGCGAACAACCGTAGATTCACTACCGGATGCTGATCGGTCATTTCCCAGATGACGAACACCGCCAGCGCGATCACCGAAATCGCTGCGCCGATGATGATGAAGTTCGACTCGAACCAATCCAGATCATTGCCCTTGTCGAGGATCACCTGCAACGCACCGACGCCAATGATCAACGTGATCAAACCGACGTAATCCATCGGCTGACGGCTGGTCTCAACCGGACGTTTGGCCAGTTGCGAACGCACCACCATCACCGCAAAAATGCCGATCGGTACGTTGATGAAGAAGATCCACGGCCAGCTGTAACTGTCGGTAATCCAGCCACCGAGAATGGGCCCGGCAATCGGCGCAACCACCGTGACCATCGCCAGTAACGCCAGGGCCATGCCGCGCCTGGCCGGCGGATACACCGCGATCAACAGGGTTTGCGTCATCGGGTACAGCGGCCCGGCCACCAGACCTTGCAGCACGCGGAAACCGATCAGTT
Source organism: Pseudomonas sp. rhizo66 (assembly GCF_031931925.1). Taxonomy (NCBI): domain Bacteria; kingdom Pseudomonadati; phylum Pseudomonadota; class Gammaproteobacteria; order Pseudomonadales; family Pseudomonadaceae; genus Pseudomonas; species Pseudomonas sp. rhizo66. Next base: position 62,169 of record NZ_JAUJWZ010000018.1, read on the forward strand.
CCGGCATCGAGGTCGAGATACCGCAAAGAAACGAGGCCAGCACAAACAGAATCGTGGCCCACAAAAACAGCTTCACCTCACCGAAACGGCGGCTGAGCCAACCGGTCAGCGGCAGCGCAATCGCGTTGCTCACGGCGAAGGAGGTGATCACCCAGGTGCCCTGCTCCGAACTCACCCCCAGGTTGCCGGAAATCGTCGGCAGCGCCACGTTGGCAATGGTGGTGTCGAGCACTTGCATGAACGTCGCCAGCGACAGGCCGATGGTGCTGAGCAACAGGCTGGGCGGCGTGAAAGAGGCGTTATTGCTCATTGTGAATCCTATGAAACCAGGTTGACGCCGTGCCCTTTGTGGGAGCGAGCCTGCTCGCGAAAGCGGTGTGTCAGACAACTTCCAAGTTGAATGTCAGTCAGCATTCGCGAGCAGGCTCGCTCCCCCAGGGGAAAGATTCAGCGTTGCGCGGTTTTGCTCGCCGCAGCGCTGTTGTCGTGGATCAGCTGCGCAATCATCGCGTCGGCTTCGGCCAGTTGGCGGTCGTAGACGTTGGTGCTGAACGAGGCTTTTTGCGGCGGCTGCTGAGCCAGCACCGGACCGCTCTGGTCGTGCAGGTTCACTTCAACATTGGTCGACAGACCGACGCGCAGCGGGTGCCTGGCCAGTTCTTCGGCGTTGATGTGAATGCGCACCGGCACACGCTGAACAATCTTGATCCAGTTACCGGTGGCGTTCTGCGCCGGCAACAAGGCGAACGCACTGCCGGTGCCGGCACCGAGGCTGTCGACGGTGCCGCTGTACTTCACGTCGCTGCCGTAGATGTCGGATTCGATATCGACCGGCTGACCGATGCGCATGTCACGCAGTTGGGTTTCCTTGAAGTTGGCGTCGATCCACAGCTGATCCAGCGGAATCACCGCCATCAACGCCGTGCCCGGCTGCACGCGCTGGCCGAGTTGTACGGTGCGTTTGGCTACGTAACCGGTGACCGGCGCGATCAAGGTGCTGCGGGCATTGGTCAGGTACGCCTGACGCAGATCGGCAGCCGCCGACATCACGTCCGGGTGCGACGACACCACGGTGTCATCAACCAGCGCGCTGGTGGTTTTCAATTGCTGTTTGGCGTTGGCCAGGGCGTTTTGCGCCGAGGTCAGGTCGTCGCGAGCGTGGGACAGTTCTTCCTGGGAAATCGCCCCGCCCTGAGCGAGGTTTTTCCGGCGGTTGTAATTGTCCTGCGCCTTCTGCACTTCGGCCTGTTGCGCGTTGACCTGAGCTTTCATGCCATCAACGTTGCTGTACAAGCCGCGCACCTGACGCACGGTGCGCGCCAGTTTCGCCTTGGCACTTTGCAGGCCGACTTCGGCGTCGTTCGGATCGAAGTTGATCAGCACCTGACCTTCGTGCACCAGATCACCATCGTCAGCGCCAATGCTGACCACCGTGCCGGTGACCAGCGGGGTGATTTCGACGACGTTGCCGTTGACGTAGGCGTCGTCGGTGCTTTCGTTAAAGCGCCCGATGAACTCGTGGTACGCCCAGACGCCGGCGCAGGCGAGCGCGACCACAACGGCCAGCACCAGCAGCATGACTTTGCGTTTGCGCGGGTTGCCGGTGTCCGGGGTGTTGCCTTGAGCTTGGGTATTTTCGGCAGTGGCCATGACAATTACCTTGAATTAGTTGTGCGACGTGGCTGGGGTGGCGTTGGCTGCGGTCAGGGTGTCGCCCTGGAAGCCGCCGCCCAGCGCTTGCATCAGTTGAATCGACAGGTCGATCTGCTCGGCATTGAGGTTGGCCAGTTGACGCTGGGCCTGCAGCAATTGCTGCTCGATGCTGAGCACGTCCAGGTAGTTGCCGATGCCGGAACCGTAACGCTGGACGACGGTGTTGTAGGAATCCTGGGCAATCTCGGTGGCATGTTGCTGCGCACCGATCTGCCGGCCGATGTCACGCAACTGGTTGATCGTGTCGCTGACGTCGCCCAGTGCCTTCACCAGACTTTTGTTGTACTGCGCCACCGCCAGGTCGTAATCGGCGTCGCGCGCATCGAGGTTGGCGCGCAGGCGTCCGCCGTCGAAAATCGGCACCGAAATGGTCGGGGCAATGTTGAAGAAGCGACTGGCCGAACCGAACATCGCGTCACCCAACAAGGACTCGGCACCGGCCGAGGCCGTGAGGTTCAAGTTGGGATAGAAGCGGGTTTTCGCCGAGTCGATGTCTTTGCTCGCCGCTTCGACGCGCCAGCGCGCGGCGACCAGATCCGGGCGACGGCCAAGCAACTCCGCCGGCAGCACCGACGGCACGGCGACAGCGCTGGCTTGCAGGACTTTCGGTCGGGCGATTTCGTTGCCGCGATCCGGGCCTTTGCCGAGCAGCACCGCCAAGGCGATCTTGGCGCTGTTCAAGCGTTTTTCCGCGTCGATCAGGCTGGCTTCGGAACTGGCTTCCAGGCTCTGGGTTTGCTGGAACTGATACTGGCTGTCGATCCCGGAACTCAGGCGACGCTGGCTCAAATCGAGCATTTGCTTGGTGCGCTTGAGGTCTTCGTTCGCCAGGTCGTAAACGATGTGCGCCTGACCGAGATCGCTGTAAGCGCGAGCGACGTCGGCGGCCAGGGTCAGTTGTGCGGCCTGACGATCAACTTCAGCGGCACGGGCCTGACCGAGTGCAGCTTCCCAGGCATCACGCTGACCGCCCCACAGGTCGAAGTTGTAATTGAAACCGGCGCTGACATTGCGCACCGTCGAATAAGCCCCACCCTGCCCCAGCGGATCCTGATCGCGAGCCAAGCGCGAACGGCTGATGCCGGCGCTGGCGTCGAGGGTCGGATAGCGTTCGGCATCGGCGGCATAGGCAGCGGCGCTGGCCTGGTGCGCACGGGCTGCGGCAATCTGCATGTCCGGGCTGTCGTGCAACGCTTCGCGGATCAGACCATCGAGTTGCGGGTCGCCGAGGCTGGACCACCAGTCGCTCTTCGGCCATGCGGCCGCCGACAGGGTCACGCCGTCGAGGGATTGGCCGACTTTCAGGCTTTTCGCATCAAGGCTCTGGCCTTGAGTGTCGAGGCCGCTGTAGTTGGCGCAACCGGCGAGAATCATCGCCGACAGCACCAGCGTCAGGCTGCTGCGCAAGGTTTTACCGCTCATTGTGTTCACCTAACCGCTGGATCGTGATCGGGTCACCGGCTGCCAGCAGGATTTTCTTGAGGATGTATTCCAGGGTCTTCAACTCGTCCGGAGTGACGGCGCCCGCCAGTTCATTCATCGCGTCGGCGCCGATGTACGGCAGGCGATCAGCCAGTTGCTGGCCCTGCTCGGTGAGTTTGAGTTGCACCTGCCGGCGATCGCCTTCGCTGCGTTGGCGAACCAGGAAACCTTTCTGCTCCAGACGATCGAGCATGCGCGTCATCGAACCGCTGTCCAGCGACAGATGCCGGCACAGCTCGGCCGGGGTGTCGACGCCGAACTGGGCCATGATGATCAACACCTTGAACTGCGCGGCGGTGATGCCGTGGGGTTCCATGTGGGTGTCGATGATCCGGTCCTTGAGCAGCGCAGCACGGCCAAGCAACAGGCCGAGATGGCAATGTTTGAATTCGTCCGGGGTGAAATGCTTCATTTGCTCACCTAATAACTGCCTAGGCAGTGAATGTATGTCGAGATGTTACTGCCTAGGCAGCGAATGTCAACGTAATAGTTAGGGGGCTTGGTAATTAGTTGACCAGTGGGCTGGGTTTTATTGCGCAGGCGGCAACACGGTGCAAAGGATGATTGCTTTCTAAGAATTGCCTGATGGGCGGGCTTGAATGCCTTGGCTAACGTACGCCGCTCACTGGCCGATACGTAAAGCCCTCTTCATGAAACGTTTCAAACTCCAGCGCCCGCTCCAGCTCTGTATCGCAACCACCTTGTTTGCCTGCGCCTCCAACGTGATGGCCGGCAGTTGTGTTGCGATCAATTCAAAGACTGAAACCCTCAACTTTGGCGCCAGTCTCGCTAGTTCCACGCTTACCATTCCTGCCGACACACCCAATGGCACCGTGGTCTATCAGGACACCGTGCAGTCGACTGGGCATATCTGGAGCTGTTCGAAGATTTCCCTGTTTGGCATTCAGATAAATCCGAAACTGGGCACCGCCACCGGTACGGACAGTATTTTTCCGCTGGGCAAGAGCGGACTGTCCTACCGCGTCTGGTTCGAAGCCCTGAGCCGCTACGAAACAGCCTTGCAAGCCATCGCCGCCAACGCCAGCTATGGGTTCGGCGCGAATTCCGTGCGTCTGGAAATTATCAAGACCGGCGAGCTGACGTCGAAAGTCAACATCGACGCGGGGTATCTGGGCAGCCTGCAGGACGATGATCTCATCCTGAAGAAACTTAACCTGATGAACCCCATCGTCCTGAACGCCGCCTCCTGCCAGACCCCGTCTGTACCGGTGGCGATGGGCGACGATTACCAGCTCCACGACTTTCGCGAAGCCGGCGCCACGTCACGCAAGGTGCGCTTCGAGATTGCCTTGAACCAATGCCAGACCGGGATCAAGAAAGTCACTTACTCACTCAAGGCCAACACCCCGGTTCTTGATGCAACCAAAGGTGTCGTTGCGCTCAACTCCAGCTCCACCGCCAAAGGCATAGGCTTGCAAGTGATGAATGAACTCGGCCAGCCCATCGCTTTCGACACCACCTACCCGTTCAACGGCTTCACCAGCACCGGCCTCAATTTCAAAATCCCCTTTTCGGCGACGTATTACCGTCTGGGCACGGGAAGTGTCGAGGCCGGCAGTGCGAACACTGAAGTGACCTTCATCGTCAATTACCTGTGACGCTTTTAAGGATCGTCTGATTCTCCCGGTGCCCGCTCGCTCCTACTGTGCCGGGATGCGATTGAAGAACTACCTCCACCAGATCAGCCCGGTCCTGTCCACACCCCACGCTGCGCGACGTTTGTTGCGCATTTTTGCGTGGGTGTTGCTGGTGGGCATCCTCGGCGGCGTCTACAGCTTTCTGCTGTTCACCTTCAACAACGAAATTTCTCAGCGGCGCAGTTACATGAGCAGCGCCATCGCCGAGGCGCATACCTTTTTCACCACCCGCGAGGCGCTGCTGGAAAGCCTGAGTTTGTCGGCGACTCGCCAGACCGCGTTGAGCGCGCCGCTGTCCGAGGAAGAAATCCGGCTGCTGCTGGGACAAACCCCAGGCAAGCAATGGAGCATCTGGCTGACCCAGCGCATGCGCGACTATCTGCAAGCGCGCAAATTGAATCTGCTCTACGTCAGCAGCGGCGCCGAGGCGCAGGTGTGGCGCCTGTACAACACGACGCCCATGGCTGGCGATTTTCCACGCGCGATGCTTGATCGCCTGGAAACCTTCAAACGCGACAACGCCAGCGCCCTCAAAGAAATCTGGCTGACCCACAACTTGGAAGGGCACTCGCAGCTGTACATCTTCATTCGACTGGATGATCGCGATCCCGATTCCGGCTGGCTCGGTCTGGAAATGGATGACCGTGAAGTCTCCAATGCGCTGAGCGACCACAGCGCCGGCGAGTTCACCATGTTCAACTCGCAAGGGATGCCGCTCTTCAGCAACAGCCACAAGCCGCCCCCCGGGCAGGATCTGCCACTGCTGCGCCAGCAGGATTTCTTCGGATTCGTCGGCGACGGCTGGCTGCCCGAGCAATTGGTATTGCGCAAACAGCTCAAGTCATCGGACTGGCAACTCACCTACTCCATCGACTTGCTGGCGGTGCTTTGGGCCCTGTGGCCGCAGATGCTCGGCGCACTGGTGTTCTGTCTGGCGAGCATCAGCCTGGTGTGTCTGCTGACCCGGCGTCTGGAACATCGCTTCATCACGCCGACACTGCACCGGATTCAGGCGCTGGTGGAAAGCGAGCTGTTCAGCCGCGACGTGATCCAGACCGCCCCCGTGGCACTCTGCGTGTTGCGCCGCAGCGATGGCCAGGTGGTACTGGAAAATACCCTTGCCCAACAATGGCTGGGCACGTGCAGCCAGCAACTGGGCCCCGGCTGGATTCGCGCTGCGTTTGACGACAATGCGCCCTGCCTGACCGACTATATCGACACCGCTGATGGCCGGCACCTGTACCTGAGCTGCGCGCCGACCCGTTACAAAGGCGAAGACGTATTGCTTTGCGCCTTCAGCGATATCAGCGCGCGCCGGCAAATCGAAGCGGCGCTGGAGCAGGCGCGCCAGTCAGCCGATGCCGCCAACGAAGCAAAAACCCTGTTTCTCGCGACCATGAGCCACGAAATCCGCACGCCGTTATATGGCGTGCTCGGCACCCTTGAACTGCTCGCCCGCACCCGGCTCGACAACCAGCAGAAAAGCTATTTGCGCGCGATCGAAGGCTCGTCCGCGACCCTGCTGCAATTGATCTGCGATGTGCTTGATGTGTCGAAAATAGAGGCCGGGCAACTGGCGCTGGAGCTGAGCGACTTTTCCATCGTTGCGCTGGCACAGGAGGTGGTGCAGGGGTACGCGGCGGCGGCGCAGAGCAAAGGTTTGCAGCTGTATGCATGCTTTGATCCGCAACTGCCCGACAGTCTGGTGGGCGATGTCAGCCGGGTGCGGCAGATTCTCAATAACCTGTTGAGCAACGCGGTCAAATTCACCGACTCCGGACGCGTGGTGTTGCGGGTCAAAACGCTGTCCCGTGATGGCGAGCGCGTGTGCGTGCAATGGCAGGTGTCGGACACCGGTCGCGGTATTGCCCATTCAGATCAGGCATTTATCTTCGAACCGTTCTATCAGACCCAGGGCAATAGCCATGCAGTCGCGGGCACCGGTTTGGGCCTGCCGATCTGCCTGCGGCTGACAAACTTGATGAACGGCACGCTACGCATGGTCAGTGAACCGGGGCTGGGCAGCAGTTTTTCCCTGACCTTGCCACTGGAGCAGCGCGCGGGCAGCGGATTGCCCGCAGCAGCGCCGAAGCTGGCGGGTGAAACCGTTTACGTGGTGTCGCCGGTACGCGAACTGGCTGAAAGCCTCGCTGGCTGGCTGCGCCGTTGGGGCGCCCGACCGCACCTCGGCGCGCCGGACAACCACGAATCTGCCGACGCTGGCGTGTTGCTGGAACTGTACCCGGCACCGATGGAGCCGCGCGGCGAACTGCACTGGTCAGGGCCGCGGGTACTGGCCAGTGGCGATGCGGCCTGTGAGCCGCAATGCACGGGCAAAGGCTGGGTGGCGAATCTGAGTGACCTGGCCGCGATCCGCCAGGCCGTGCGCCAGGCTCAGGGCGGCCAGAGCATCGAGCATCCGCAACAGGCAGAAACCCAGGCACTGGCGCCGCTGCATCTGCACATCCTCGTGGCCGAAGACAATGCAATCAACCAGTTGATCCTGCGCGACCAGTTGCAAGAGTTGGGCTGCACGGTAGCGCTGGCCAGCGATGGCGAAGAGGCCTTGTCGCTGTGGCAGGACGACACCTTCGATGTCGTGCTCAGCGACGTCAACATGCCACGACTCAACGGTTATGAATTGGCCAAAGCCTTGCGCCGCCTCGGCTGCACCACGCCGATCATCGGCGCCACCGCCAATGCCCTGCGCGGTGAAGAGGCCCTGTGCCTGGCGGCCGGCATGAACCACTGCCTGGTCAAACCTTTTACGCTAAGAGCCTTGTCGACCATCCTGGCTCCCTACGAACGAGTCGCCCATGAAGTCCTCTAGCCTGCTGATTGTCGAAGATCATCCGTTCCAGCACCTGTACTTGCAGAACCTGTTCAACGAGCTGGGCGTGTTCGATCTGGAGTTTGCCCGGGACGGCGAAGAAGCCTTGCGGCGCCTGAAAAACCGCAAATTCGATCTGGTCCTCACCGATCTGCTGATGCCGGGCATGGACGGCGTGCAGTTCATCCAGGGCCTGGCCGCGCAGCCCTCGCGCCCGGCACTGGCGATCATGAGCGCTGCCTCGCGGCGCATGCTGATGGGTGCGAGCCTGGTGGCGAGCAACCTGCAGGTCAAAGTCATCGGGCTGATTTCCAAACCGGTCAACAGCGCTGCCCTGCGTTGTCTGATCGAGCAGTTACAAACGCTGCGCCAGGCCGGCCCGGTCGCGACGCAGCCCGGCATTGATCGGCAAAGTATTGTGCATGCCTTGGACAAGGGTGAATTACAGGCCTGGTTCCAACCCAAGAAGGCGCTGGACAATGGCCGCATCGTCGCCGCCGAAACATTGGTGCGCTGGATGCATCCCGAACATGGCACGCTGTTGCCGGGGGCATTTCTACCGGCGCTGATTGCTTATGACCTCGAAGAGCGGCTGCTCTGGCGAATGCTGGAACAGGCGATTGCCGCGCAAACCGTATGGCGCCAGCAGGGCTATGACATTCCGGTGTCAATCAATCTGCCCACGCACCTGCTTAACAGCCATGATCTGCCCGACCGGATCCTCGCTTTCGTGCTGCAACATGAAGGCCTGCCGGCGCGGATCTGTTTCGAGCTGATGGAATGCTCGGTGCCTGATGACATCAGTAATTTCTACGCCGGCGCCTGCCGCTTGCGGATCAAGGGTTTCGGTTTGTCTCAGGATGATTTCGGCAAAGGCTACAGTTCTTACATGAATCTGGTGTCGGCGCCTTTCACCGAGCTTAAAATCGACCGCGCGCTGGTGCAGGGTTGCAACAGCAACGCCGAACTGGCCCAGGCGCTGACCAGCATTGTCACCCTCGGTCGGCAACTGGGCCTGACGGTGGTCGCCGAAGGCGTGGAAACCGCGCAAGAACTTGCTCTGTTGCGTAAGATCGACTGCACTCAGGTTCAGGGTTTCCTGATCTCCCACGCCGTGTCTGCGGAGCAGTTCCAGCAGTTGCTGACCCATGATGGACCGGCCAATGCCTGGTGAACCCCAGACGCTGTTGACGATACCGTTTGCCACCGAGGTCTTTGTGTCCAGACACTTTTCCACTTTGCCTGATCAGGCGTTGTAATGCCCCAGCCCAACGCATTTCTGGAAAGACTCGCCAGCAGTTCGCTACGCCTGAACAAAAGCTTGCTGGTGCTCGGTGCGCTGGTCCTGTTGTTGCTGGGCATCAGTTATCTGGGCGTGCAGCGCATGGTGGAAGAACAGCGCGATACCCTGCAGTTCCACTTCGCCCGACTGATGGAAAACGTTCGCGAGCAGGAAGCCTTTCTCGACGCGATCTCAAGGGCCAGCGCCAAGGGTGTGTACTTTGCCGAGGCTGTGACGCCGCCGGTTGTCCAAAAGCTTTTGCCCGAAGAAGGGCCGAACATTTACGAAGGCCGTGGGCTGCCGTTTTCGCTGCCGTTCAGCGTAAAGATCGATCCGGAGCGAATCGCCCCCAGCCAGCACCCCAAGGTGTTTGCCCTCGGCAGCTATCTGGCAGCTTATTACAGCGCCTTCTGGGCAGCCTCGCATTACCAGTCGCCGCAGGTGATCCTGCTCAACGGGCCGGACAATTTCGATATCGCCGTGCCCGCCGCCGGCCGTTTGCGTGGTGCAGGGCCGACGCAGATAAGCAACTTCGTCGAGCTCATGACCCGGATGAGCATGCAACGGCGCACGCAGACTTCAGCGCAGGTTCACTGGGTGCCCTACGCGTTCGCCGAGGAGGACAACGTTACCCCGACTCTGCTGGCCTACGTGCGGATCAATCTGAGCAAAACGACGCGGGCCATCGAAGGCGCCAACTCCTGGGCGGTGGTCGGCGCGCTGCTGAAACTGTCTCAGGTCAACAACATCGAGCGTTTGATGAAGTGGTCGATTTACGACGACTTCACCCTGATCACGCCCGACGGTACGGTGTTGATCGGTGCGCTGAAGCCCGATCAAGTGCTCAATGAAGGCACGAATCTGACCGCTGATGGCCTGGTGTTCAAGCTGACCAGCCCCGGCGAACGTCCGTGGACGGCGATTTACGTGATCAGTGTGCAGAGCTTTCTCGATTACGCGCTGTGGCCATTGCTGTGCCTTTTGGTTCTCGTGCTCGCCCTGCTCGGCAGTGGCCGGGCACTCAATCGCTGGTACACCCAGCGCGTTATCCTTCCCGCGCAAAGTGCCCACGCGAGCATCGCCGAAAGCGAAGCGTTCAGCCGCGCGGTCATCGACACCGCGCCCACCGGCCTGTGCGTGATAAGTCGCCGCGATCATCAGGTATTGCTGGAGAACCAGCGCGCTCAGCAATGGCACGACACCCGCGAACTGATCAACCTGCTCGACCGGCAGACAGCGACCGGCCAAGGCCATGCCGAACTGGAGATTGGCGGTCGGCATTTGCATGTCGCCTTCGTCGCCACCCGTTATCAGGGCCAGGACGCCTGGCTGTGTGCATTGCACGATGTGACCCGGCATGTCGAAGACGCGGCGGCGCTTGAGGTTGCGCGCCAGGCCGCTGATTCGGCGAATCAGGCCAAGAGTCGGTTTCTGGCGACGATGAGTCATGAAATCCGCACGCCGCTGTATGGCGTGCTCGGCACGCTGGAACTGCTCGGTCTGACCACGCTGAACCCGCGTCAACAGGCCTATCTGGACACCATCCAGCGCTCGTCGGCCAGTCTCTTCAAGCTGATCAGCGACGTGCTGGACGTGTCGAAAATCGAGGCTGGGCAAATGAATCTCGAGCTTCAGCCGTTTTGTCCGCTGGAGCTGACCGAAGACGTCGTACGCAGCTTCGGCGCGTTTGCCCGTGGCAAAGGTTTGCAACTGTATGCCTGCATCGATGCGGCGCTGCCGGATCAATTGCTCGGTGATGCGCAGCGCATTCGCCAGATCCTCAATAACTTGCTGAGCAACGCCATCAAGTTCACTGACAATGGCCGTGTGGTCATGCGCGTTCGTGTGCTGCAAAACGCGGGCGGTCGCGCCGAGGTGCAGTGGCAGGTCAGCGATTCGGGTGTGGGCATTTCCCAAGCGCAGCAACAGCAGTTGTTCGACCCGTTCTATCAAGTCAACGAAGCCGACAGTCATGCCGGCGCCGGGTTGGGTCTGGCCATTTGCAAGTGGCTGTGTGAGTTGATGCAAGGTCAGTTGAACGTGGTCAGCGAGCCGGGACTGGGCAGCCGCTTCAACTTGCAACTGACCCTCGATTGCGCCCCTGGCAGTCTTGCCGATTGCCCATCGTTTGTGCCCGGCGGCGCTGCCATTTATGTACGGGCACCGGTGGCCGAACTGGCGCAGCATCTGAGCGCCTGGCTTGAGCGTTTTGGCCTTGATTGCCGCTTGGTGACGAACGAGCTGCCGCCCTCCGCGGCGCTGCTGGTAGACCTTGCGCCCCTGGCTAACGCCAGCGTGTTCGATGGCCCGCGTATCCTCGCCACTGCAGGCGGGCCCAATCCGGCGCGGGTGAGCGGCAGCGGCTGGCAAGTCGATGCGGACGATGTACGTGCAATTGGCTGGGCAATTGCGTTGGCCCGGCACGGCGCCAGTCACCCGCGTGTGCCTGCGCAGCAGGAAAACAGCCGAGCGCTGAACCTGCGCGTACTGGTGGCCGAGGACAATACGATCAACGCGGCGATCATCAAGGAACAACTGGAGGCGCTGGGCTGTTCGGTAGTCGTCGCCGCCAATGGCGAACAGGCGCTGGTGCAATGGGCACCCGGACGCTTCGATCTGCTGCTGACCGACGTCAACATGCCGATCATGAACGGCTACCAACTGGCCGCCGCACTGCGCCAGCAGGATGCGACGCTGCCGATCATCGGCGTCACCGCCAATGCCCTGCGCGAAGAAGGTGAACGTTGCGCCGCTGTCGGCATGAACGCATGGATGGTCAAGCCGCTGAACCTGGCGACACTGCGCACGCAGCTGCAAAGCCACTGCCAGACAGTGATCGCGCCGGTGGCAGACGCCGCGCCGACCCTCTCACCGAAAATGCGCGAGCTGTTCGTCGCAACCCTGCGCCGCGACGTTCAGACCACACTGACCGCGCTGGATGCGGCCAACGCCAGCAGCGTCGCACAGCAATTGCACAGCATGGCCGGGGCACTCGGCGCCGTGCGGGTCGAGGCCCTGGCCAGCGCACTGGTCGAGCTGGAATGTCGCCTGACCGGCATGGCGATCACTCCGGCGCTGGCCTTGCAAGTGCGCCAACAGCTGGCGCGTCTGACCGACCTGCTCGACACCCTCGAATAATTTCACTCTGGATAAAGCACCCATGGAAACCTTCAACGTTGTCATCGCCGATGATCATCCCATTGTCCTTTTGGGGGTACGGGAACTGGTCGAGCGTGACCGACGCTTCAACGTGGTGGGCGAGGCAGTGTGTCCCGATGGCTTGATCGAGTTGCTGAAGTCTCAGGCGGTGGACCTGTTGATCACCGATTTCAATATGCCCGGTGACTCGCGCTACGGTGACGGCCTGAAGCTGGTGGAATACGTGACCCGGCATTTTCCCGAAGTGAGGGTGTTGGTCCTGACCATGATTTCCAATCCTCTGATCCTGACCCGCCTGCAGGAACTCGGTGTGCTGGCGGTGATTCAGAAAAGCCAGCTGCACGCTGAAATAGAAGTGGCGCTCAAAGCCATTGCCAAAGGCAGCCGGGTACGCCACAAAGAACCAGCCCCCACGTCCGTGCTGAACGATGGCGCCGATCTGGATGAACGCTTTTCCCGACTGTCGCCCAAGGAACATGAAATTCTGCGGCTGTTCGTTCAAGGCCAGGGCGTTAACGAAATTGCCAGGGGATTGAACAGAAGTGCCAAAACCATCAGTACGCAAAAAATTTCAGCCATGCGCAAACTTGAAGTAAATAGCAATCAGGCGTTACTGGCTTATTGCATCGAACGCAACTTGTTCAAATAAACGACTCTGCACTTCGACGTAACATCCGCGCATCTAGGAATCGTCTGATGTTCCACCGGGAACCCGGGTTTTATTGTGTTGCTTTAACCCCAACAATGGAAAAGCAACATGAAAACGCTGTCTCGCACACTTCTCGCCCTGTCGATCTTCGCTGCCGGTAATGTCCTTGCCGCCGATCCCGTCGTGCCGACCAAGGCAGGCACTGGCACTATCAACTTCACCGGCACCATCAACAACGATGCCTGCTCGGTGGAAGGCGCCGGCAAGGACAAAACCATTTCGGTAAACATGGGCGAGGTGTCGATCAAGGACATGGGCACCGCGACTGCGCCGAAAGGCAACGGTACGCTGAGCGTCGAGAACTTCGACATGAAGATCAACTGCAACGCCGGAACCAAAGTGGCGATGATCTTTGAACCGACCAAGGGCGCAGGCTCGGGCATCGAAACCGGTACCAAGGTCTTGAAACTGATCGACGGCCTGGGTTCTGCGAAAGGCATCGGCATCGCTCTGCTCGATGCCAATGGCGCCGTGATCGACCTGACTTCGCCGACCACCGCCCGCATTGAAAACACCCTGCAGGACAGCAACACCACATTGAAATTCTCGGCAGCCTACGTCACCACCGTTGACCCGAAACTGGCGGTAGCCGGCCGTGGCGACGCGACCCTGCCGTTCACCCTGCAATACGAATAAATCGCGCGCTGTAGCGAGCACTGTGCGGGGCCGACCGGCCCTGCACTTCCTTTCTGTCTGCGCGGTAATTGTTCATGTCTTTACGTCATTCCCTATCCCTTTGCGTCGGCCTTCTGGGCCTGTTCGTCGTCAATCAGGCCATGGCCGGCATCTCTTTGAGCAGCACCCGGCTGATCTTCGACGGCAAGCATAAAGAAGCCGGCATCACCGTGCGTAACAGCGGCGAAGACGTGTTGATTCAGTCTTGGGTCGACACCGACAGCGACGCGGCCGGCACGGTGCCTTTCGCCGTCACCCCGCCGCTGGTGCGTGTCAGTGGTGATGAGCAGCAGATATTGCGGGTTATTTACGAAGGCACCGGCATGCCCAAAGACCGAGAGTCGGTGGTGTGGCTGAACGTGCAGGAAATCCCGCAATCGGCAAAAACGGCCAATACCCTGCAGTTGGCGGTGCGTCAACGCATCAAGGTGTTCTTCCGCCCTGCCGGTTTGAAAAACAACGCCTATCAAGCCCCGGCCGAGCTGACCTGGAAGCTGAGCGAGCGTGCCGGTAAAAGTGTGCTGCAGGTAAAAAATCCAGGGCTGTATCACGTGTCGATTGCCGATATCACCGTGCAATCGGGGGCAACCGGCGAGCACCCGTTTGATTCAATGATGATCGCCCCAGGCGAACAAAAAGAGTTCGTACTCAAACAACTTCACGCAATCAATTCGCCACGTTTGCTATTCAGCAGCATCAACGACTATGGCGCCCGCGACCGTTATGTCGCGCAACTTTCCAGCAGCGCCGAAGTGAGCGCCAGTCTGGATAAACAAACGCCATAACTCGCGTGCCGCTTTAACAGCCGCACTTTCACTGTATTTCTCTTCGCTCCGTTAGTTCGTATCGGAGGTGATATAGGGTTCCTGCATGTTTTTACTCAAGCGCGATGGCCTGGCGCCGTTTTCGTTTGCTCTGGTCTTCAGCACAACCTGCCTGGCCGATGGCGATGAACAATTCAATACATCGTTTCTGCAAGGCACGACGTCCGCCGTCGATCTGCAATCGCTGCTCGCCGGCAGCCGCGTACTCCCCGGCACTTACCGGGTCGACCTGTACGCCAACGACATGTTGGTGGGCCGCCGCGATATCGATTTCCGCCGTGATCCCGAGCGCAACAAGGTTGAAGCCTGCCTGACCCTGGACATGCTCAAGCAAGTGGGCGTCGACCTCGCCAGGCTGCAGGCCAGCGGCAAGCTCGGCGAGGCTGACGCGGATGCCTGCCTCGACCTGCCCGCGCTGATCGATCACGCCACTGTGCGCTACGACGTGCCGCGTCTGCGTTTGCTGGTCAGCGTGCCGCAAAGCGCCATGGAGCGCGGTCGCCGCGGCTACGTCGATCCGGCGCTGTGGGACGAAGGCGTGCCAGCGGCGTTCATCAACTATCAACTGAGCAGCAATCGCAACAGCACCAACGCCGACACCACGTTTGCCCATAACGTTGGCCTGCGCAACGGCATCAACCTCGGCGGCTGGCGCCTGCGCAATGAGTCCAACTTCAACAGCAGCACCGGCCAGCCGAGCACGTTCAAGAGCAACCGCAGCTATCTGCAACATGACGTCACCGCGTTGAAGGGCCAGTTCAGTGCCGGGGATATTTTCTCCGACGCCGACCTGTTCGACAGCGTGCGCTATCGCGGCTTGAAACTGGCCTCGGACGACGGCATGCGCGCCGACAGCGAGCGCGGCTATGCGCCGGTGATTCGTGGCATTGCGCAGTCGAGCGCCACCGTAGAGATTCGCCAGAACAATTACATTCTTTACACCACCAACGTGCCGCCCGGGCCGTTCGAGATCAGCGACATCTATCCCAGCGGCTCCAACGGCGATCTGGAAATCACGGTGATCGAAGCCGACGGTCGACGCCGGGTGACGGTGCAGGCGTTTTCCAGCCTGCCGATCATGGTGCGCGAAGGCCAACTGAAGTACAGCGTTTCGGCGGGCCGCTACAACAGCAACAGCGATGACCAGCAGACGCCGGAATTTATCAGCAGCACGGTGGCTTATGGCGTCAGCAGTAACCTGTCGGCGATTGTTGGTACTCAGGCCACCGAGAATTTCCAGGCGTTCTCGGTCGGGGCCGGGCGCAATACGGCGATCGGTGCCGTCTCGCTCGACCTGACTCACTCCAACAGCCGCACCTCTGGCCGGACCGTCAAGGGCAACAGCTTGCGCGCGTTGTATGCCAAAACGTTCACCGGCACCGACACCAACTTTACCCTCGCGGCCTATCGCTATTCAACCGAGGGCTATCGCACCTTGAGCGAACACGTCGAGGAACTGAGCCGCGAGGGCGAGCAGCGTATCGGTAATTCGAAAACCCGCACCGACCTGACCGTCAACCAGAGCCTGGGGCGCAATCAGCAGTTCGGCAGCATCTACCTCAACGCCAGCGACCAGCGCTACTGGGGACGCGGCGGTTCGCAGAGCCTGTCGGCCGGTTACAGCAATTATTGGGGCGAGGTCAGCTACAACCTCAGCGCGACTTACACCAAGGACGTCGGCAACTATGGGCCGGCGAACAACGACACGTTGTTCAATCTCTCAGTGTCGTTTCCGCTGGGCTCGAAACCGCGCGCGCCGAGGGCCTTCGTTTCGGCCAGTACGCAGAAGGACACCAGCAGCACCCAGGTGGGCATCAACGGCTATTTGTCCGAAGACAGCGATACCTATTACTCGGTGCAGGGCGGCAACAGTCGCAACGGCGGCAGCACGGGTTCGGCCAACCTCAGCACACGGACCTCGATGATGGACATCAGTGCCGGTTACAGCCAGGGCCGTGGCTACAATGCGCAGAATCTCAACGTTGCCGGTTCGATTGTCGGCCACGCTGGCGGGATCAACCTTGGGCAGACCGTCGGTGAGACTTTCGCATTGGCGCAGGTCGAGGGTGTCGAAGGCGTGAAGATCGCCAGCTTCTCCGGGGCCAAAACCGCTGGCAATGGCTACGCCGTGGTGTCCAATGCGCAGCCGTATCGAGTCAACTGGATCAGCCTCGATACCCGAGATCTGGGCGGTGATTTCGAAATTGAAAACGCCACCCGGCAAGTGGTGCCGCGCCGTGGTGCCGTGGTGCTGGCGCGCTACGCGAGCAAGACCGGGCGGCGGGTGCAATTCGCCCTGTTCGATGCGCAGCACCAGCCAATTCCGTTTGGGGCGTCACTGGAAGACGCCGCCGGCAAGCAACTGGCGATCTCCGACCCGAGCGGCAAGGCACTGGCGCTGGTCGCGGACGACGCCGGCACCCTGACCATCAACTGGCAAGGCCAGCGCTGCGAGGCGTCGTATGCACTGCCCGAGCGTGACAAGGCGTTGAATTACGAGCGAGCTTCGCTGGTGTGCCGCGCGCCAGTGGCTGACTGAGAAGACGCCATCGCTGGCAAGCCAGCTCCCACAGGGTTGATGCCGTACAAAACATTCATGTACGCCAGAGAAACCTGTGGGAGCTGGCTTGCCAGCGATTGAAGCGACTCGGTTCAGGAGAAAGCGCGATCTAGAAATCGCGCTTGTAGAAGATATCCAGCGAACTGGCCACGCCACTCGCCGCCTCGACATAGACCTTCTTGCTCAGCTTGTAACGCAGCGCAATGGTGCTGGCCGGTTCAAACACGCCCACGCCATAACGCAAACTGAGCTTCTCGGTAATATTGCCGCTGGCCACCACGCTGGTGGCATCGCCGCTGCCCGCCGTGTCGAGCTGGAAGTCCTGAATCCCCAGATCCTTGGCCAGACCGCTGGTAACCCCGGAACTGCCCATCAAGCCCAGACCCAACGCCGCTTGCGCGAGCATGTTGTTGTCCTCGCCGCTGGTGCTCAGCGGACGGCCGAGCACCAGATAGGACAACGCCTGCTCCTGGCTCATCGCCGGCTCGGAGAAGATCTGCGTGGTCGGTTGCTCGGCGCTGCCACTGAGGCGAATACCGGCGATCACATCGTCAGTCTGACGGATCGCTTCGATGTCCAGATACGGCTGATCGAGGGGGCCGGCGAACAACAGACGTGCACGGCGCACTTGCAGGCGCTGGCCGTAGGCACTGTAGCGGCCATCGTTGAGCCAGAGTTCGCCACGGGTGTCCATGTTGTCGCCGATGTGCACATGACCTTGCACGTTGGCGGTCAGACCAAATCCGGCGAAGGCCAGTTTGTCTTCGCCAACCACCACGTCGATGTCCATTTTCATCGCCATCGGCGGCTTGCCCTCTTCGGTCTGCGCACCGACGATGATCGTGTCATCGGAGACTTTCACCGTGGATGGCGGCAACTCACGCACGGTGATTTCGCCTCGGGGCACCTGCACTTTGCCGGCGATTTTCAGCTCGTCGCCGGCCATGGAAATCTTCAGGTCCGGCGCCACTTCCAGCTTGGCATAAGGCTCGACGGTGACCGGCAATTGCGTGCCCTTGAGCGCCAGATCGACCATCAGTGCCTGGCCCCAGGCGACGTTACCGTTGAGGCTGCCCTGCCCGCTCTTGCCACTTTTCCAGCCGCCATCGAGGCGCACCGATTCGCCGGCAATCAGGGCGGTAAGTTGCAGATTCTGCAGTTCCATCGGCAACTCGGCACCGGACACTTCGCCGTCGCTGAGCTGCACGGTGCCGTTGACCAACGGCGCCAGCAATCCGCCGGAAATGGTGCCGCTACCATTCAGGCGCCCGGTTAGTTTTTCGACCATCGGAACAAACGGCCGCGCCACCGAAAGATCAAGCCCGGAGAGGCGGAACGAACCACTCAGTGGTTTGTTTTTCGGCAGCGGATTGAGCTGCGCCTGCACCAGCAACTCGCCGAGTTTGCCACCGACGAAGTTGAGTTCAGTGTCGACGCGTTTCGGCGTCAGTTTGCTGGTGAGTTTCAGGGTCTGGTACGGAAAATCCAGCCACTGATCCTTTTCCTTCATGCGCAAGGTGCCGCCGCTGGCGTCGACGCTGACCACGCCGTTGGGCCCGCTGGCCGGCAGGTCCAGTTGCAGGTCGGCGTTGAGCTTGCCTTGCCAGGCGAAGTCTTTCGGCAGCCATTGCGCCAGACTTTCAATCGGGAACTGCTTGAGGTGGTAACGCAGTTTCGGCTCCGGCATCAGCCGTTGATCTTCACCGCACAGGCTGGCATTGCCGGACATCCAGCAATGCGCGCCGAAGTTGATTTTGCCGTCAGCGAGGCGTTCGAGTTTGGCCGGGTTTTGCAGTTTCCAGTCCTGGCCACCGGCCTGAATATCGCCGCTGGCCAGACGACCGCGCCAGTTGCCTTTGTCCAGATTGCCATCCAGACCAAGGGCTAGTTTCAGCTTCGGCCCGATCAGGTCGAGGTTGAGTTTCTGGTTTTTGATATCGCCCTGAGCACTGGCGGTCAACACACCCAGGCTGGTGTCGCCGGCCTGAATGCCGCTGCCTTTCAGATCGATCTTCGCCCGTTGTGCACTGTCGAGCGTGGCGTCGAGGTTGAGGCTTTGCAGGCGATTGTCCTGGAACGCCAGTTGCGATCCTTGCAGGTCGAGTTTGCCCTGCGGTGCTTTCAACGTACCGGCCACATTGACCTGACCGTTGACCTGCCCGCGCAGCTGCGGCCAGAGCTGGGCCAAACGCGCCAGCTTGATGTCGATCTGCCCGGTGAGTTTCTGCTGCAGGCTGCCCTTGCCGTTAATGCTGTTGTCGCCGAGGCGGATTTGCAGGGCGTTGAGGTTCCACTGTTCGCCAGCGCCGTCAGCCTTGGCCTGGAGGATCGCCGGTTGCCCGCGCAGTTTGCCTTTCAAGTCAAGGTCGGCGGTCAGGCTCAGGCGTTCGTTTTTCATTTCGCCCGTGCTTTTCAGCGGTCCAGCTAACGTGCCCGGCAATTCGGCGACCCAGTACGCCGGGTTGAGAGCCGACAGTTCCAGCGCGGTGTCCCAGGCGATGCCATCGGCGAACTGTACGTTGACGTGCCCTTCGGCCTTGCCCTGCCCGGCTTCCATTGTCAGTTGCGGCAAGGCGATCTGTTTCAGGCTGCCGCTAAACGGACTGCTCAAGGTAAACGCGCCCGCCGGGCCATCCAGTGCAGCGGCGAAGTTGCCGAGGTACTGACCATCGGTGTAGGAAACTTCGCCCGTGAAGGTACGCAAAGCCACTTGTGGCTCGTCAATTTCGTTATAGAGCCGGTGCCACGGAAAGTCCTGCCAGTTGATATTGGCTTGGGCGCTGAGGCCTTTGCTCCAGTCGACACTGCCGGTGAGTTTGAGGCTTTGCTTGTCGTTGGCCGTCAGGTCGAGGCCGGCAATCTGCGCGCCGCTGGCGTCGACTTTGCCTTTGAGCAGCAGCGCGACCGGGCCCTTGTCGGCCGGGAGCGTGGCGTTGCCGTTGAGCTGGTAACCGTTTTTCAGGTCGCCTTCACCGGTCAGTACCAATTGATTGAGTTGCAGCGTGTCCGGCAGGTCGGCGCTCGGCTTGAACGCGTCGGAAGTGATGCGCACCTTGGCCGGCAGGTTTTCCACCAGCGGTTGCAATTCACCGCTCAACTGGCCGTCGAGGTAGCCCCGGCTATCGGCGTGCAGGTTGAGGGTTTTCAACAGGTCGCCGTCAATCTTCAACGCCAGCGTCCACGGCCCCGTGCCCGGTGACGGAAGCGTCAGGTCACCGGCGATGTTCAGCGGCCAGTTGCCGCTCGGTTCAAGAGTGCCGGACAGGTTCAGGCTGAGCTCGTCGCGCTGCAATTTCACGCTGTCGATCTGCATGCCCTTGGCGGTCCAGTGCGCCGCCAGTTGCAAGCCCTTGAGCTGTTCGCTGCCGTTGAACAGCAGGCTACCGACCTCCACGTCGCCCAGTTCGATGGCCACCGGCAATTGCAGATCCGGCAGTTTGATCGGGCCACTTTCAGTGGTTTCTTCGCTCGGCGGGAATTGCAGAATGACCTGATCAGCCTTGAGCTGTTCGATGCACAGCGTCATGCGCGTCAGGCACAGCGGCGACCAGGCGAAGATTGCCTTGTTCAGTTCAACGCGGCTGCTGTCCTGCTGCCACAGCAGATGATCGGCGCTCCATTGCCCGCCGAGGCGACCCTGGAAATTCTCCACTGTCAGACCCGGTACGAGGCCCAGCACCCAGCGGCTGCCGGCCGCCGTGCCGAGTACGGCGGTGACACTCAACACAATCAACAACACCAGCGCCAACAACGCCAGCGCCGTAATTTTCAAACCACGCTTCACAGCTCAGGCCCCATGGAAAAGTGCAGCCGGATGCCGCCATCGTCGTCGAGTGCGTGGGCCAGGTCGAGGCGGATCGGCCCCACCGGCGAAACCCAGCGCACACCAATACCGACACCAGTCTTGAGGTTCGGCAGTTCGAGTTTATTGAAGGAGTTGCCTTGGTCGACGAAGGTCGCGACGCGCCATTTCTCGGCGATCGAGTATTGATACTCGACGCTGCCGGCGACCATGTAGCGGCCGCCGATTCGATCGCCATCAGAGTTTTTCGGCGACAGGCTCTGGTAGTCGTAACCGCGCACGCTTTGATCGCCACCGGCGAAGAAGCGCAGCGACGGCGGGATCGAGTTGTAGCCGTTGGTGGCGCTGCCGCCGACCTGCACGCGACCGAGCAAGCGGTGTTTGTCGAACACCGTGGTCAGGCCTTTGACCAGCGCCGTGCCATACAGAAGGTTGTTGTCCGAGCCGAGGCCTTCCTTCGCCACTTTGCTTTCGAAGCTCAGGCGATAGCCGTTGTGCGGGTCGATGCGGTTGTCGCTTTTCAGGTACGAATAACTGATGCCGGGCATCAGCAAGGTACTCAGGCCGGAGTCGTCACCGAGTTCGTACTCTTCGCGCTGCCATTTCAGCGAGATCACTCGCTGCCAGCCGCTCGGTAATTTGCTGTGCCATTCCGGGCCGAAGGTCAGCAGCTTGCTGAGCGTGTCGGAACCGTCGATGTCTTCGAACTGATAACCGCCGGCCCAACGCAATTTATCGGTCAGTGGCGGGTCGAGCGGGATGTCATAGAACAGCCCGACGTTTTGCCGTGGCGCCGAGAGTTCGGCTTCCCAGCCATAGCTGTCGCCTTGCGGGTTGACCCAGTGGCGCGTCCAGTTGGCTTTGATGCGTGGCCCGACGTCGGTCGAATAACCGAGGCCCAGGCCCATGGTGCGGGGCTTGCGCGTGTCGAGTTTGACGTCGACCGGGATCACATCGTTTTTTGCCGCAGTGGGTGCGGCATCGACGCGTATGCCTTCAAAATAACCGCTCGATTGCAGATCGCGGTTCAATTCGGCGATCAGCTCGGAGTCGTAGGGTTCGCCTTCCTTGAACGGCACCATGCGTTGCAGCAGGTCTTCGTCGAACGGCGTGTCGCCTTCGAATTTGACTTTGCCCAGCGCATAACGCGGGCCGCTTTCGTAGATCAGTTCGATGTCGGCCACCCCGGCGCGCGGGTCGACCATGAGTTTTTGACTGGTGAAACGGCCACTGAAAAAACCGAAGCGCGAGGCCTGATTCTGAATAAGTCTTTTGGCGTCTTCATAACGCCCATGGTTGAGCACCGCGCCGGACTTGAGCGCGTCGCTTCTCGGTACACGAAAGGATTTGAGGGAGGCCGCCGGGCCGTCGACACGGATGGTGACGTTGCGCAGGTGAATCGGCTCGCCGGGATCGATGTTCAACACCAGGCGCGGTTTGTCGCCGCCCTTGACGTCACTTTCGATCTGCGGCTGGTAGTAGCCCAACGCCTGCGCCGCTTTGCGCGCCTGCTCTTCAGCACCGCGACTGAAGCGCTGCAGGGCTCCTTCGTCACGGTCGCCGAGGCTGCCGATATAGCCTTCTATATTGGCTTTAAGTTCATCGTTGGACGGTTTGATCCGCACGTCCAATTCACTTTGCGCCAGCGCCGCGCAGCTGGTTAACAGCATGAGCACGCCACTGGTAAATCTTCCTGGAAACTTCATAGGCGCGGATGCTATCACGGGCTTGGGAGCGTGATAGAACAGGAAATTTCCCCAGAAGTTCGATTGTTATGCTGTTGCAGTTTGTAACACCTGCGGATTGGCGTGGAAAAACACGTGTTCGCGCACCGGCCCGACCGCAACTTCGCCGATCTCTTCGTATCCCTGCCTTTTATAGAATTCCAGGTAACGCGGGTTGCCAGTGTCGAGCACCACGCCTTGCGAGGTTTCGTCGACGGCGCACCAATTGTGGACCGCCGTGAGCAATTGTTCGCCGAAGTGTTTGCCCTGGAACTGCGGATGAATGCCCAGCAGCGGCAGCATGTGCACGGAATCGCTGGGCACGCAGGCGGCGACGGCATCGTGGTATTCCAGATAGCGGCGGGTGCAGCGGAAACCGGTGCTGAGCACCATGCGCAGGCGCCACGCCCAACTTTCGGTGATGCCCAGGCGCCGTTGCGGCGGCGCGATCAGCGCGATGCCGATCAGGCGATCGTTGACCAAAAGGCCGATCGCCGGCAGGTCCTGGAGAAAATGCTGTTTGACCAGCTCGCGCACCGTGGCGCGTACGCGCTGTTCGTAGCCGGGACGTTCAGCTTCGAACAGGTAGCCGAAGGTCGGCTCGTGGCGATAGGCCTGATACAGCAACGAGCGGGCTTCGCGGGAATAACCGCGGTCGAGCATGTGGATGTCGGCAACGGCGGTCTGGCTTTCAGGCATTGCAGTGATTCTCCCCGGGGGCGCGTTCAAATGGCGGCGCTCTTGTTGGTACGAACCTTGGGCGGATGTGGTGGTTCCCCTGACAGGTTAGACCAGCCTCGGATCTTCATCGACTGGGAGGGCCTCATCGCTGGCAAGCCAGCTCCCACAGTGTCTGCGTCGTTCAAAACATTTACATACACCACAGAAACCTGTGGGAGCTGGCTTGCCAGCGATTGGGGCCGGGACAGGTGCTACAAATCCCACAGGCCAAAATGATTTGTCCCACACTGGCCCATCTCCCCCATGTCAGCTAGCATCGCCCTTTTGCCAGGACTGCCGACCATGAAGATCGTTTCCTTCAACATCAACGGACTGCGGGCCCGTCCGCATCAGCTGGCAGCGCTGATCGAAAAACACCAGCCGGACGTGATCGGCCTGCAGGAAACCAAGGTCCACGACGACCAGTTCCCGCTCGAAGAAGTCCGCGCCCTCGGCTACCACGTGCATTTCCACGGCCAGAAAGGCCATTACGGCGTGGCCATGCTCTCGCGCAAGGAGCCAATCGCCATCCACAAAGGTTTCGCCACCGACGAAGAAGACGCCCAACGTCGCTTTATCTGGGGCACCTTCGCCGACGCCAATGGCGTGCCGGTGACCATCATGAATGGCTATTTCCCCCAGGGTGAAAGCCGCGACCACCCGACCAAATTCCCCGCCAAGCAGCGTTTCTACAGCGATCTGCAAGCGCTGCTGGAAAACCAGTTCCATAACGAACAACCGCTGGTGGTGATGGGCGATGTGAACATTTCCCCGGAAGACTGCGACATCGGTATCGGCCCGGACAACATGAAGCGCTGGCTGAAAACCGGTAAGTGCAGCTTCCTGCCGGAAGAGCGCGAATGGATGGCACGCCTGAAGAACTGGGGCCTGACCGACAGCTACCGTCACCTGAATCCGGACGTGACCGATATGTTCAGCTGGTTCGACTACCGCAGCCGTGGCTTTGAAGATGAGCCAAAACGCGGGTTGCGCATCGATGTGATTCTGGCGTCCCATGGTTTGTTGCCGCGAGTGAAGGCCGCCGGTGTCGACTATGAATTGCGCGGGATGGAAAAGCCGTCCGACCATGCGCCGATCTGGCTTGAACTCAGCTGATATCAGCCAGGATCAAAAGATCGCAGCCTTCGGCAGCTCCTACATTTGGAATGCGTTCCCCTGTAGGAGCTGCCGAAGGCTGCGATCTTTTGGCCTGTCATTTTTTGGTCATGCGCCTGACTTAATCTCCCCGGCAATCCCCTTGGCTTGATTCGGTGCCGGCATGACCCTGCGTGTTTTGTGCGTTTTTCTCTTGAGTGCATGGCTGACGGTTTCTGCCGCTGCCCTGCCCCTTCCTGAAAACGGCCCGGCATTGCGTATTCAGGGTTCCAACACCATCGGCGCCGAGCTCGGCCCGGCACTGGTCGAAGGCCTGCTGCAAGCGCAAGGCCTGCTGAAAATCCACCGCGAAACCCCCGACACCGCCAACGAACTGCGCATCGTCGGCCAGACCGGCGAAGGTCAACGCGTGGTCGTTGAAGTCGCCGCCCACGGTTCCAGCACCGGTTTCACCGCGTTGAAAAATGCCAGCGCCGACCTGGCCGCGTCTTCCCGCGAGATCAAGGACAGTGAGCTGCAGACTCTGCAATCACTGGGCGATCTGAAAAGCCCTGCCGCCGAACAAGTCATCGCCATTGATGG
Organism: Pseudomonas sp. rhizo66; assembly: GCF_031931925.1. NCBI lineage: Bacteria > Pseudomonadati > Pseudomonadota > Gammaproteobacteria > Pseudomonadales > Pseudomonadaceae > Pseudomonas > Pseudomonas sp. rhizo66. The sequence goes on from NZ_JAUJWZ010000018.1 coordinate 87,005, forward strand.
CCTGGCGATCATTCTTCATCCCGACAATCCGCTGCAGCAACTGGACACCGAGCAACTGGCGCGGATCTTTGCCGGCGAGGTGAAAACCTGGGAAGACCTCGGCGGTCGTGGCGGTGCGATTCATTTATATGCACGGGATGATCAATCCGGCACCTACGACACGTTTAAGGAATTGGTCCTCAGCCGGCGTGGGAAAAGTCTGAACAGCGCCGCGAAAAGGTTTGAGTCCAGCGAACAATTATCCGACGCCGTCAGCGCGGATCCGCAAGGCATCGGTTTCATCGGTTTGCCTTATGTGCGCCAAGCCAAAGCCGTGGCGATTGCCGATGGCGCATCGCAATCCATGCTGCCGCTCAACAGCCTGATCGCTACCGAAGACTATCCACTGTCGCGACGCTTGTTCTTCTATCTGCCACCCGAAAGCAACAATCCTTGGGCGAAGGCGTTGGTGACGTTCGCGCAAAGTCGTCAGGGCCAGGCGATCGTCGCGGCCAACGGTTTTATCAGTCAGACCGTGCAGGCCATAAGCGTTGCGCCGAATGCGCTGATGCCTGAGGGTTATCAATCCCTCAGCCGTCACGCCCAGCGTCTGACGGTGAATTTCCGCTTCGAGGAAGGCAGCGCGACGCTCGATAACAAGGCACGTCAGGATCTGGCGCGGGTGTTCGACTATATAAAGCGCCACGACAAGACCGAACGGGCGGTGACGCTGGTGGGTTTTGGAGACGCCAAGGACGACCCGGCGCGGGCGGATTTGCTCTCGAAGCTGCGGGCGATGGCGGTACGACGGGAGTTGGTCAAGAACGGCGTGGTGTTGCGCGAGGTTCGCGGCTTTGGCGCGTTGATGCCGGTGGCGGCGAACAATGCGGATGAGGGCAGGATCAAGAATCGGCGGGTTGAGGTTTGGGTGTATTGAGTCTGATGTTGATGTGTTGCACCTGCTGACGCCATCGCTGGCAAGCCAGCTCCCACAGATTTCTCTGGTGTTCACAAAATTTGTGTTCACTGGAGATCCCTGTGGGAGCTGGCTTGCCAGCGATGAACGCTAACGCGGTGCTGAATCAGCGCTCGCTACGCAGCATCTCCTTCGGCACATACTTGCCGATCTCGAACTTGCCAATCGCCGCGCGGTGCACTTCGTCCGGGCCGTCGGCCAGGCGCAGGGTGCGCTGCATGGCGTACATGTAGGCCAGCGGGAAATCGTTCGACACCCCGGCCCCGCCATGCATCTGGATGGCCCGGTCGATCACCCGCAGCGCGACGTTCGGCGCAACGACTTTGATCTGCGCGATCTCGCTCTTCGCCACTTTGTTACCGACGGTGTCCATCATGTACGCCGCTTTCAACGTCAGCAGACGCGCCATGTCGATTTCCATCCGCGAGTCGGCGATCTTGTCGACGTTACCGCCCAGACGCGCCAGCGGCTTACCGAACGCCGTGCGGCTCACCGCCCGTTTGCACATCAATTCCAGCGCACGCTCAGCCATGCCGATCGAGCGCATGCAGTGGTGAATCCGGCCCGGGCCAAGACGACCTTGCGCAATTTCAAAGCCGCGTCCTTCACCCAGAAGTACGTTTTCGTACGGCACACGTACGTTGTCGAACAGGACTTCGGCGTGGCCGTGAGGTGCGTCGTCGTAACCGAATACCGGCAATGGACGGACGATTTTCACCCCGGGGGTGTCGACCGGCACGAGGATCATCGAGTGCTGCGCATGGCGCGGTGCATCGGGATTGCTCAGGCCCATGAAAATCAGGATTTTGCAGCGCGGATCGCAGGCGCCGGAGGTCCACCATTTTTTGCCGTTGATGACCCACTCGTCACCATCACGCACGGCGCGGGCGGCCATGTTGGTCGCGTCGGACGAAGCCACATCGGGTTCGGTCATGGCGAATGCCGAGCGGATTTCGCCACGCAACAGCGGTTCGAGCCAGCGCTGTTTCTGTTCTTCGTTGGCGTAGCGCACCAGCACTTCCATGTTGCCGGTATCCGGCGCCGAGCAGTTGAACGGCTCCGGGCCGAGCAGCGAGCGGCCCATGATTTCTGCCAATGGCGCGTATTCGAGGTTGGTCAGGCCGGCGCCGAGTTCCGACTCAGGCAGAAACAAATTCCACAAGCCTTCGGCCTTGGCCTTGGCTTTGAGTTCTTCCATGATCGCCGTCGGCTGCCAGCGATCGCCTTCGGCAACCTGGCGTTCGAACACGGCTTCAGCCGGGTAAACGTAAGTGTCCATGAACGCGGTCACGCGCTCACGCAGTTCTTGCACCTTGGGCGAATAAGCGAAATCCATGATCAATTACCTTCTTGGGCAGAGGTTGTTCAAGTCATGCAATCGATGCTAGAACAGCGCTGATAATTTACCTAGCCTATTCTCGGCGTGTATAAACATTCATCACCGATATATGATCGGCTGATTGCCAGCCCTTAAAAACACCGCCCTTAATAACAAGAGAAGCCGCGTTATGAATCTGAGTAAGGTCGACCTCAACCTTTTCATCGTCTTCGACGCGATCTACACCGAAGCCAACCTGACCCGCGCCGGGCAGATTGTCGGCATCACGCAGCCTGCGGTATCCAACGCTCTGGCACGGTTGCGCGAGACCTTCAACGACCCGCTGTTTGTGCGCACGGCTCAGGGCATGGTGCCGACGCCAATGGCGCAGAACATCATTGGCCCGGTGCGCAACGCCCTGTCGTTGCTGCGTGTGTCGGTTCAGGAAAGCCGCATTTTCAACCCGGCGCAAGCGGTCAAGACCTACCGCATCAGCATGACCGACCTCACCGAGGCGGTGATTCTGCCGCCGCTGTTCCAGCGCCTGCGCCGTCTGGCGCCGACGGTGATCATCGAAAGCTTCTTGTCCAAGCGCCGCGAGACCACCAAAGAACTGGCCGCCGGGCGTCTGGATTTCGCCGTGGATGCGCCACTCAACACCGACCCGCAGGTGCGCCACGTCAAGCTGATGGAAGACCGTTACGTATGTGCGATGCGCAAGGGCCATCCGATGGCGGGCAAGGAAAAACTCTCGCTGGATGATTATCTGTCGCTGACCCATATCCACATTTCCAGCCGCCGCAGTGGCTTGGGTTATGTCGATCTGGCGCTGGGCAAAATGGGCATTCAACGCAAGATCGCCCTGCGTTCGCAGCACTATTTGATGGCCTCGCAAGTGATGCAGCAGACCGACATGGTCATGACCGTGCCAGAGCGCTTTGCCCGTCGCCATGAACTGCAGGCGTTTAACCTGCCGGTGAATGATGTGCCGCCAGTGGAGACACATCTGTATTGGCATGAAAGCACTGACCAGGATCCGGCGAATCGCTGGATGCGCGAGCAGATGATCGAGTTGTGCCAGCAGGTGACGGCGCAGGAGAAGAAGCTGGATAAGCAGGTGGTGTAAGGAAAGATCAAAAGATCGCAGCCTTCGGCAGCACCTATATTTGGAATCTATCCCCCCTGTAGGAGCTGCCGAAGGCTGCGATCCTTTTCTTGCTTGACGTAAACGTCAACCTACCATTAGCTTAGCGCCAAGACCTTTTTCGAGCGCTTCCATGAGCAGCCAGACTTACAGCATTTCCGACCTCGCCCGCGAGCTGGACATCACTACCCGGGCGATCCGTTTTTATGAAGAGCAAGGCCTGCTCAGCCCTGAGCGCCGAGGCCAGGAACGCATCTATTCACCGCGCGACAAGGTCAGCCTGAAGTTGATCCTGCGCGGCAAGCGCATCGGTTTCTCGCTGGCCGAATGCCGTGAACTGATCGAGCTTTACGACCCGTCTAGCGGTAACACCAAACAGCTCAACAGCATGCTGGCGAAAATCAGCGAACGCCGCGAACAGCTTGAGCAGCAGTTGCTCGACATTGAGCAGATGAAACTCGAGCTCGATACCGCCGAAGAGCGCTGCGTGCAGGCGCTGGAGCAGACGCTCAAGAGCCAGCAGGCCGTTCAGTAACAACCCCATTCCCTGTGGGAGCGAGACTGCTCGCGAATGCAATTTGTCATTCGACATCTACGGTGATTGACCCGGCGCATTCGCGAGCAGGCTCGCTCCCACAGGGGGATATCCGCTGATTTCAGATAACTACAACAGGTCAACCGCCATGTCCCTCCCCTCCCAAGTACGCCTGATCGAAGTTGGCCCGCGCGATGGCCTGCAGAACGAAGCCCAACCGATCAGCGTCGCCGACAAGGTGCAACTGGTCAACGCCCTCAGCGCTGCCGGCCTTGGCTATATAGAAGTCGGCAGTTTCGTTTCACCGAAATGGGTTCCGCAGATGGCCGGTTCCGCCGAAGTGTTCGCGCAGATCCAGCGCAAACCCGGCGTGACCTACGGTGCGCTGGCGCCAAATCTGCGTGGCTTTGAAGATGCGATTGCCGCCGGGGTCAAGGAAGTCGCGGTGTTCGCCGCCGCCTCCGAAGCGTTCTCGCAGCGCAACATCAACTGCTCGATCAGCGAAAGCCTGGCGCGCTTCGCACCGATCATGGAAGCGGCGCAACAGCACGGCGTTACCGTGCGCGGTTACGTGTCGTGTGTGCTCGGTTGCCCGTACGAAGGCACGGTCGCGCCGGAGCAAGTGGCGATGGTCGCCCGTGAGCTGTACTCGATGGGCTGTTACGAAGTTTCGTTGGGCGACACCATCGGTACCGGCACCGCAGGCGCGACCCGTCGCTTGTTTGAAGTGGTGTCGGCGCAGGTACCACGGGACAAACTCGCCGGGCACTTTCACGACACCTACGGCCAGGCCATGGCCAATATTTACGCCAGCCTGCTCGAAGGTATTTCGGTCTTCGACAGCTCTATCGCAGGCCTCGGCGGCTGCCCGTACGCCAAAGGCGCGAGCGGTAACGTTGCCACCGAAGACGTGGTGTACCTGCTCAACGGCCTGGGCATCGAGACCGGCATCGACCTGGACGCCTTGATTGCTGCGGGTCAGCAGATCAGCGCGGTGCTCGGTCGCCCGAGCGGTTCGCGCGTGGCCAAGGCTCGCAGCGCACAGTGAGGGGGGAAGGTGTTACCGCTGTGTCCGGAATGTGGGTTCAAGCGAGTAACACGGAAACAAATTGTCTGGTTTCGACAGGGTTGAAATTCGCCATAATTTTTAAATCATTGATTTTAAAGGACTTTTAAAAGTTGGCACGGCTTCTGCTATCTCTATGGCATAACAAGAATAAAAAGCAGCAAACCAATAAAAATAAGACGTACCGACTCTGACATAACAAAAACAACACGGCAGAGACGCAGCTAACAGATTTTTTTGGAGAAGGTGTGCTTTTCAGGGTGCTCTCAGGAGTGACCCGCAACCGGGCAGAGAACAATAAAACTACCTTCAGGTAGCTCCCGAATCGGTTGGATCGCTTGGCGAGAAAGTAGATCAGCGCTCAAAAAAATACGTTTGCTCTTGACCCCGGATGGGGGTCGCCAAAAACAGCGGTAAAGGGCCACGGTTGCCAAAAACAACAACAGACCGACCCTCAATAATAAAAAAGAGCACGCGACGACAAAATTAAAGGGGAGCTTCGGCTCCCCTTTGTGCTTTCTGTGATTTTTCAATTCCCCCGAACCCCTGTGGGAGCTGGCTTGCCAGCGATTGCGGTAGATCATTCAACATTGATGCTGGCTGACCCGACGCCATCGCTGGCAAGCCAGCTCCCACAGTGTTTGTGTTCACCGCTCGATTGTTTTCAGCTCTTCGATGCTAATTTCGCGCATCCTGAATTTCTGGATCTTGCCCGTTACCGTCATCGGAAACTCTTCAACGAATTTGAAGTGCCGTGGCGTCTTGAAGTGCGCGATGCGCTCCTTGCACCAGGTTTGCAGCTCCAGTTCGGAGGCGCTGTGGCCGGGGTGGAATTTGATCCAGGCAACAATCTCCTCACCGTAACGCGAACACGGAATGCCGATCACCTGCACATCCGCCACCGCCGGATGGGTGAAGAAAAACTCCTCCAGCTCACGCGGATAAATGTTCTCGCCACCGCGAATGATCATGTCCTTGTTACGCCCGGCGATGTTGAAGTAGCCCTCCTCGTTCATGCTCGCCAAGTCGCCGGTGTGCATCCAGCCCGCGTCATCAATCGCTTCGGCGGTGGCCTGCGGATTGTTCCAGTAGCCGAGCATCACACTGTAGCCACGGGTGCACAGTTCGCCGATGGTGCCGCGCGGCACCAGGTTGCCGGCCTCGTCGATGATCTTGCTTTCCAGTTGCGGCTGGGTGCGGCCGACGGTGGTCACGCGCAGTTCCAGCTCATCGTTCGGCCCGGTCTGCAGCGACACCGGACTGGTTTCCGTCATGCCGTAGGCGATCTGCACCTCATTCATGTGCATCTCGCTGATGACCCGACGCATCACTTCGATCGGACACGTCGCGCCGGCCATGATCCCGGTGCGCAGGCTCGACAGATCGAATTCGCCGCGTTGTGGCTGGTCGAGCATGGCGATGAACATGGTCGGCACACCGTACAGGCCCGTGGCTTTTTCCTCGGCGACGGTTTGCAGGGTCTGCAACGGATCGAAGGCATCGTTGGGGTAAATCATCGTGCTGCCGTGGGTAATGCAACCGAGGTTGCCCATGACCATGCCAAAGCAGTGGTACAGCGGCACCGGGATCACCAGACGATCGCGCGGGGTCAGGCCGATGCTTTCGCCGACCATGTAACCGTTGTTGAGGATGTTGTAGTGGCTGAGGGTCGCGCCCTTGGGGAAACCGGTGGTGCCGGAGGTGTACTGGATGTTCACCGCTTGGTCGAAGTGCAGGCTGTCGCCGCGTTCGCGCAATTGTTCGGCGGAGATGCTGGTGGCCAGATCGGCCAGTTGCGACCACGGCAGAAAACCTGACGGCGGTTGCGCGTCGAGGCTGATCAACCCGCGCAATTCCGGCAGGCGCTCGCTGCGCAATTGGCCGATGGATTGCTCGGCCAGTTCCGGCACCAATCCTTGCAACATGCCGTGGTAATTGGAGGACTTGAATGCCCCGGCGCAAACCAGCCATTGGCAGCCGGATTGCTTGAGCACGTATTCGAGTTCGGAGCTGCGATAGGCCGGGTTGATGTTGACCAGGATCACGCCGATTTTCGCCGTCGCGACTTGAGTGATGCACCACTGCGCGCAGTTCGGCGCCCAGATCCCGAGCCGATCCCCCGCCTGCAAACCCAGGGCAAGCAGCGCTCTGGCGTGCAGGTCCACCGCATCGGCCAGCTGTCGCCAGGAATAGCGCAGTTGCTGATGGCGCACGATGAGCGCTTCGCCGTCAGGGTATTGCGCGGCGGTGTGATCGAACTGCTGCCCGATAGTCATCGCCAGCAAGGCTTTGTCCTGAGAACCGCGGGTGTAACTGCGCTGCGGGTTTGCACTGGGTTGATCCATGACGACCCCTATTGTCTTTATTAGTGGGTTTGCCGGATTTGACCCTGTGGGAGCGAGCCTGCTCGCGAAGAGGCCAGCGAATTCAACATCCACGTTGACTGATCTGACGCTTTCGCGAGCAGGCTCGCTCCCACGAGGTCTGCTCCGTTTCAATCTTGAACTGCCCCTACTCTCGCTCAAGTTGACGTTAACGTAAAGGGTGATTGACAGCCATTCGTCACAGGCTTACGTTAACGTAAAGGTGAGAGCCGAGTGACCGCTCTCCCCACCCTACAAAAAAGCCAAAAGGTGACCCATGAGCTATCCATCCCTGAACTTCGCCCTCGGTGAAACCATCGACATGCTGCGCGATCAGGTTCAGTCCTTTGTCGCCAAGGAGATTGCCCCGCGCGCGGCGCAGATCGACAGCGACAACCTGTTCCCCGCCGACATGTGGCGCAAATTCGGTGACATGGGCCTGCTTGGCATCACCGTGCCGGAAGAGTACGGCGGCGCGGGCCTGGGTTACCTGGCGCATGTGGTGGCAATGGAGGAAATCAGCCGTGGTTCGGCTTCGGTCGCCCTGTCCTACGGCGCGCACTCCAACCTTTGCGTCAACCAGATCAACCGCAACGGCAACCACGAACAAAAATCCAAATACCTGCCCAAGCTGATCAGCGGCGAACACGTCGGCGCCCTCGCCATGAGCGAGCCGAATGCCGGTTCCGACGTGGTCTCGATGAAACTGCGCGCTGACAAACGCGGCGACCGTTTCGTCCTCAACGGCAGCAAAACCTGGATCACCAACGGCCCCGACGCCAACACCTACGTGATCTACGCCAAGACTGATCTGGAAAAAGGCCCGCACGGCATCACCGCATTCATCGTCGAGCGCGACTGGAAAGGCTTCAGCCGCAGCAACAAGTTCGACAAGCTCGGCATGCGCGGTTCCAACACCTGCGAGCTGTTCTTCGATGACGTCGAAGTGCCGGAAGAAAACATTCTCGGCGTGCTCAATGGCGGCGTGAAAGTGTTGATGAGCGGCCTCGATTACGAGCGCGTGGTGTTGTCCGGCGGCCCGACCGGGATCATGCAGTCGTGCATGGACCTGATTGTGCCGTACATCCACGATCGCAAACAGTTTGGCCAAAGCATCGGCGAGTTCCAGCTGATCCAGGGCAAAGTCGCCGACATGTACACCCAACTCAATGCCAGTCGCGCCTACCTCTACGCGGTGGCCCAGGCTTGCGAACGCGGCGAAACCACTCGCAAGGATGCCGCCGGGGTAATCCTCTACACCGCCGAGCGCGCCACGCAAATGGCCCTCGATGCGATCCAGATTCTCGGTGGTAACGGTTACATCAACGAATTCCCGGCAGGTCGTCTGCTGCGCGACGCCAAGCTGTACGAAATCGGCGCCGGCACCAGTGAGATCCGTCGCATGCTGATCGGTCGCGAACTGTTCAACGAAACCCGCTAAACGGAGCTGGCCATGGCAACCTTGCACACTCAGCTCAACCCGCGTTCAGCGGAGTTCGCCGCCAACAGCGCGGCAATGCTCAAACAGGTCGACGCCCTGCACACCCTGCTCGCCCAAGTGGCCCAGGGTGGTGGCGCGAAAGCTCAGGAACGTCACACCTCGCGGGGCAAACTGCTGCCGCGTGAGCGCATCAACCGCTTGCTCGATCCGGGCTCGCCGTTTCTGGAAATCAGCCAATTGGCTGCCCACGCCGTTTACGGTGAAGACGTGCCGGCCGCCGGGGTGATTGCCGGGATCGGCCGTGTGGAAGGCGTCGAGTGCATGATCGTCGCCAACGATGCGACGGTGAAAGGGGGTTCGTACTACCCGCTGACCGTGAAAAAACACCTGCGCGCGCAGACCATCGCTCAACAGAATCGTCTGCCGTGCATCTATCTGGTGGACTCGGGCGGCGCCAACCTGCCACGCCAGGACGAGGTGTTCCCGGATCGTGAGCACTTCGGGCGGATCTTCTTCAATCAGGCCAACATGAGTGCGATGGGCATTCCGCAAATCGCCGTCGTTATGGGCTCGTGCACCGCGGGCGGCGCTTATGTGCCGGCGATGGCCGACGAAGCGATCATGGTGCGCAATCAGGCAACGATTTTCCTCGCCGGCCCGCCGCTGGTGAAAGCCGCGACTGGTGAAGTGGTCAGCGCCGAAGATTTGGGCGGTGCCGACGTGCACTGCAAGATTTCCGGGGTCGCCGACCATTACGCCGAGAGCGACGAACACGCCCTCGCCCTCGCCCGCCGCAGCGTTGCCAACCTCAACTGGCGCAAACTAGGTGAAGTGCAACAGCGTGCACCGATTGCTCCGCTCTACAGCAGCGATGAGTTGTACGGCGTGGTGTCGGCCGACGCCAAGCAGCCGTTCGATGTGCGCGAAGTGATTGCGCGACTGGTCGACGGTTCGGTGTTCGATGAATTCAAGGCGCTGTTCGGCACCACATTGGTCTGCGGCTTCGCTCATCTGCACGGTTACCCGATTGCGATTCTGGCGAACAACGGCATCCTTTTCGCCGAAGCCGCGCAGAAAGGCGCGCACTTCATCGAGCTGGCTTGCCAGCGCGGTATTCCACTGCTGTTTTTGCAGAACATCACCGGCTTCATGGTCGGCCAGAAATACGAGGCCGGCGGCATCGCCAAGCACGGCGCGAAACTGGTAACGGCTGTGGCTTGCGCGAAAGTGCCGAAATTCACCGTGATCATTGGCGGCAGCTTCGGCGCGGGGAACTACGGCATGTGCGGGCGCGCTTACGATCCGCGCTTCCTGTGGATGTGGCCGAACGCGCGGATCGGCGTGATGGGCGCCGAGCAGGCGGCGGGCGTATTGGTGCAGGTCAAACGCGAACAGGCTGAACGCAGTGGCCAGGGTTTCAGTGCCGAGCAGGAAGCCGAGATCAAGCAACCGATCCTCGACCAGTATGAAGAGCAGGGTCACCCCTACTATTCCAGCGCACGGTTGTGGGACGACGGCGTCATCGACCCGGCGCAAACCCGCGATGTGCTGGCCCTGGCCCTGTCCGCGTCGCTGAACGCGCCAATCGAACCGAGCCGCTTCGGCGTGTTCCGGATGTGATCGGGAGAATCTCATGAGTGATTTCAACACCCTCGAACTGCAAAGCGACCCACGGGGTTTCGCGACGCTGTGGCTCAACCGCGCGGAAAAGAACAACGCCTTCAACGCCGAGATGATCCGCGAGCTGATCCTCGCGCTGGACAAAGTCGCCAGCGACGCCAGCCTGCGTTTTCTGCTGGTGCGTGGCCGTGGCAAGCACTTCAGCGCCGGCGCAGATCTGGCGTGGATGCAGCAATCGGCCGAGCTCGATTACCACACCAACCTCGACGATGCTCGTGAACTGGCGGAGCTGATGTACAACCTCGCCAAGCTGAAAATCCCCACCGTGGCCGTGGTGCAAGGCGCGGCGTTCGGTGGCGCGCTGGGGCTGATCAGTTGCTGTGACATGGCAATTGGTGCCGATGACGCGCAGTTCTGCCTGTCGGAAGTGCGCATCGGTCTGGCGCCGGCGGTGATCAGTCCGTTCGTGGTGCAGGCCATCGGCGAACGCGCTGCGCGTCGGTATGCCCTGACCGCCGAGCGTTTCGGCGGGCAACGTGCGCGGGAAATCGGTTTGTTGTCGGAGAGCTATCCTGCGGCAGAACTCGATCAGCAAATCGAGCAGTGGATCAACAACCTGTTGCTTAACAGCCCCGCGGCGATGCGCGCCAGCAAGGACTTGCTGCGTGAAGTCGGCAACGGCGCATTGACCCCGGCGCTGCGCCGCTACACCGAAAACGCCATCGCCCGCATCCGCGTCAGCCCGGAAGGTCAGGAAGGCTTGCGCGCCTTTCTGCAAAAACGTCCACCGAGCTGGCAAGCCGTAACCACCACCAAGGAGCCGCGTTGATGAGCGCACCTGTTCTCACCACCCTGCTGGTGGCCAACCGTGGCGAAATCGCTTGCCGCGTGATGCGTACTGCCAAAGCCCTGGGCCTGACCACCGTTGCCGTGCACAGCGCCACCGACCGTGAAGCGCGGCACAGCCGTGAAGCGGACATTCGCGTCGACCTCGGTGGCAGCAAAGCGGCTGACAGTTATCTGCAAATCGACAAATTGATCGCGGCGGCCAAGGCCAGTGGCGCGCAAGCGATTCATCCGGGTTACGGGTTTCTCTCGGAAAACGCCGGATTCGCTCGCGCCATCGAAGCCGCCGGACTGATTTTCCTCGGCCCGCCCGCCTCGGCCATCGATGCCATGGGCAGCAAGTCCGCCGCCAAAGCGCTGATGGAAACCGCCGGTGTGCCGCTGGTGCCCGGTTATCACGGCGAAGCGCAGGACCTCGACACCTTCCGCGACGCCTGCGAACGCATCGGTTATCCAGTGTTGCTCAAAGCCACAGCCGGCGGTGGCGGCAAAGGCATGAAAGTGGTCGAGGACGTCAGCCAACTCGCCGAAGCCCTCGCCTCGGCTCAGCGTGAAGCGCAGTCTTCGTTCGGCGATTCACGGATGCTGGTGGAGAAATATCTGCTCAAGCCGCGTCACGTGGAAATCCAGGTGTTCGCCGATCAGCATGGCAATTGCCTGTATCTGAATGAGCGGGATTGCTCGATTCAACGGCGCCATCAGAAAGTCGTCGAAGAAGCGCCGGCACCGGGCCTGTCCCCGGAATTGCGTCGCGCCATGGGCGAAGCGGCCGTGCGCTCGGCGCAGGCGATCGGGTATGTCGGCGCCGGTACGGTGGAGTTCCTGCTGGATGCACGCGGTGAGTTCTTCTTCATGGAGATGAACACTCGGTTACAGGTCGAGCACCCAGTGACGGAAGCGATTACCGGTCTTGATCTGGTGGCCTGGCAGATCCGCGTTGCCCGTGGTGAAACACTGCCGATCACTCAGGAACAAGTGCCGTTGAACGGCCATGCGATTGAAGTGCGCTTGTACGCCGAGGATCCTGCGAATGACTTCCTGCCGGCGACCGGGCGTTTGGCGTTGTATCGCGAGTCGGCCAAAGGGCCAGGGCGCCGGGTGGATAGCGGGGTTGAAGAAGGCGATGAAATTTCGCCGTTCTACGACCCGATGCTCGGCAAGCTGATTGCCTGGGGCGAGGATCGCGAACAGGCCCGGTTGCGTTTGTTGAGCATGCTCGACGAGTTTGCGATTGGCGGTTTGAAAACCAACATCAACTTCTTGCGGCGGATCATTGCGCACCCGGCGTTCGCGGCGTCGGAACTGGATACCGGGTTTATTCCGCGTTATCAGGAGCAACTGCTGCCTGCTCCGGGCACGCTGAGCGATGCGTTCTGGGACGCTGCGGCTCAGGCGGTGGCGCACAGCCTGCCACAATTTGCACGCCAGGATGACGCTGCTTCGCCTTGGTCTCTCAACAGCGGTTTGCGTGCGGGGCTGCCGCCGGAAATCACCTTGCATTTGAGTTGCGAGGGCCAGGATCGCGCCTTGACCCTGAATGCTGCCGGCCACGCCAGACTGTCCGGCGAAGCACTTATAGTCGAGCACGAGGGCGTTCGTCGTACGTTGCGTGCGATTCGCCAGAGCGATGTGCTTTACCTGCAATGGGAAGGCGAGTTGCGCCGTATCGAGACGTACGACCCGATCAGCGCTGTCGAAGCCAGTCACAGCCATCAGGGCGGCTTGACCGCGCCGATGAACGGCAGCATCGTCCGTGTGTTGGTGGAGGCCGGGCAATCGGTTGAGGCCGGCGCGCAACTGGTGGTGCTGGAAGCGATGAAGATGGAACACAGCATCCGTGCGCCGCATGCCGGGGTGATCAAAGCGCTGTATTGCCAGGAAGGTGAAATGGTTGGCGAAGGCAGCGCTTTGGTTGAACTGGAAGCAGTATGAACGGGAGATCGATCCTGCGCATGGCGAGGATCGATCTGACTAGTAACGCGCCGTTGCCTGCACCACAACACCGATGATTCGGCACTCATCGGTCAGCAGGGCTTTCGGCCACGTCGGATTGAGCGGCACCAGGTAACGCTGGCCGCCCTCTTCGTCGAGTTTGCGGAAAATCGCTTCAGTGCTGTCGGGCCACTGCGCGATCACCAGTTTGCCGGGCACCGCTTCGGCGGCCGGGTCGACCAGAATCAGCATGCCTTCGGCAATACTCTGGCCACTGGGTGCGGTCATTGAGTCCCCCGTCACCGTCAACCAGAATGCCGGGCCACGCGCGTGATAATCCGTCAGCTCGAAGCGCTGTTTGCCGGCCGCCTTGGCGTAGGACGCCGGATCGCATTCGCGCACTTCGCACGTCGTCTGCCAATCACTGACCGGGTAACGGAAATACGGGTTGTACTTCTGCGCCAGCGGCATCTCGTCCTCGGGCGTTGGTTGCGGTTCACGGATCACCAGCACCACTTCGAGGAAATCCATGCCCAGCGCTTGCAGCACGCGGTTCATTTCAGTGATACCGGGTTCGCGACGCTTGTTCAGCCAATGGCCGATCCCGCCCTGGGACATGCCGACGCGCTCTCCGAGCTCTGTTTGAGTGATTTTGAGTTCACTCATCTTGGCCTTGACCAACTCAATCCATTTATCCATGTGCAGCACCTTACGTGGACGCCTTCGGCCGGCAAAACACATATTGTAGTATTTAAATTCTAGTCACAACTACACAGAGTACTATCCTGAAGGCACGGATTTTCAATCGACCAAGGAGTGCCCGTCATCATGAATATCAGCAGCAAAGACTTGCCCGATTTGCAAATGGACACCACCTTCACCTCGCCTCAAGGCAGTGCGGCGGCGCAGCGAGCGCTCGACTATTACTTGAAACCAGCTGTGTCAGAACCTGAGGTTGACGAACGTTTTTTCGATGTCAGGCGCCATCTCAGTGGCGAAGAAGCCCTGGTGCACGCCTCGGACTTGTTGCGCTGTGCAGCGGCGACTGCATTCAAGGCAGCCGAAAACCTGCAAGGCGCGAGTCGCGATCTGGCCTTTTCAGTGGTGCACATGGTGGATATGGCGCGGGCGATGGTCGACCATTCACTCGATGGTGAGGAAGTCTAAGGAAGGGTAGTACGGACGGACAGGAAAGAATTTTCCAATCGCGCAGGTAAAAACATTTGACTTGCAAATGATAATGATTATTATTGCATGCAGCTGGTCGCGAGATCAGTCGATGGACCAGAGACCTTAGGTCGGTCTTCTGGACTATCTCCTCATCAGGCTAATCACGGTTTTTGACCCGGCTTTTTGCCGGGTCTTTTTTTGCCCGTTTTTCGGGCTTATGGCTTCAGGCTAATGAAGTCTTCAGGTGCTGCAAATTCGATGGCGCGGATAATATCAAAAGAATATCGGTTGGCAAGCGAAGCCCGGCCACATTGGGGCAAACTAATGACAATTAGCACTTGAGAATCAATTGCACAGTCTCTAAGCTGCTTGCGCGTCACGGAGGACGCCCCCCGCCAAACCCCGCAATTCCCCTCGGTTTCAGCCCTGCCTGCGTGTACAGTAACGGCCATAAAAATCATATTCAGGAATCGATTATGACCGTGGGCAAATCTTCGTTCGACATCAGTGCCAACTTCGACAGCGGCAACATCCAGGTTATCGACATCAGCAATCCGCTCAATCCGGTTCTGGCCATTCGTCCGGATACCCGCAGCGCCCATTTCCAGTGGTTCCATTTCAAGGCCAGCGGCCTGCATGTCGGCCAGGAACACTGGTTCCGCCTGAACAACGCCAGCCAATCTACCTACAGCAAGGGCTGGCCGGGTTATCAGGCTGTAGCGTCTTACGATCATGTCAACTGGTTCCGCGTGCCGACTATTTACGAAGGCGACTGCCTGCGCTTTTGCCTCGAAGCTACCCAGACCCACGCCTGGTTCGCCTACTTCGAACCCTACAGCCGTGGCCGTCACGACTGGCTGATCGAGCAGGCGCTGACCAGGGCCGGCACGGAATTATTGGCGACCGGTAAAAGTGTCGAAGGTCGCGACATTCAATTGTTGCGCAAAGGCACGGGCGCCGAAGGCCAGCGCAAAATCTGGATCATCGCTCAGCAGCATCCGGGTGAGCACATGGCTGAATGGTTCATGGAGGGCGTGATCGAGCGTCTGGAAAGACACGATGATCCGGTGCTGAACAAGCTGCTCGCCAGTGCCGATCTGTACCTGGTGCCGAACATGAATCCAGATGGCGCGTTCCATGGCCATCTGCGCACCAACGCCATGGGTCAGGATTTGAACCGGGCCTGGCAGAACGCCAGCCAGGAGATCAGTCCCGAGGTGCTCTTCGTCCAGCAGCAAATGGAAAAGTACGGCGTCGATCTGTTCCTGGACGCCCATGGCGATGAAACCATTCCTCACGTTTTCACCGCCGGCTGCGAAGGCAATCCAGGCTATACGCCGCGCATCGAGAAGCTTGAAGAGCACTTCCGCAATCACCTGAAACACACCACCAAAGAGTTCCAGACCAAGTATGGCTACACCCGCGACGAACCGGGCCAGGCCAACATGACCCTGGCGTGCAACAGCGTCGGACAGAAATATGACTGCCTGTCGCTGACTCTGGAAATGCCGTTCAAGGATCACGACGACCATCCCGACAAAGTCACCGGCTGGTCGGGTAAACGCTCCAAACAGTTGGGTAAAGACGTGCTGACGACCATCGCTGACATGGTTGATACCCTGCGCTGATCCCCTCCTCCGTCCGGTAAAGATCGCAGCTTGTCTGCGATCTTTTGCTTTTTGCCATTCACACTCTCGCGCAAACAGGTTGCAAAATAAAACCTGCACCAATACCGTGACCAAGGTTTTATTTTGAAACCTAAAAGGATGCGGGATATGAAACCTCTCAAAAGCACTGCCGTGTTGCTGTTCTCCGTGGCCTGCGGTCTGGCCGTGGGCAATGTGTATTACGCCCAGCCATTACTGGACGCGATGGCCGAGGCGTTTGCCATGTCGCCGGCGACCATCGGCATCGTCATCACCCTGACGCAAATCGGCTACGGCATCGGCCTGGTGTTATTGGTCCCCCTTGGCGACCTGCTTAACCGCCGCAAATTGATCGTCAACCAGACACTGCTGTCGGCTGTGGCGTTGTTGATGATCGCGTTGGCGCCCAACAGTGTCTGGTTGTTGCTCGGCATGACCCTGACAGGGCTGCTCGCAGTAGTGACGCAGGTGTTGGTGGCTTACGCCGCGACGCTGGCCATCCCGGCCCAACGCGGGCGCGTGGTCGGTGTAGTCACCAGCGGTATCGTCGTCGGCATCTTGCTGGCGCGAACGGTCGCCGGCGGTATGGCCGATCTGGCCGGATGGCGAGCGATTTACTTCCTGTCAGCCGGGCTGACACTATTGATGGCGTTGCTACTGTTTCGCATTCTTCCCAAACATGAAGCCCCACAGCCGACAACTCGCTACCTTGCACTGATCGCTTCGGTATTCAGCCTGTTCAGAGAAGAACCGGTGCTGCGCCAACGCGCGATCCTCGCGTTGCTGACTTTCGCCAGTGCGATGGTGCTGTGGACGCCGATGGTGTTGCCACTGGCCGCCCCGCCACTGTCCCTGTCGCACAGTGAAATCGGACTGTTCGGACTGGCTGGCGCCGCCGGCGCGCTGGCTGCCGCACGGGCCGGGCATCTGGCTGATCGCGGACTCGGGCAATGGGTCAGCGGTCTTTCGCTGTTGCTGATGCTTGCTTCGTGGCTGCCGATTGCCCTGACTCAATCCTCGCTGTGGGCATTGCTGCTCGGCGTAATCACCCTTGATCTGGGTCTGCAAGCCGTGCACGTCACCAGCCAGAGCATGATCTACAGCGTGCGCCCCGAAGCGCAAAGCCGTCTCACCGCCGGATACATGCTGTTCTATTCGATCGGCAGCGCGCTCGGTTCCATCGGCTCGACCGCGATGTACGCGTGGGCCGGCTGGATCGGCGTGTGCCTGCTCGGTGCGGGCATCAACGCCGTGGCGCTGGCGTACTGGTGGCTGACCCTGAAACGCGGCGCACCGGTACGATGCGCCACGCAAACGGGTTAGCTGCGATCGCGACCACGCAACATGCTGTCGAGCACCTCGTCGCGGCGGATCCAGCCATGAAACAACGCCGCCGCCAGGTGCAGCAGCACCGTCAGGAACAGCAGATAGGCCAGATACCCGTGAGCCTTGCGCAGAAACGCAAACAACTGCGCATCGGCCGGAACAATCGCTGGCAACTGCAACGTTGTGCTGAGCATCACCGGCTCACCCGAAGCGCTGATCATCGCCCAACCGAGCAACGGCAACACCAGCATCAATGCGTACAACAGCAAATGCGAAGCCTTGGCCGCCAGCACCTGCCAGCCCGGCAGATCGGCCGGCAGCGGTGGCTGGCGAGTGGTGAGCCGTACCAGCAAACGTACAATCACCAGCGCCAGAATCGCAATACCCAAGGGTTTGTGCAGATGGATCAACCATTCGTGCCGCTCGGACACCGAGGTGACCATGCCGGCGCCGATAAACAGCATGGCGATGATCATCAGCGCCATCAGCCAGTGCAGCAGCCGCGCCAACAGGGCGAAATGCGTCGGTTGGGTGCTCATGGGCGAGCCTCCTGTTTGGCGGCGGGCAACTGGCTGACTTCGCTGGTGCGGCGCAGGTAGGAATTGGCGTAACCGGCGGAACGGGCCGCGAGCAACGGGTCGTCGGAACCCTGAATGCCGGCTGGCAGTACCAGCGGGTCATAGTTGATGTCACGGCATTCGCCGCTCAATTGCGGCTGGGTCTTTTCCAGCACCAGCGTGCCGGCGTTCAACACTTTGCGCCCCTCGGGCCAGGTCTTGCTGGCGTCGTTCACTGGATCTTCAGGGTTGGCCAGGGTGATATTCAACTGAAAACGCAGCGGCGCCGCCGCCAATCGTTGCACCAGATCCTTCTCGAGAAAATCGCCGCCCTCCGGCGCACTGGCGCCCGCAGCATCGCGCGCCAACGGGGTCATGCTCCAGCGCACGGCCTGCTTTTTACCGCTGGCATCGACCAGATAAAACGCGTTGACGCTGTTATAGGTTTCAGTGGCGTAACTGGCCGACGGTTTGGCCGTCTTCACCCAGGTCAGAAACGGCACGGTTTCCGGGTGCGCGGCGAAAAACGCCGGGACTTTGGCCGGGTCAGGTTTACCGGTGGCAGGGTCTGGCGATTGCGCCTGCTGCAATTGATAAAACGCTTCAGGCGTACCGACCGGGAACACCGGCATGCTGTTCATCCCGGTGCGCCACTGCTGCCCGTTGGCCTGGGTAAAACGCAACGCCAGACTGCGAATCGGCACGCTGCTGTCCGGTGCGTACGGATTGCCTGCCGGCAGGGCAAAACGCCCCACCACCGGAGTCCGCGGCTCGTTGAACACCTGCGCGGTGGAGAATACTCGTGCCTCACCACTGCTTTCGAAATGCCCGATCACGCACACGCCTTTGGCGTGGTTACGGCGAAACCCAGGATGCACGCCGTTATTCTTCTCCAGCACATCGACCAGCGCTTTCGGCGTCAGACGTTGTGGGTCGAAGTTACCGTGAACGTAGGCAAACGCCCCCGCCACTGCGGCGACTACCACGGCAATACCGCCCAGACGCAATATCAGGCTCGCGGTACTCAGTGGCGGGCGCTGCGGCCCGCCGGGCGGTGAAGCGTTGGGTGATGAACGATCAACCATGAAAAACTCCAGGGCCATCGGCCACAAGTAGGAAGAATCAGCAAGACGCGCCTCGTCCGGGTTTATTCCACGCGACGGTATTTATTTTTCCGAACGTGGAATAACCTCCAACGGCGGGCGTCTCCCTAGTCCACAGCGTAGTGACTAGTAGAATTTCATGAGCGAATTCGACGAACAGTTGAGAGAAATCATTCCCAGATTGCGCCGCTTTGCCGTGTCACTGACACGCAACAGCAGCAGCGCCGACGATCTGGTGCAGGCGTGCCTTGAGCGGGCCCTGTCGAGTTGGGGCGATAAACGTGCCGACGGCGACTTGCGTGCCTGGCTGTTTGCGATTCTGTATCGGCAGTTTCTCGACGCCCATCGCCGCGCCCGGCGCTATGCGCGCATGCTCGAATTCTTCACCGGTCGCGACGATGCCGAACCGTCGGTGGAGCGTACCGTCATCGCCCAGTCGACCTTGCAAGCCTTCGACCGCCTGCCCAGCGAACAGCGTGCCCTGCTGCTGATGGTCTCGGTGGAAGGCCTTTCCTATAAAGAGGTCGCCGAGATTCTCGGCGCCCCGATCGGCACCGTGATGTCGCGCCTGTCCCGCGCCCGCCAGGCCTTGCGCCAACTCAGCGACGGCGAAATCAGCAGCCCTTCTTTGCGGATACTCAAATGATCAGCCTGCCTCCCAACGAGCGTGACCTGCACGCCTATGTCGACCACCAGCTCAGCGACGCCGACCGGCGTGTGCTGGACACCTGGCTGGCCAGTCACCCCGACGAAGCGGCGCAGGTTCGCGCCTGGCAACAGGATGCCCAGCAACTGCGCGCGGCACTCAGCGGCGCACTACAGCAACCGGCCAATCCGGCGCTTGACCCGGCGATGATTCGCCAGCGCCGCCAACGCCAGGCACGGCGGCATCTGGCCAGTGCCGCGGTGCTGCTGATCGCGGTCAGCGTCGGCGGCTTCAGTGGCTGGCAGGCGCGGGAAATGACCCTCGTGCGCCCGCCCATGCTGCCAATGACCGACGCCTTGCAGGCCTATCGCCTGATTGCCCAGCAAGGCATGTTGCCGGCTGATTACAAGGTCGACAGTGATGGCGACATGCAGCGCTGGCTCGACCGCTATTTCAACCGGGCCAGTCGCTTGCCCAATCTGAAGGCGGCCGGGTTTGAACCGGTCAGCGGGCGGCTGCTCAGCACCGACGAGGGGCCGGCGGCGATGGTCATGTATGAGGATGGCAGCGGCCATAAAGTGAGTTTCTACGTGCGCCCGCCGGGGCCGAAGAACACCTTTTTGCCGCGTGGAAGCCGCAGTGATGGCGACTTGCAGGCCGAATACTGGTCGGGTGGCGGGTACAACTACGCCATGGTCAGCCCGGTCGATACGCCAGCGGCGCAACAGCTCAAGCAATCACTGCAATTCTGAAAACACCGCTGTTCTATGTAGGAGCTGCGGCACGCTGCGATCTTTTGATCTTGTTCTTAAGGGCAAGATCAAAAGATCGCAGCCTCGTTTCACTCGACAGCTCCTACAAAGGATCGTGTCAGCTCAGAAACCCACGTCCAAAACCACATTGTCCAGATACGTGCCCGCCGGCGGTGTGGTCTGGTCGGTGTAGATCTTCGCGTTGTAGTTGAAGATCTGACTGCCTGTGCCCAGCCCGTTACCCGGATTGACCTCGGCATCGGTACTCGCCCGCCGCGCCGCGCCGACACTGCCCCAGCGCGTGGTGCCGGCACTTTTGAAAATGTCGTAGGCCAGATAATTGCTTCCGGAAATCATCCTTCGCCGGCCGCCGACACTCACAGCGTTCTGCCCGTCACTCAGCCCC
The DNA here is from genome assembly GCF_031931925.1 of Pseudomonas sp. rhizo66. Lineage (NCBI taxonomy): Bacteria > Pseudomonadati > Pseudomonadota > Gammaproteobacteria > Pseudomonadales > Pseudomonadaceae > Pseudomonas > Pseudomonas sp. rhizo66. The sequence goes on from NZ_JAUJWZ010000018.1 coordinate 107,831, forward strand.
ACGGTGTAGGCACTGCCCTTGGTGCAGGCCAGATTGATCGTCTGTCCGGTCACCGGCGTAAAAGCGCTGACCACCGGCGCGCTGCCGAAAGCAATGTTCGGCGCAGTAATCGTGCAGTCATTGGACACCGTCAGGTTCACCGTCAACGAAGTCGTGCCGCTGGCGATATCGCGCCCGAGGCAGATGGAGCCGATGCCGATCCCCGAGCAGTAATTCCAGTTCCAGAAAATGCTCAGGGTCTCGGTGTAGACCCCGGCGGCGACGTTGCTGCCGATGGTTGTACCGAGGTAGAGCGGCACCGTTTTCGGCGTCGTACCGTTGAGCAGGCCGAGGGCATCGATGATGCCGTTGCGCGCAAAGTCGAAGGCCGTGCCGCGAGTCAGCGGGTAGCTGGTGCTGTTGTTGGCGTAGACCGTGTAACTGATGACATCACCGCTCGGCCCGACCAGACCACTTTGAGTCGAAGACACCGTGCCCCAGAAATGGTCGTTGCTGGTCAGCAAGGACAGCAGCGAACCGGTGCAACTCAAACCTGCGTTCAGGGTGGAACTGGGCTGCGACGTCGTGCGCACGGCAATCGAACTGAGCGTACCGAACGCCGCCGGCGTAGTGCTGACCACCGAACACGCGGCCTGCACCGCCGCAGGCAGCATCAGCGCCAGCAACAGAAACCAGCGTGCGCCGATCATTGGCACACCAACGGGCCAATCAACGGCACCTGGTCCTGATTCAGATCGACGCTGAACTGCGCCTGACACGTCTTACCGTCGGCCAGCGTCACCTGCAGCGAGTTCTGCGCCTGCAGGTTTTCCAGATACACCAGCCCGTCCCAGCCGACCACCGTCCGCGTACCGCTCTGCTCATGCAGCACGCCCGCGCCCAGCGGCAGTTCGCGCTGTTGCGTGTCGACCAGTACGATGCTCGCGGCAATCACCCGGGTCAGTGGAAACTCCAGCAGATAACCGCTGCCGCGCCTTACCGCGATGCGTTGTTCGACATTGGGACTGCGTACGTTGGCCGGCAGATTCAGTGGATCGATTTCATACTTGCCACGGTAATAGGCGCTGCTCCACGGCACCAGCAGATGACCGTTCTTGTCGGTCTGACCGACCTGCTGGTTTTCGTAGCGCACTGGAATGTCGGCAAAACCGTCGGTGCTGACTACTACAAACGCGTCGTCGATACGATTTGCCGCGAACACCTGACGGTCCATCCATACCAGCGAGCCACTGGCATCGGCCCAACGGGTTTCGGCGTCGGAAGTGCCGTAGACACCAGCCTGCAACTGCACCGATTGCAGACGCCAGGTGACGTCGGCCTGACGATAATCAGCGCCGTCACCCTTGGCGTAACCGAGGTTGAAACCCACGCCGCCCTCGCTGGGCACCGCGCGACTGTAGTTGATCCGTTGCTGGCTCTGCCCGGTTTTACTGCGATCACTGCTGATCGCCAGACTGCCGCGCAGATCGAACGGGATCACCAGTTGCGCCTGCATCGCCCAGTTGCTGTCACCGATTTCGCGGTTGGCCGACAGGTAGAAGCTGCTGTTGCGCCACAGCGGTTTGCTCCAGCTGAGGTTGAGCAGCCGCGTGCGCGAGTCGTCCGCCGCGCGTACATCGAAATAACCGGCGCCGAGGCTGCCCCAGCGGTCGAGGTTGAGGCTCAGGGTCGCCTGTTCGCTGCGCCGACTCAGGCTGATGTAGGGGCTATCGACCACGCTGAGGTCGGCGTATTGATCGTGGCGTTGCAAGCGTTGGTACGAAAAGCTGAAGCGCTGATTGCTGTACTGATAGCCCAGGCTCAATTGCTGACCGCCCTCGCCATCGAAGCGGCTTTGACTCAGGGCGCTGTTGAGTACGCCAAAATTGCCCAGCCGCAGGTTGCCGCCGAGGCCGCCCAGTGTCAGCGAATCGGCCGCTTCGGCATGGCTTTCCAGGGTGAAACTGTCGCTGACGCCATAACGCAGGCTGCCGGAGGTGACACCCGGGCCGTAACTGAAATCCTTCAAACCATAGTCGCGACGTAACGTACCGGCGGCCACGGAAAAATCGCTCAAGCCTTTTTGCAGCAAAGTGCTGGTGACGTAGAACGGCACCGTGGTCGACACCTGCCGACCCAATGCATCGGTGGTCACCACCACCGCTTCGCCTGCGCCGTTGATGAACGGAATATTGGTCAGCGTGTAAGGCCCCGGCTGCAAATCTGCGCTGCTGGACTTGTAGCCATTGATGAACAGGTCCACCGATGACGGCACCGCCGCTTCGCCGGCAAATTGCGGCAATGGATACGTGACCAGATCCGGGCGCACGGCAAAGTCTCGCGAGAACTGCACGCCGCCCAGCCGCACCGAACTGCTCCACGGCAGCGCTCCGCTGATCACGTCACCGGCCTCGTAGGTGAGCATTCGCTCGTCGTCGGAGTAACGCCATGTGGTGTCGTAACGCAGGTAACCGTTGTCCAGCGTGTTGAACGAGTCAGCGGACAACGTACGCCGGTATTGCCCGGTGTTGGACAACGTGCCCCAGCTGTCGAACAGCCGCACTTCGTTCCACGCCGCCAGATACGTACCGGCATCGTCGGTGTCATTGAGGTAGAGGTCGTAGTTGAACAGCGCGCCGAAGCTGCTCAGCGCCGGGGTGCGCGGGTAAGCCTGGCGATTGCCGATGAACTGTTCCGGCAGCCAGTCCGGCGGCACGTCCAGCAGCAAGCGCTGGCCGACGCTGTCGTATTCACTGTGCAACCCCGCCAGACTGTCCAGATCGACCTCGGCGCCGAGGCTGTCGGGCAACTTCATGCCGGTTTCGCGCAACGCGGTCGCCGGCACGAACAAGCGCCCGTCGCGCTGCTGCACCGCCACCACGCGACCGGTATTCATCTGGTTGACCACCAGTTCCAGAAACAACTGTGCATCACTCACGGCCTCCATGCCGCTCGGTGGCGGAGGCAGATCGCCGGCCCCGGATGGTTGAACGAACATCAGGCAACACGCGCCGGTGATGAGCCACAACGGACGCTGAATACGGCGAACCCGTCCCGGGTTCATACGCGTTTTACGTCCGTCAATGGACTGAATCCTCCCTGATTCCGCTTTAGCCGACGTCAGATGCCTGTGCTACGACTGACTCAATTGGCAGGTGTAATGCTCTGCACCTGCGGCGCGCCGTTCACCCGCACCTGCAACGCCGAATCACCGGCCAACGGCCCCGGTGCCGGCCAGCGCATCACCGCGCCCGGCAACACATAACCCAACAATCCTTCGGCCAGCGGTCTGCTCTGCCCTGCCTGCTTGATTGCCACGTCGGTCAGTCGCGCATGCACCGCGCCCTGATTACGCACTTCGACATAGGGCTTGCCGTCGACTGCAACTGTGCGCCAGCTCAATTGCGGCAGGCCGACACCCTTGGGATCACGCACGCGGCTGCTGTCTTCCTTGCTCCACAGCCCGGCGCCGTAGGCAAACAGCGGCACCGAGTAGCGCATCTGGAAGCGGATCGCTGCTGCTGTTTTACCGCCGTCGGCAGTCGCGGGTTGTGCGGAGGGAATTTCGTCAATGATGATCCGGTAGGCCAGTTCCTGCCCCGGCGGCACTTCCTTGGTCCGGGTCAGGCGGACCAGTTGTTTTTGCCCCGGCTCGATTTTCGCCACCGGCGGGCTGCCGATCACGTCGCGCTGGTTCTGGTATTGCTCGGTGAACCCACTCTGGCTCCAGCCGAACACACGGATCTGCAGATTGGCGGTTTCGCTGCCGCGGTTTTCCAGCCACAGCGCACTGGCCTGTTGATCAGCCTCCAGCACCGGATCGATCGGCCAGATCAGCACCGAACTGGCCGCGTGTGCATTGCTGGCCCCAAGCATGACCAACGCCCACATCGCGCAACGCACGCGCGAGTGCCGTGACGTAACTGACCCCATAAACCTGCTCCTTGTCGGCCATTCAACTTCGCCTTACCACGACAGCTGCACCTGCAACACGTCGCTGTACGTCCCCCCAGGCTGATTGCCCGGCAATTGCACCTGACCGTAAATCGGCAGGCTGATGTTGTTCGCATCGCTGTAGGCCACCGCCACACTCTGGCCGATGCCCAGGCTCTGGCTGTAGGCCGCATCGCTGAACAGCGCATACGCCACCCGCGCGCTGCCGCTGTTGACCTGCATGTGCCGGCCACTGCTGTTGTACTGACCGCCATCGACGCTCATGCTCAGCGTCACGCCCGGCGTGCATTGCAGTTGCACCCCGCCGGTCAGCGCGACCTGCACGGTGCCGGTGGCCAGTGCCGAACGCGAACCGAAATTCAGCCCGCCATAGTTCGACACCCCGCCCACCACCAGACACCCCGCGGTGACCGTTGCGCTCACCTGAAAAGTCTGGCTCGTCGCGGCGGTCAGCGGCAGCGGCGCGCTGCCCGCACAGAGCAGAACCAGCGCGGCACAGCCATGGCGGCGCATGGCATCAGAACGTCAGTTCAACAGCGACGGTGTCGGTGTACGTCCCCGCTGGCAAACCGGCCTTGCCCACCGCCTGCCCGTAAATATTCACCGTTTGCGCGACACCGGTACTGGCGGCGAGGTTGATCGTCCCGTCAATCGCCAGCAGTTGTGAGTGCCCGGCATCGGTGTACAAGTCGTACGGCACATAATTGGCGACACCGTCGTACAACGCTCGTGTGCCGCCCGGTGACATGCCGTCGTGGGCACCGGCACGCACCTTGACCGTCGGCGTGGTACCGCTGGAGCAGAGAATCGACAAGGCCCCGCCACCGCCGCCCAACACTTGCCCGGTGGCCGTGGTGAACAGGCTGTTGGCGGTACCGAAGTTCAACGCACCGAAGTTCAGCCCGGTGGAGCCGCCAGCGCCGTTGACCTCACAACTGCTGATCAGAATCAGGCTGGAGGTGATCTGGCCGGTGACCGTGGTGGCAGCGTTGGCACTGGAAACCAGCGCCAGGCCGAACAACGACAAACCTATCCTTGATGCAAACGTACGCATGGTGTCCGTCCTCTACGGGGTTACCAGTCGAGCGTCACCGTCAGGGTGTCGGTATAAACCCCTGCCGGTACCGCGCGGGTGTTCGCCACCACCGAGCCAAATACCGGAATGGGTATCTGCGCACCGCTGGTGACAGCGAAATTGTGTTGCTGGCCGATGCTGTAACTGCGGGCGCCTGAGGGATCGACGAACAGCTGATAGGGGATGGTCTGGCGGCCGTTGCTCAGGCGCCGGGTATTGCCGTCACCATGGGTGCCGCCGTCGATGGTGACGGTGAAACCGGTGACCGAAGGGTTGCAGGCGACATTGAGCTTGCCGCTGCTGTCGCCATCCAGACTGGCCTTGATCGGTGCGTTCCAGGTAGGCCCCTGAAGACCGAAATCAAGGGTACCGAGGGCACTGACCGGACTGTCGGGCGTGCTGGTATTGGTGACTTCGCAGCCGGCAATCAGGATCAACCGCGCATTGATTTGCCCGCTCATCGCCGCTTGCGCGTCTTCGGCGAGCAAGGCCAGCGTACCTGCCGCCACCACCATCCAGTGTTTGCCTGTCATTGCGCCCGTCCCTGCTCCTTTACGCTGACTCCATAACCGCGCTCATCCTTGAACGCCTTCCTTGCGCACCCGCGTCCATCGGCTGCCTTGAAACTGTGATCACCAGGTGACCGTCACCTTGACCAGATCCGTATAACGGCTGACCCGTGGCACCTCAGCCAAACGCTCGATCCGCGCATACAGCGGCAACTCCACCGTGCCACTGTCCGGCACCCGCCCGCTGACCGGCACATCTACCTCCAGCGGTACCCGGCGCGCCGCGTCCTGATACAAGCGGTACGGAATCGGTTTGCTGCCGGCCGAACCGGCCATGTAGCGGACTTCACCGACACCCCCATGCAAGCCGCCATCGACGCGCATCTGGTACGGCGTGTCCGGGTTGCACTCCAGCCGTGGCAGGCGCTGATTGGTCAACGCGGCGGCCAACGGCCCGGCCAGGTCATCGAGGCGCGCGGTGCTGCCGAAGTCGAGCACGCCCAACTGCTCAATGCCGGCGCTTCGTTGCTGGCCGACCAACTGACAGCCGCGCTGCACGTCGACACGCACTTCAACCTGAAGATCCGCCGCGCAGACGGGCTCAACCAGTACGCCCAGCAGCGCGATGACCCCATGTACATTCAATGCGCCGTTCCTTGTCAGTAATCACTTGCGACGTCGTTTCTGTGATTGAGGTTAGCAACGGTCAACGATTCCGCCAGTCGATTGGATCCACAAATCGCCCAGAAGATGTTTCGAAAGGTTGGCAGCAGGTCGGGCCAAGTCACTAGAAATAGCTATACGTGCCACACAAATTTGTTCAATTACCGCCCTCTCTCAACGCATCGCGGTGGCTGGCCAAGTCAGTGTCTGGTTACACTACATCGCCGCGCTCTCGGGCGCCGGTTTTGACGAACACGGAGACGCCGACAGTGCCTGCCCACCCGCCGAAACGATCGCGACTGATCCAGCGCTGGCCAGCGTTGCGCCGCTGGTTCGGCAAGGGTCTGCCGGCCAGCGCCGGGCATGACGCCAGTGCCCAGTCGATCCGCGATTACTTCCGGCACAAGGCCGGCGGCCAGGGTTACACCCTCAGCCACAGCCAGCAGCGCGTCATCGAGTGCATGGCGCAGCAGGCCAGCCTGTTGTTTGGCGCCAGCAGCCGAACAGCGCCAAGCCTGTATCTGTTCGGCGCGGTCGGGCGTGGCAAGAGCTGGCTGCTCGACGGCTTCTTTCAGGCCCTGCCGATCACCCAGAAACGGCGTCTGCATTTCCATCAGTTCTTCGCGCAATTGCATCAGGGCATGTTCAGCCATCGCCAGCAGGACAATGCCCTCGAAGTGACCCTCGACGAACTGCTGCAGGATTGTCGGGTGCTGTGTTTCGACGAGTTTCATGTGCACGACATCGGCGATGCCATGCTCATCACCCGGTTGTTCAAGGCGTTGTTCAAACGGCGGATTCTGCTGTTGGTCACTTCCAACTATGCCCCTGAAGGTTTGCTGCCCAATCCGCTCTATCACGCCCGCTTCAAACCGGTGATCGAACTGATCAATACCCACATGCAGGTGATGGAAGTCGGCGGCCCGCACGATTACCGCAGCCAGACGCGCCACGCTGCGCACCAGATATTCACTCGAGGGCATTACATATGGCCGGCCACGCCAGCACAACGCGCCGCCCTGGATCTGCCGCCTGCCGAGGCACCGGCCATTACGCTAACGGTCGGCACCCGGCAGATTCAGGCGCGCTTGTGTGAAGAGCGGCGTGTCGGTTTTACCTTCGACGACCTGTGTGAACAGCCAACGGCGGTCATGGATTATCTGGAACTGTGTCGCCGTTTCGACCGTTGGATCATCGAAGATCTGCCGGAACTGGGCGAATGCTCGATCGCCGCGCAACAGCGCTTCATCAACCTGATCGACGTGCTGTACGACCAGGACAAGCACCTGACGCTGCTCGGCCGGCTGCCTTTGTGCACGAGCCTGGATGGCCAGGCCATTGACCTGGCGCGCACGCGCAGTCGGTTAGGGCAGTTGCAGGAAGTGCACGAACCGACCTGAGCACGCCATTCCCCTGTGGGAGCGAGCCTGCTCGCGAAAGCGCCCTATCAGTCAAAACATCAGCTTCTGACACTCCGCCTTCGCGAGCAGGCTCGCTCCCACCAAGGGCAACTGAAGTTTCGCCGCCTATCCAATTCAAACCCGGGCTTTGCCGTTATCATGTCGCCCATTCCCAGCGCCCCAGCGTCGCTCCACCGATCAATAGCGAACACCAACATGCACACCCTTGCTCAATTACGCGCCGGCGAGTTGTCGGGCATTACGCGTCTGGATCTGTCCTGTGGCCTGAGCGAATTCCCGCGGGAGATTTTCGACCTGGCCGACACCCTGGAAATCCTCAACCTCAGCGGCAACGCCCTGAGCAGCCTGCCGGATGACTTGCACCGTCTGACGCGCTTGCGGGTGCTGTTCTGTTCCGACAACCCGTTCACCGAACTGCCGGTCTGCCTCGGCCAATGCGCTGCGTTGACGATGGTCGGTTTCAGGGCCAACCGCATCGTCAACGTACCAGGAGCCGCCCTGCCGCCGCAGCTGCGCTGGCTGATCCTCACCGACAACTGCATCGAAAGCCTGCCGAGCGAACTCGGTGAGCGCCCTACCCTGCAAAAACTCATGCTGTCCGGCAACCGCCTGCAAGCGCTGCCGCCCTCGCTGAGCAACTGCCATCGTCTGGAGCTGTTGCGCATCTCCGCCAACCGTCTGACCGAGCTGCCACAGTGGCTGCTCGCGATGCCGAGCCTGACCTGGCTGGCCTACGCCGGTAACCCGCTGGAAACCGAGGCGGACGCCGCCGCACTCGAGGCGACGGCGCAAATCGCCTGGTCGGCGCTGCGTCTGGAGCAACGCCTGGGCGAAGGCGCTTCGGGGGTGATTTCCCGGGCGAGCTGGCAACGCGACGATGGCTCAGTCACGCCGGTTGCGGTGAAGTTGTACAAAGGTGAAATGACCAGCGACGGCTCGCCGCTGCACGAAATGAATGCCTGCATCACCGCAGGCCTGCATCCCAATCTGATCCGTGTCGAGGGTCGCATCAGCGGTCACCCCGACGGCCAGCAAGGATTGGTGATGCAATTGATCGATCCGTCGTTCCGCAACCTCGCCGACCTGCCCAGCCTGGCGTCCTGCTCGCGGGATGTGTACGCCGATGATTGCCGGTTCAGTGCCGAGGTCGCGCTGAACATTGCCAAAGGCATCGCTTCGGCAGCCGAACACCTGCATCGGCAAGGCATCACCCACGGTGATCTCTACGGGCACAACATTCTGTTGAACGAGCGCGGCGATTGCCTGCTCGGGGATTTTGGCGGGGCTTCGTTCCATGCGGTCGTCGACACAGCAGAAACGCGCGCGTTGCAACGCATCGAAGTGCGCGCGTTCGGGATTTTGCTGGGGGAATTGCTGGCGCGCATCGACTCGGGATTGAGTGATGAGCAGCGTACGGTGCTTGAAGAGCTGGAGCGGCGTTGCTGTCAGGCGGATGTGCTGGCGCGGCCTGGGTTCGGAGAGGTTATCAAGCAACTTGAAGGTCTGTGACCGCAGCGCGGTCAATTGCTGGCAGGCTAGCGCCTACAGGGGATTTGTGAACGCCACAGATCCGGTGTGGGAGCTAGCCTGCCAGCGATGAGGCTATCACTGACGCAGTCGATCAGCCCGCCAGACCAACAAACATGTCCTGCACGTCATCATGGTTGTCGAGGCCTTCGAGGAACGCTTCAACTTCAGCCATCTGCTCGTCGCTCAAACCGCTGACCGGGTTTTTCGGCTGGTAGCCGAGCTTGGCCGACAGCACGGTAAAACCCTGCTCTGGCAGTGCTTTCTGCACCGAATCGAGGTCAGTCGGGTCGGTCAGGAACAGCGTCGCGCCATCTTCACCGGCTTCGAAATCCTGCGCACCGGCTTCGATCGCGGCCATTTCCGGATCGGCGTCCGGGGTATCCGGCGAAGCCTCGATCATGCCGACGTGGTTGAAGTCCCACGCCACGGAGCCGGAAGCCCCCAGTTGGCCTTTACGGAACGCGACACGGATTTCCGCGACGGTACGGTTGATGTTGTCGGTCACGCACTCAACGATCAGCGGCACCTGGTGCGGGGCGAACCCTTCGTAGGTCACGCGATGGTATTGCACGGTTTCACCCAGCAGACCTGCGCCTTTCTTGATCGCGCGGTCCAGGGTTTCCTTTGGCATCGAGGCTTTCTTGGCCTGTTCGACCACCAGACGCAGGTGTGCGTTGGTGGCGGTATCGGCACCGTTGCGGGCAGCGATGGTGATTTCTTTCACCAGTTTGCCGAAGATCTTGCCCTTGGCGTTGGCTGCCGCTTCTTTGTGTTTAACCTTCCACTGTGCGCCCATTACTCACTCTCTTGATCTGTGGCGCCGAGACATCTATTGGCCGACGCGTGGCGCCAAGTTTATACGGCCTAAAGTCGGCAATCGACCAAAAAAACACAATGCAGAATCGACATCTTCACCAGGGGTTGTAGGGCGATTCTGAAAAACGGCTTTGACATGACCATTCAGCGCTGTGGTTTCGTACCCTCTCAGGCCCGTATTGCCTGACAGAGCCTGTCCGAATGCTCAATGACAAGGAAAGTCCTTTTACCCTGACCCTGACCGACAGCGGTCTGTGCCTGCCGGTGGTGCGCTTTCACGGCGAGGAAGCACTCAACCAGCCCTACCGTTTCGACATCGAACTGATCGGTTTGGCCCCCGCCGTGGCGCCGGGTACATTCCTGCACCAACGGGCCTTTCTGCGTCTGGACGACCATCATGGAATCCACGGCGTGATCGACAGTGCCAGTTGCGAACATCGCGGTACGCACCGGATCGGCTATCGACTGACTGTTGTGCCGCGCTTGCAAAGCCTTGCCGAGCCGAGCAAACGGCGAGTGTTTGTGCATCGGAGTGTGCCGCAGATTCTCCAGCAGTTGCTCACGGAAAATGCCCTGCCCGTTGACAGCTACCGGATCGAAATGACCGTCGGTCAATACCCGATCCGGCCTTTTTGCATCCAGTACGAAGAAAGCGATCTGGCGCTGCTGCACAGGCTTTGCGAAGAGGAAGGTATTCACTATCACTTTGAACACCGGGTGGACGAGCACGTTGTCGTGTTTGCCGATGACAGCCTCAGCCTGCCGCAAACGCCAGTACTGGTTGCGTTCAAGGCCTGCGAGCAAACGCCTTCACCCTGCATCAGCTCGCTGTACCAGCATCATCACGCCGCCCCCATCGCCACGCTGCATGCCGTGCGTAACCGAGGGCAGCGGGCGATCAGCGACGAGGCCGCCAACCACATCACGGCCAGTCCCCTGCCGCAGGCATCTTCCCTCGAACAACGACACCACGAACAACGCTGCCGTCGACATCTGGAACGGCAACGCTGTCAGCATCGAACGATCAACGGCCGCAGCGACCGGGTTGGTCTGCTCAGTGGGCACTTGCTGCAAGTGTCGGAACATCCGATCAGTCACTTCAACGAACAATGGCGGCTCACCGCGACAAGTCATCACGGGCAACATCCGTCGATTCTCGACCCGATCCCGCCCCTGCACCGCTATCACAACGATTTTACCGCCCAGCCGTGGTCCAGCGATTTTCGTCCGGCGCTCAAACAAGCCCGCCCAAGTATTGCCGGGTATCACCTGGCGCAGGTACTCGGACCTGCCGGACAACCGGCGCAGCTCGATGAACAGGGTCGAGTTGCCGTCCGGCTGTGGCCCTCGGAACCTCTGCAATCGCCTGATGACGACGCGATCTGGCTGCCCATCGCCATGACCCGGGCCAATGGTCGCATCGCCTGCGAGGAACTGCCCTGCGCCGGCAGTGAAGTGTGGGTGAGTTTCCTTGACAGCGACCCCGACCGGCCGATTCTGTGTCTGGGCAACTCACGCAAGCCCACACCTCGCGAACCGCCCGCACGTGACAACCTATTGCTCGACTGGCTACTCGACAGCGGCGCACGCTGATCCCGTTGCAGGAGCTGCCGCAGGCTGCGATCTTTTGATTTTGATCTTAAGATCGCAGTCTGCGGCAGCTCCTACATCAACACGCCGTGCTTCAGGCTTTGTCAGCCTTACCCGCGGCTGCGGCGAATTTCGCCAGACGCACATCCAGATGCCGGGGCCGCCGCCCATGGTCCTCGGCGCGTTCCTTGCGGCGAATGGCGTTGCGCACCATTAAAGAACCGAGATAGCGAATCGGTTCCGGCGGAAAATAACCCAGCGGCCCGTTGACCAGCGGCGAGCGCGTCCACGGGTTGTCCAGTCCTTGCACCAGCGAAGCGAGAATCTGCCCGCCCATATGACACGGGCCGACGCCGCTGCCCGAATAGCCGAAACCGTAAAACACATTGCCGGCGCCGCTCATCTGGCCGAAGAACGGCAAACCGGTGACCGAGCGATCCGACGGGCCGTTCCAGGTGGCATCGACTTTGACATCGGCAAATGCCGGGAAAAAGTCCGCGAGGCTGTTTTTCAGCAGGCCCGCATAAGGCGATGGCTGATCGAACACCGGCAGCATTCGCCCGCCAAAGGCGAAGGTGTTGCCGCCCTTGCCGAGCATGATGCGGCCGTCCGGGGTGTTGTGGTAGTAGTGCACGAAAATCCGCGAATCAAGCACGCTGATGCCGCTGGTCAGGCCGATCTGCTGCAACAGATCCGGGCGCGGTTCGGTGATCAGCATGTCGCTGGAAACAATCGCCACGCTGCGCTCGAATTGCGGAAAAGCACGGGCCATCCACGCATTCATCGCCAGCACCACGCGATCGGCCACGACGCTGCCATTCGGTGTTTGCAGGCGTGCCGGGCGCCCTTCTTCCAGCCCGGTCATCGCCGTGCCTTCGTAAATCTTCACGCCCAGTTGCAACGCCACCCGACGCAAGCCTCGCACCAGTTTGCCCGGTTGCACACTGGCCGCCGCCGGCGAAAACCAGCCTTCCAGATGCTTGCTCGAACCGGCCATACGCTGCACGTCGGCGACCGGACGCTGGGTGAACGAGTTGATGCCGTTGCGCTCCAGTGCGGCGATCACCGCGTCGGTCGAACCGACTTGCGCGCGGTTGGTCGCGGTGTACAGCGTGCCATCGAGGCGGTAATCGGCATCGACGCCGTACTGTTCACAGAACTCGCCGATCGCATGGATGCTGCGCTCCGACTCCTTGACCAGGCGCACCGCTTCCTCGACGCCAAACAGGCGCTCAAGGGTGAAATACTTCGCCGACCATGACAGCGCGCATCCGCCATTGCGGCCACTGGCGCCGGCGCCGCAGATGTCCGCTTCGATCAGCAAGACATCGAGTTCGGGGTTCTGTTGCTTGAGCATGATCGCCGTCCACAACCCGGTGTAGCCGCCACCGACGATGCACACATCGGCGCGGACTTCGCCCTGTAACGGCGGGCAAGTTTGCGCGGTGTCGGCCAGCAAGGCCTGCTCCAGCCAAAACGGTCTCATGGGGTTTCTCCAGTCAGTAGGCCACAACACAGCCTGCCGCAAGCGCCGCAGCAGGCCGCGAGGCAAGAGGGTTCAGGAACGCAGGGGTTTGATCGTCAGCGGGCAATTGGGGATTGAGGCGCGCGGTTCCATCACGCCAACCGGACGACTGTTCCAGTGCGGAATCAGCACCAGCGCCGAAAACAGCGCACAACCGGCGAAGACAATGAACACCGTCACCGAATCGAAGTAGCCCGGCAACAAACCGCCAAGCACCGCGCCAACCGAGCCGCAGCCGTTGACGAAACCGGCCGCCGTGGCGCCGGCCTTGGCTTTGCCGAAATCGATCGCGGCGGCACCGCTGATCATCGAATCCGGGCCGTACAGGGTCAGGCCCATGACGAACAGCAACGCGACGACCAGCAAGACACTGCCGGTGTGCAGCGCGGCCATGAACAGCGCCAGCGTCACGGTCAGCGCCAGCAGGCTCAACACGCAGGCCGGCATCCGCCGGGCACCGAACAGTTTGTCCGAGGCCAGGCCGATCAGGATCGGCCCGAGCAACCCGGCCAGTTCAAACGAAGTGGGAATGATCGCCGCGCCGACCTTGCCGACACTGGGCATCTGTTCAAAGACAATCACCGGCCCCCACAACAGAATCGCGTAACGCGCCGGTTTCAACATGAAATACGCCAGGCCTAGTACCAGCACCGTGCGGTTACGCAGGATTTCCTTCAACGGCTCCCAGACGCTGAGCTTGCTGTTGGCTTCGGTTTCTTCTGCGGTCAGCTCAGGTTCTGGCTCGACCGCCGGCAAGCCGACGTCTTCCGGTTTGTTGCGCTGGAAGATAAAGAACAACACCGCCACCACGGCGACCACCACCGCACTTGAAATGAACGCTGCGTGCCAGGTGCCCATCAAGGTGTACGCCCACCAGCCGGCAAATGGCGACGCCACCAGACCACCAAACGCGTAGCAGGAACTCCATAACCCGAGCACTCGCCCGCGTTGTTGGGAGGGGAAAAAACTGCCGAGGTTTTTGCACAATCCCGACCAACCGGTGGACTGCGCCAACCCCTGAATCAACATGCAAGTGGCGAAGATCGGTAGCGTGGCGTAACTGCCCATCACCAGCGCTGCGGCGGCGGAAATCAACAACCCGCCGAGTACCACGACCCTCGGACCAAAGCGGTCGGCGAGCATGCCCCAGGTGAATTGGCCGATGGCGTAAGCCGCCAGATAGATCGCATCGAGGTTGGCCATGGCCATCTTGTCGAGCATGAAGGTGGGGTCTTCGGCGATACCGAGTTTGGCCACCGAAAACGCTTTGCGGGTGAAGTAGAAAGCCGCGTACGCCAGCCAGGTAATCGCGAAAATCTGCACGCGCCAACGCGCAATGGTGCCGATGTGCTTGTTCATGGTGGTTCTGACCTCAGGGTGTGAGTGTGCCGGCAGAATCGTTAAGAAAAACGCCTGTGTTTTTATTGTTGAGCACTGCGATATCACCCCGTCCCTACGGCGATATCGGTCAGATGAGTCCTGCGGTTGCACGTACAGGCTCATGGCCACCGTGCGGCCCGAGAAGGCAGTCAGCGATGGCGTGAGCCGATCAAAGCAATTACTGTTTAATAAATAAAATCGATTTATCGTATTTCACACATAAGCTCAGCTTGTTACTGACTGAGCGATCAGGTGACTTCATGTCGGTGTCCCACGCCCAACTCAAAGCCTTCCACGCCGTGGCCGTGCATGGAAGCTTCACCAAAGCCGCCGAGCGTCTTTTTCTCACGCAACCGGCGATATCCGACCAAGTGCGCAAACTCGAAGAGCGTTTTGGCGTTTTGCTGTTTCACCGCAATAAACGTTCCGTGCGCCTGACTGACTTGGGCGAACGCTTGCTGGCGATCACGCAACGGCTGTTCGTGATTGAAGCCGAAGCGCAGGAATTGCTGCAGGAGTCCCAGGCCCTGCAGACCGGCAGCCTGATTCTCGCAGTGGATGCGCCGGTGCACGTGCTACCGCAGATCGCGCGGTTCTGCGAGCGCTATCCGGGGATCAGCGTGAAGATCGAGACCGGCAACACCGATGAATCGTTGTTTCGCCTGTTCAACTATCAGGCCGATCTGGCGTTGCTCGGGCGTGATGTCAGCGATGAGCGCTTGCTGTGTGTGCCGCTGCGCAATGATCCGATGGTGGCGTTCGTGTCGCGCAATCATCCATGGGCCACGCGTGAATCGATCTGCCTGGCAGACCTGGATGACACGCCGCTGGTGTTGCGTGAACACGGTTCGGTAACCCGGCAGACGCTGGAAGAGGAAATGGCAAGGGTGGGGTTTCGCATTCGCCCGGCGATTCAGGTGGAAGGCCGGGAAGCGGCGCGTGAGGCGGTGGTGGTCGGGATTGGCGTTGGCGTGGTGTCGGCGGCGGAATTTGGCGCAGATTCGCGGGTGTGTGCGTTACCGATCGTCGACTGCACCCGTCGATTGACGGAGACACTGGTGTGTTTGCGCGAGCAAAGTAATCGACGGGTAGTGGCGACCTTCCTCGAAATGGTTCGCGACAGCCTTGTGTAAGTAATATCGGCCCCATCGCTGGCAAGCCAGCACCCACAGGTTTCCTGGCTGTACACAGCACCTTTGAACGACCGAGAACACTGTGGGAGCTGGCTTGCCAGCGATTGGGGCGACTCGGTGTATCAGACTGGCGCAAGACCAAAGAACGCCTGAATCAAACGCAACTCCCGCCGCCGCTCCATGCAGCCGATCATGTGCCGATTGACCAGCCCTTCGCCGGCAATCGGAATCGCCACCACGCGCGGGTCATGGCTGACCTCAACCGATGAAACCACGCCAACGCCCAGCTCGGCCGCCACCGCTTCGGTCACCGCCTCACGGCTGTCCAGTTCCAGCAACACGCGAGGATGGATCGAGGCCTGCGCACAGGCCTCATCAAATGTACGCCGGGTGATCGAACTCGGCTCACGGAGCACCATGATCACTTGATCCAGTTCCTTGAGTTTCACTTCCCCGGCGCGCATCGCCCACGGGTGCCCTGCCGGCACCAACGCGCAAATCCGCGACTCGCTCAGTGCTTGCAGATGCAGGCCTTTGCGCGGTTCGACCTCGGTCAACACCGCCACGTCCGCGTGTTCCGACAACAACGCCGCCAGGGTTTCCTGGGCATTGCCCAAACGCAGATTCACCGTGATTCCCGGATACCGCGTGCGCAGGCTGGCGAGCATCGGCATGACCATGTGCGGCCCGTCCGCCGCCACCTCCAACCGCCCGGTGAGCAATTGCCGGTTGGCCTCGAGCATTGTCTGCGCCTCTTCTGCGAGGCCAAACATCGCTCGGGTAATCGCCGCGAGTTTGGTGCCCTCCTCGGTCAGTTCCACCCGTCGCGCGGTGCGCCGCAACAGGGTGATCTGGTAGTGCTCCTCCAGCGCCTTGATGTGCCCGGTGACCGCCGGCTGACTGATGAACAAACGCGCGGCGGCGCGGGTGAAGCTGCCTTCACGGGCCACAGCGTCGAAGGCGCGGAGCTGGAACAGGTTCATGAATAACTCTCGCTGATGGCTGGCATAACAACAAACAATTTGATTGATGCAACGGCGAATTGCAACGTATGCCCCGTAGCTTCATCCCACAGCGCTATCCGAGGACACACGAATGAGTATCGCCGAACCCATCCTGCTCACTCCCGGCCCGTTGACCACTTCGGCCCGCACCCGCCAGGCGATGATGGTCGACTGGGGGTCATGGGATGACCGCTTCAATCAACTGACCGCCAGCCTTTGCGAACAATTGCTGGCGATCCTCAACGGCGCCGCGACTCACCACTGCGTGCCATTACAGGGCAGCGGCACGTTCGCTGTCGAAGCGGCCATCGGCACTTTGGTGCCGCGTGACGGCAAAGTCCTGGTGCTGATCAATGGCGCCTATGGCAAGCGTCTGGCGAAGATCTGCGAAGTGCTCGGGCGTTCGTTCAGCACCTTCGAAACCGCCGAAGATGAACCGACCACCGCTGCCGACGTTGACCGTCTGTTGCGCGCCGACAGCACCATCACCCACGTCGCCCTGATCCACTGCGAAACCAGCACCGGCATTCTCAACCCGCTGCCGGAGATTGCCGAGGTGGTCCAGCAACACGGCAAACGCTTGATCATCGACGCCATGAGTTCCTTCGGCGCACTGCCGGTGGACGCGCAGCAAGTGCCGTTCGACGCGCTGATCGCCGCGTCCGGCAAATGCCTGGAAGGTGTACCGGGGATGGGGTTTGTCTTCGCTCGCAAAGAATCCCTGGCCGCTGCCGCCGGTAATTCACATTCGCTGGCAATGGACCTGTATGACCAGCACACCTACATGAAGAAGACCGGGCAATGGCGCTTCACCCCGCCGACCCACGTGGTCGCGGCGCTGCACGAAGCGTTACTGCAATACAACGAAGAAGGTGGCCTGTCGGCGCGGCATGCGCGCTACGCCGCCAACTGTCAGGCGCTGATGGACGAGATGGGCAAACTGGGTTTGCGCAGCTTCCTGCCGGCGGCGATTCAGGCGCCGATCATTGCCACGTTCCATGCGCCGCAAGATCCGCGTTATCAGTTCAAGGACTTCTATGAACGCGTGAAGGCCAAGGGTTACATCCTTTATCCCGGCAAATTGACTCAGGTCGAGACCTTCCGTGTCGGCTGCATTGGCCATGTCAGCCCGGAAGAAATGCGCCAGGCCGTTGCAGCGATCGGCGAAGTGCTGCGCGAGATGGAAGTCCTCGACATCTAAACCCCATCCTAAATCCCCTGTGGGAGCGAGCCTGCTCGCGAATGCGGTCGAACACTCAACATTGATATCGACTGATATCGACGCCTTCGCGAGCAGGCTCGCTCCAACATTTGAACTGCATTTCAACTCAGGAATTTGATTGCCATGAACTATGTAAACCCAAACAAACTTCAAGCCGCGATCCTCGACTGGGCCGGCACCGTGGTCGATTTCGGCTCGTTCGCACCGACGCAGATCTTCGTCGAAGCCTTCGCCGAGTTCGACGTGCAGGTCTCCATCGAAGAAGCCCGTGGCCCGATGGGGATGGGCAAGTGGGACCACATCCGTACCCTCTGCGATCAGCCGCAAGTGGCCGAGCGTTATCGCAAGGCGTTCGGCCGCACGCCGACCGACGATGACGTCACCGCAATCTACAACCGCTTCATGCCGCTGCAGATCGAAAAGATCGCCGAGCACTCGGCGCTGATTCCCGGTGCACTGGAAACCATCGCCAATCTGCGTCAGCAAGGCATCAAGATCGGTTCCTGCTCCGGCTATCCGAAGCAAGTGATGGACAAGGTCGTCGAACTTGCCGCCAGCAACGGCTACGTCGCTGATCATGTGGTTGCCACCGACGAAGTGCCAAATGGCCGTCCGTGGCCGGCCCAGGCGCTGGCCAACGTGATCGCGCTGGGCATCGACGATGTCGCAGCGTGCGTGAAGATCGATGACACCGTGCCGGGCATTCTCGAAGGCCGCCGCGCCGGAATGTGGACCGTGGCGCTGATCTGCTCGGGCAACGCACTGGGTCTGGATTACGCCGGTTTCCGCGCCTTGGGCAGCGATGAACTGGCCAGCGAACGCAAGCGCATTCACGCGCTGTTCGAAGGTTCGCGCCCGCACTACATGATCGACACCATCACCGATCTGCCGGAAGTCATCGCTGACATCAACAAGCGCCTGGCCAACGGTGAGATGCCGCAAAACGCTTGAAGCTGAAAATGAAAAACACCGCTGATCCATGACAATCAGCGGTGTTTTTTTTCGCCGTATAAAAAACCAGCACAAGTCTCGGTAATCAATTACTCCGAAACAAGATTGCCTTCTGCATCGTAGGTCCGGCCGTCGGGATGTTTAACACTTCCATCCGGTAACTGTTCAGTTCCGTCTTCCCAGACAATACGTCCATCCGGATATTCAACGGTATTATCCGGCCAGATAATCCGCCCGTCCGGATACTCGACCCGGCCATCTTCATATTGAATGATGCCATCGGGACGCTTGATTGAAGTTGTATCGGCGTTAATCAAACTGCCATCAGGCAGTGTGGTCGAACCATCGACATTGACTGTCGCACCAAGTGTCTGGATTAGCGCAATCAAGGCCACCGGATCGACGTTGACGTTAATGGTCGGCCATGGCATTGGCGGGCGCTTGGTCTCGGTTGGCGTGGCAGGACTGGTCGGCCGCACCGGCTGGGTCGGCGCTACCGGCTGGGTCGGCGCTACCGGTTTGGTCGGAGCCACCGGCTTGGTCGGGGCCACTGGCTTGGTCGGTGCCACCGGTTTGGTCGGCGCCACCGGTTTGGTCGGCGCCACTGGCTTGGTCGGTGCCACTGGCTTGGTCGGTGCCACCGGTTTGGTCGGCACAACCGGCCTGGTTGGAGCTACTGGCGTTGGCGCTGTAGTAGATGGGCGAGGCTTCGAAATCGGACGTTTCATATTTATACTCAACTTAAAATAATAAACTTTTAATCTTCAACAACTCACTAAAGATTCGACCCGACAATAACCATCCAAAACAAACCATTCAAACCAAAAGAAAACACAAGATATAAACAACACAAAGTTACGCTTGACCAGACCACATACAAAACCGAGTTTCAAGTAACGAGCAAATCAAAATCGGGTATTGAATACTTTTCTTTCTTGCAAAAAACATCACGAACTCCGGGCAAAAACATCGCGGCAGGTTTACAGTGACAAGAGTGCCGTCACGACGGCCTGATTGCACATCGATCCCGAGGAAACCGCTTATGCCGTGGACAAGCTCAGAATCGCGTTACAGCACCGTTTCAGTCCTGCTGCACTGGCTGATGCTGGTGTTGTTGGTGCTGGTTTACGCCAGCATGGAACTGCGTGGCCTGTTCCCCAAGGGCAGTGGCGGGCGCACACTGATCCGCGAAGTGCACTACATGCTCGGCCTGACCGTGTTTGTACTCGTGTGGTTTCGCCTCCTCGCACGCAGCCTCGGTCCGGCGCCGAAAATTTTCCCTGCTTCGCCACAATGGCAGACTGTGCTGGCGCGGCTGATGCACTGGGCGTTGTACCTGTTCATGATCAGCATGCCGATTCTGGGCTGGCTGATTACCAGCGCCGAGGGACATCAGGTGATGTTCTATGGTTTTGACCTGCCGCTGCTGGTCGCGGAGAACAAGGATTTCGCCAAACAAGTTGAGGGCTGGCATGTACTGATCGCCACTGTGGGTTACTGGCTGATCGGGCTGCATGCGCTGGCGGGGATCTATCACCATTACGTGGTGGGCGATAACACGCTGCTGCGGATGATGCCCAAGCGCGGCTGAATATCAGGGGCTGGCGATAAAACCGCGCCGCCCCTGCAAGCCTCCGGTGTGGATGAAGATCAGCCGCGTTCCGGGCGCGAACCGGCCTGCCTCGACCTGTTGCTTGAGTGCCAGCAACGCCTTGCCGGTGTACAACGGCTCCAGAGCTATGCCGCAGGCCTGCTCGGTCTGCTCGATGAACGCGAGCAGCAGCGGATCGACCTTGGCAAAACCGCCACGGCTGGCATCGATCAACTCATAGTCAACACTGGCCAGTCCGGCTGACTGAATAATCGACTCGACCTGCGGCGCTACGCCGTGATCTCCAGGTACCGCCAACGCGCCATAGACCCGATGCGAACCCGCCTCGGCGAGAACCAGCCCGGCCAGCGTGGTGCCGGTGCCGCAGGCCACCCACCAGCCGTGATAATCAGTCCAGCCCAGCGTAGGCAATTGTGCTTGCGCCTGTTCCTTGATCGCTGCACAACCGCGCGCCCCTGCTAACCCGCCGCCGCCCTCCGGCACCGCATACAGCTGCGGATACTGCTCATGCCAGGGCGCCCAGAAGCCCGGTTCATTGCGCGCGCGATAACCGCCATAACCCAACCAATGCAACTGCATGCCGAACGCCTGCAAATCCAGCACCGTCGGTGTGTCCTGCGCATGCCCGCGCAACAGCCCCACGGTTTTGCAGCCCAGCCGTTTCCCTGCCGCCGCCAACGCATGCAGATGATTGGAATGCGCACCACCGAGGCTGATGATGCCCTCGGCACCCGCGCGGTCGGCGGCTTTGAGGTGTTCGACGAGTTTGAACCATTTGTTGCCGCTGATCAGCGGGTCGATCTGGTCGAGGCGCAGGATGGCGACTTCAATGCCGGCGGTTGCGAGCCAGTCGAGGTGAAGGCGTTCGAGAGGGGCTTGGGGTAGCCAATCGGAGGGTGGCAAAAGCATGGGCGGCGATTCGATCTGGACAGAGCCGGCATTCTAGTCGCTCACAAGCAGGCATCGCGAGCAGGCCCACTCCTGGATTGGTTGGTTGGCGCTCACCGAATCTGTGAACAACAAAACACTTGTGTGAGCGAGCCTGCTCGCGAAGGCGTCGTGTCAGTCGACAGGTGTATTGACTGACACTCCGCTTTCGCGAGCAGGCTCGCTCCACAGGTCAAGCGACGTTGTTTATAGCTCAGCCGCCAGACGCGAACCTTGGTTGATCGCACGCTTGGCATCCAGCTCAGCCGCGACATCCGCGCCGCCGATCAGGTGCACGTTCTGCCCCGCAGCCACCAGACCGTCGTGCAATTCGCGCAACGGATCCTGCCCTGCGCAAATCACAATGTTGTCCACCGCCAAGACTTGCGGCTCGCCGGTTTCGCCGATGCGGATATGCAGGCCCTGATCGTCAATGCTCAGGTATTCAACGCTGTTGAGCATCTGCACTTGCTTGTTCTTCAGACCGGTACGGTGAATCCAGCCAGTGGTTTTGCCGAGGCCATCGCCGACCTTGGTTTTCTTGCGCTGCAACAGAAACACTTCGCGTGCCGGCGCGTGCGGTTCGGCTTTGATCCCGGCCACGCCACCACGGGCTTCCAGTTGCGTGTCGATGCCCCATTCTTTCCAGAACGCGGCGCGATCCTGGCTGGTCGCTATACCTTGGTGAACGAGGAATTCCGAGACGTCAAAACCGATACCGCCGGCGCCAATCACCGCCACGCGCTTGCCCACCGGTTTGCGCTCGAGGATCACGTCCAGGTAGCTCAGCACCTTGGCATTGTCGACACCCGGAATTGCCGGCACACGCGGCGCAATACCAGTGGCGAGGATGATCTCGTCATAACCGCCTTCAACCAGTTTCGCCACGTCGACGCGGGTGTTCAGGCACACCTCAACATTAGTGGTCTGCAGCTTGCGCTTGAAGTAACGCAAGGTTTCGAAAAACTCTTCCTTGCCCGGCACGCGCTTGGCGATGTTGAACTGGCCGCCGATTTCACTGGCCGAATCGAACAGGGTCACCTGATGGCCACGCTCGGCAGCCACGGTCGCGGCGGACAATCCGGCAGGGCCGGCGCCAACCACGGCGATTTTCTTGATCTGCTGCACCGGCAGGTAGTTGAGTTCGGTTTCGTGGCAGGCACGCGGATTGACCAGGCAACTGGTCAGCTTGCCACCAAAGGTGTGATCGAGGCACGCCTGGTTGCAACCGATGCAGGTGTTGATTTCGTCCGCACGACCTTCAGCGGCCTTGTTGACGAAGTCCGGGTCGGCGAGGAACGGCCGCGCCATCGAGACCATGTCAGCATCGCCTTCAGCCAGAATCTGCTCGGCGATTTCCGGCGTGTTGATGCGGTTGGTGGTGATCAGCGGAATCTTCACCGAGCCGCGCAGTTTGGCCGTGACCTTGCTGAATGCCGCACGCGGCACTTTTGTGGCGATGGTCGGGATCCGCGCTTCGTGCCAGCCGATGCCGGTGTTGATAATGGTCGCACCGGCCTGCTCGATGGCTTTGGCCAGGGTGACGATCTCGCCCCAGGTGCTGCCGCCCTCGACCAGGTCGAGCATCGACAGACGGAAAATAATGATGAAGTTCGGGCCAACCGCTTCGCGTACACGGCGAACGATTTCCACCGGCAGGCGCATACGGTTTTCGTAGCTGCCGCCCCAGCGGTCGGTGCGGTGGTTGGTGTGCGCGGCGAGGAACTGGTTAATGAAATAACCTTCCGACCCCATGATCTCGACGCCGTCATACTCGGCGCTCTGCGCCAGTACCGAACAGGTGACAAAATCGCTGATCTGCTTCTCGATGCCTTCCTCGTCCAGCTCTTTGGGCTTGAACGGGTTGATTGGTGCCTGAATCGCGCTCGGCGCGACTTGTTTCGGGCTGTAGGCATAACGCCCGGCGTGGAGGATCTGCATGCAGATCTTGCCGCCCGCCTCGTGCACCGCGCGGGTGACGATGCGGTGTTTGAGTGCTTCTTCCTCGGTGGTCAGCTTGGCCGCGCCGGAATACACGCCGCCCTCGTCGTTCGGGCCGATACCACCGGTGACCATCAGGCCGACACCGCCACGCGCACGTTCAGCGAAGTACGCCGCCATGCGCTCGAAGCCCCCCGGTTTTTCTTCCAGACCGGTGTGCATCGACCCCATCAGGGTGCGGTTGCGCAGCGTGGTGAATCCCAGGTCCAGCGGGGCCAACAGGTGCGGGTAATGAGCGGCGGTCATCGGTAACTCCACAACGAGCGATCACGGAAAAGTTGCGGGCGCTCTGCGGCTCCCGTCAGTCATGTTCGACAGACTAAGAGTCGCATCGCTGTCACTCAATGACCGTAACTGACAACTTATTGATCCAAATGCGCAGCGCCCCTTGGCAATCAGGTCCATGGGCCCTACCCTAGTCGCCATACCCTGTACCCGGTAGTTGTTGGTTTTCATGCGCAAACTTTTGTACCTGTTTTTTTCCATGGCCCTCGTTGCCGCCCTGACCACCTACTCCATGTGGGCGGCGGACCGGCCGGCGGGCCACTACCTGTCGGACCTGCGCATCAACGTGGCGGTCGATCAGGGCACCCCCGCCGATCGCGGCAATCTGCTGGGCATCCAGCCCGAGCTGTTTCCCACGGACTATCAAAACCCCGAGCGCTTGCACCGCAAACTCGCAGCCTATCTGCAGCAAGCGCAGGATCAAGGCCTGCTGAACGACAAAACCGTCGTGGTGCTGCCGGAGAACATCGGCACCTGGTTGCTGCTCAGCGGCGAAAAAGACGAGCTGTATCAGGCCCCGAGCCTCGCCGAGGCAATGAACTGGCTGGCCGCGAGCAATCCGTTGTTGTTCGCCCGCGCCTGGCTCAGCGCCAACGGCAGCGACCGCCTCAACGACGCCTACCTGCGCATGAAAGCCAAGGCGATGGCCAAGGATTACCAGGCGCTGTTCGGGGGGCTGGCCAAAGAATTTCACGTGACCCTGGTGGCCGGCTCGATCGTGCTGCCGGAGCCGAGTGTCCGCGACGGCCAGCTCAAACCCGGTAGCGGTGCCCTGTTCAACAGCAGCGTGGTGTTCGGCCGCGATGGCGTGCCGCTTGGCCAGCCGCAACGGCAGATGCATCCGGTGTTCGATCAGCGCGAGGTGCTCGAAAGCGCAGACAAACACGCGCTAAACGTGGTCGACACCCCGGCCGGGCGCCTTGGCGTGTTGATTGGCAGCGACAGTTGGTACCCGGACAACTACCGCAAACTTGACGAGCAAAACACACAATTGATCGCGGTACCGGCGCAGGTATTCGGCCAGGGTGCCTGGAATCAGCCATGGCGCGGTTACAAAGGTTCAAGCACGCCGGGGTCGGTCAGCCTCAAACCCGGTGAAGTCACCGAAGGACAGGCCTGGCATCGACTGACACTGACCGCGCAACCGCCGAGCAGCCGAGCGATCGCCGGCATCAGTGTGTTCCTGCGCGGGCAGTTCTGGGACAAGGCCAGTGCCGGCCAGAGTTTCCTCAGCAGCAACGGTCAGCAGTTCGCCGATGGCGAGGCCCGTGGCGCGCGTTTGCTGAACATCTGGTTGTAAGCCATGAAGCCGCTGCCGATGCGCCTCGGGGATCTGTCGGTGGGCTTTGTTCACAGCCTCGCCGACGCCGTACGCAGTCATGGGGCGGATCCGCAGCCGTTGCTGGAGCAATATGGACTGGACGCCGCGCGACTGGCCGAGGCCGGGGCGCGTTTGTCGATTCCGCGCTATATGCGCCTGGGCCACGCCGCGATTCAGTTGACCGGCGATTCGGCGCTGGGCCTGCGCATGGGCCAGCTCAGTCGCCTCAGCCAGGCCGGGCTGGCCGGCGTCACCGCCGCACAAGCGCCGACGGTGCGTGAAGCCGCGCGCTGTCTGATCCGTTTCGAGGCGTTGTACGGCTCCAACTATCGCGGCCAATCCAGCTTCCACGAGGACGCCAATGGCGCGTGGCTGCGTTTCTATTCGATCAGCCCGTACAACGCCTATAACCGCTTTGTCGTGGACTCGATCATCGCCGGATGGCTGCATCAGCTCTCCAGTGTCAGCCGCGAAGCGCTGCGCGCTGAACGCATCGACATCGAGTTCGAGGAGCCGGATTACCGCGAGGCCTACAGCGTGCTGGGTGATTGCCCGATCCAGTTTGGCGCCGATGGCAATCAGCTGCGCCTGAACCTCAACAGCCTCGCGCAGCGCAACCCGGAGCACTGCCCGAGTACCTGGCGGCATCTGCTGCAACTGTGTGAACGCGAACTGGAGCAATTGACCCGCACCCGCAGTCTGCGCGAACGCATCACGCAGTTGCTTGGGCCGTTGCTCAATGGTGGCCGGGAACCCGACCTGGAAGAAGTGGCGTCGCGCCTGAAGCTGCCGACCTGGACATTGCGCCGCAAACTGGCCGAGGAAGGCACGCAGTTTCGCGCGATCCTCAACGACACCCGGCGCGATCTGGCGATGACTTACATCCGCGATACCGAACTGGCATTCGGCGAAATCGCCTACCTGCTGGGTTTTGCTTCAGCCGAAGCGTTCCAGCGAGCCTTTAAACGCTGGAGCGGTCAGACGCCCGGCGAATTCCGCCGCAGTCACCGCAAAACGGCATAAAAGCAGCTGCGAGCTTCAAGCTTCAAGTCAAAGCTCGGTGGCGTCTTCGGCGGGCTCGGGTTGATCCAGTTCAAAGGCCTGGTATTCGAGCAGCTCTTCTTGATATTCATCCATCGTGTAATCCCCCTGCTGCTCTCTTGAATGGGCCTGAGCAAATGCCCAGTGCCTCAAGCTTAACGTGCTCGTATGAAGGAAAAGTGAAACCCGGCCTTCATGAATAAAACGTAGCAGGTGGTCAGGAATTTATCGTGGGAATTTTGTCAGGGGAATGTAACGAAATTTAAGCCACCCAAAAACCACTGTGGGAGCGAGCCTGCTCGCGAAGGCGGACTCTCAGTCACATAAGTGCTGAATGTACCGACGCTTTCGCGAGCAGGCTCGCTCCCACAGGGGGTTGCGGTGAGGCTGGATTATTGGCCGGACGCAGGCATCGCCGGAATCGGCTCGGATGGCGGCGGAATATCCGGGTTGGCCGGAGGCGTGATGGTTTCGGTCGCCGGCGCAGCTGCAGGTGCCGGCGCAGGTTCAGCGCTCGGGGCCGGAGTGATTGGCGCAGCGTCTGCCGGTGGTGCAACCGGTTCCGACGTCACTGGAGCGGCCTCAGCAGGTGCGGGCGCCGGTTCTGCAGCAGGCGTAGGTTCAACCTTCGGCGCAGGCGTTGGCGTTGGCGTTGGCGCCAACGCTGCCGGAGCCGCCTTCGCCTCAGGCATACCGAGATCGGTCTTGGGCTTCTCTTCGATATGCGCTGCCTTCTTCGCATCCGCCGGCAGGAACAACTCCACCAACGTAAAGAAACGCTCGTAGAACTTCTGCGACGTCACCGTCTCGCTGGCGACCTTGACCATCGAATCGTCCGACGAGCCGATCGGCATCGACACCGAGCCCAGCACACCCACACCGAGGCTGGCCGAGTTGTTGGTCTTCTTCAGCGCGTAGCGATCCTGCAAGGCGTTGGCGAACATCGTTGCATGGTGCCCGGCACTGCCGTCATCGGCGCAGACCACATTGAAGCTGATCTCCATGTGGGTGTCGCCGGTTTGCTGGAAGCTCTTGTGGCCGCTGACCAGTTTCGGGTCGCTGCTGGTGATGATGTAGCCCTGGCTGAGCAACGCACGGCGCGCCGCTTCGCAACTGGCCGCGTCGGTCACCGGGTAATTGCGCGAAAACGTACCGGAGTCATCGAAGTTCTCATGCTCATACATCGGCTTGTCTTTCGAACAGCCGGCAACAGCGGTCAACAACAGCGCCAACCCGACAACACGCATGGGAGTGGAAATCAACATTGAACATCCTGAAAGAAAACAGTCCGGGGCGTATTGTGCAACAGATCACGCCCCCGCGGCGCATGGATTAGTGTCTTAAAGCAGTTACAACTCTATCGACCGTCAGTTGCGGGAAAAAGTCGCAACACCCGATGATCGATGAACGCGCGCAATTTTGCCGTAGCGTGGCGACTGGGGATATCCCCCAAAACCCCAAAAGCATGGCAGGCCCAAAGGCTGCCACGCCGCACCGCGCGCGCAAAAAAAAGCCCCGACCTTCTCAGGCCGGGGCTTTCACATCACATCTCAGTCAACCATCAAAACCGCTTGATGTCCGCCTGAGCTTCCAACTGCTTGCGATACGCAGCAAAGTCCTGCTGCCCCTCACGCGAAGCAAGGAAGCGACGGTACTGAAGCTTCTCTTCATCCGTCGGCGCAGCCGCTTCGTTAACGCCGTTCAGGCGCACGATCATCAGGCTGCCATCCGGCAACGTCACGCTGGTGAATGTCGGTTTATCCTTGGCAGCCGGCTTCGGCATACGGAACAACGCTTGCAGCACCGCCGGATCAACACCTTCCTGACCACGGGTGGCCGCTTCAGTGGTTTTCCAGTTCTGGCCATCAACCGCCTTGTCCAACGGCGCCTTGCCATCACGCAGATCAGCAATCAGCTTCTCGGCCTTGGTCTTGGCAGCCGCGCTGGCGTGCTCTTTGGTCAACTGAGTGCGGATCGCCGCACTCACGCTTTCCAGCGGCAGTTGCGCAGGCTTGAGGTGTTCCTTGGAGCGCAGCACGATCACGGTTTCCGGATCCAGTTCGATAGCGGTGCTGTTGGCACCTTCATCGATCACTTCGGTGCTGAACGCAGCAGTGACCACGGCACGGTTGGCCGTAACACCTTCGCCACCCTCACGGCCAAACGGCTTGGAGGTGTGCACGGTCAGCTTCAGATCCGCCGCTGGCTGAGCCAGGTCAGACGCTTCGAACGCGGAGTCTTCCAGTTGCTTGGTCGCCTCGACGAAACGCTGCTCGACCTGCGCAGCTTTCAGCTCGCGGGTCAGCTTGTCTTTCAGGCTGGCCAGGGTCGGTACTTCAGGCGCTTCCACACCCAACAGCTTGATCAAGTGGTAGCCGAAGTCGGTACGAACCGGCTCGGACACCTGGTCTTTCGACAGCGAGTACAAGGCTTTTTCAAACGCTGGGTCGTAAACGCCCGGACCTGCGTAACCAAGGTCACCGCCATTGTTGGCCGAACCCGGGTCCTGCGAGAACTCTTTGGCCAGCGCTTCGAACTTCTCGCCCTTGGCCAGACGCGCCTGGACTTCGTCGATCTTCGCCTTGGCCTGAGCTTCGGTGGTCTTGTCGTTCACTTCGATCAGGATGTGCGCGGCACGACGCTGTTCAGACAGGTTGGCGATCTCTTTCTGATACGCCGCCTGCAGGTCTTCGTCCTTGACCGCAACCTGATCGAAGAACGAGGACTTCTTCAGCTCTACATAATCGATGATCACTTGATCCGGAGTCATGAACTCCTTGGCGTGTTCGTCGTAGTACGCCTTGACTTCGTCGTCAGTCAGTTTAACTGCCGCCGGGTCAGCCTTGACGTTCAGGGTAGCGAAATCGCGGGTCTGTTTTTCCAGACGGGCGAATGCCAGCACTTCGGCGTCGGTGACGAAACCGCTGCCCGCCACACCGGCGCGCAGTTGGCCGATGAGCATTTCCTGAGCCAGCATCTGGCGGAATTGCATACGGCTGTAACCCAGTTGACGGATCACCTGGTCAAAGCGCTCGGAGCTGAACTTGCCGTCCACCTGGAATTCAGGTGTCTGCAGGATCACTTGATCCAGCGCGGCTTCGGAGAAAGCGAATTTCGCTTGTTCGGCGCCTTGCAGCAGCAACTTGCGATCGATCAGGCCCTTGAGCGCCGATTCACGCAGCATTTTCTCGTCAAGCAAAGAAGCATCGAAGTCTTTGCCCAACTGTTGCATCAGCTGACGGCGTTGCATATCAACGGCCTGGCTCAGCTCGTTCTGGCTGATTTCTTCACCGTTGACCTTGGCCGCCTCATTCTTGTGAGTCGTGGCCTGGAAAATGGCGTCGAAACCGGTCAGAGCCATCAGTGCAACGATGACCCCGATAATGGTCTTGGCAATCCAGCCTTGTGAATTGTCCCTGATATTCTGCAGCATGCGTCCCCCAGAAACGGTTGAACTTCAAAATTAGGCAACCGTGGAGCGTGGGTAGAATCCGGATAGAAGAAAGGCGCATCCGAGGATGCGCCTTCTCGTAACTGGCGGAGCGGACAGGGCTCGAACCCTCGATCCCGGCGTTACAGGCAACTGTTTCAGCTACCTGCTCTACCGCTCCGCTGCCAAGTCAGGCATGACCCCGACCCGGATGGGTAAAAACCTGAAAACTTAGTTAACAGCTTCTTTCAGTGCTTTACCGGCTTTGAAACCTGGCTTCTTGGCAGCCGGTATTTCCAGAGTCTTGCCGGTTTGAGGGTTACGACCGGTACGAGCCGGACGGTCCGTCACGGAGAAAGTACCGAAACCAACCAGAACAACGGAGTCGCCAGCCTTCAGAGCGCCAGTGACGGATTCGATTACAGCGTCCAGCGCACGGCCAGCAGCAGCTTTCGGGATATCAGCGGATGCAGCGATAGCATCAATCAGTTCCGACTTGTTCACTCTAAGTCCCCTTATATCTATTTTGAGATGATTCTAAGTTTTTTGGTGAAAGCAAAAACGAGTGCTGAATGGCCTACAGACACTTAAGAGCCGCTTTATAACAAGGGCTCTAAAAAACTGTCAAGGAAGCCCCCCAGGCAAAAGCGTATTAATGCGTGCTAATTCTTTCCTTAGAGTCAGACTCACGTTTTTCGTCCTTGGCAACTATCTCGGGAGCCACATCCGGCAAGGGCTCCGGCGCGTATTGCAGCGCAATTTGCAGGACCTCGTCAATCCATTTAACCGGTTTAATCTGCAGATCCTGCTTGATATTGTCAGGAATCTCCTTCAGATCACGCACGTTCTCTTCCGGAATAATCACGATCTTGATTCCGCCGCGGTGAGCCGCCAGCAGTTTTTCCTTCAGACCACCAATCGCCAGCACTTGACCACGCAAAGTAATTTCACCGGTCATGGCGACATCGGCGCGCACCGGAATACCGGTCAATGCCGACACCAGCGCCGTGCACATGCCTACACCAGCGCTAGGGCCGTCCTTCGGCGTCGCCCCTTCCGGCATGTGGATGTGCGTGTCGCGCTTCTCGTGGAAGTCCAGAGGAATGCCCAGGCTCTTGGCGCGGCTGCGTACTACGGTGAGCGCGGCAGTGATCGATTCGACCATCACATCGCCCAGCGAACCGGTCTTGATCAACTGACCTTTACCCGGCACTACAGCGGCTTCGATAGTCAGCAATTCACCGCCCACCTGAGTCCAGGCAAGGCCGGTGACCTGACCGATCTGATCCTGCTGCTCGGCCAGACCGTAGCGGAACTTGCGCACACCGAGGAAGTGTTCCAGCAGATCAGCTGTCACTTTCACCGAGAAGCGTTTTTCCAGTGCATGTTCTTTAACGGCCTTGCGGCAGACCTTGGCGATCTGACGTTCGAGGCCACGCACACCGGCTTCACGGGTGTAGTAACGGATGATGTCGCGGATCGCTTCAGCGTCGAATTCCAGCTCGCCTTTCTTCAGACCATTGGCGGCAATCTGCTTTGGCGAGAGGTATTTGACGGCGATGTTGATCTTCTCGTCTTCGGTGTAGCCCGGCAGACGGATGACTTCCATCCGGTCGAGCAGCGCCGGCGGGATATTCATCGAGTTCGAGGTGCACAGGAACATCACATCCGAGAGGTCGTAATCGACTTCCAGATAATGGTCGTTGAAGTTGTGGTTCTGCTCTGGATCGAGCACTTCCAGCAACGCCGACGCCGGGTCGCCACGCATGTCGCTGCCCATTTTGTCGATTTCATCGAGGAGGAACAGCGGGTTGCGCACGCCCACCTTTGTCATCTTTTGAATCAATCTTCCTGGCATCGAACCGATGTAAGTCCGACGGTGACCACGGATTTCCGCTTCATCACGCACGCCACCGAGGGCCATGCGCACGAATTTACGGTTGGTGGCATGGGCAATCGACTCGGCCAGCGAGGTTTTACCTACGCCCGGAGGACCGACCAGGCACAACACCGGGCCACGGATTTTCTTCACGCGTTTTTGCACGGCGAGGTATTCAAGGATACGTTCCTTGACCTCTTCGAGACCGTAGTGGTCGGCATCGAGAATGTCTTCTGCGCGCGCCAGGTCCAGACGTACCTTGCTCTGGGCCTTCCACGGCACTTGCACCAGCCAGTCGATGTAAGAGCGCACCACGGTGGCCTCAGCAGACATCGGCGACATCTGCTTGAGCTTGTTCAGCTCGGCAGTGGCCTTGGCCAACGCGTCTTTCGGCAGACCGGCAGCGTCGATACGCTTTTTCAGGTCTTCGATTTCGTTGTGGCCTTCGTCGCTGTCGCCGAGTTCTTTCTGAATGGCCTTCATCTGCTCATTCAGGTAGTACTCGCGCTGACTGCGCTCCATTTGCTTTTTGACACGACCGCGAATGCGTTTTTCGACTTGCAGCAGATCGATCTCGGCATCCAGCAACGCCAGAACGTGCTCGACCCGGGCCGACAAATCGATGATTTCGAGAATTTCCTGCTTCTGCTCGATTTTCAGCGCCATATGCGCTGCCATGGTGTCGACCAAGCGACCTGGCTCATCGATGCTGTTGAGCGACGACAGGACTTCAGCCGGGACTTTCTTGCCCAACTGAACGTATTGCTCGAATTGCGACAGCAACGTGCGCACGAACACTTCGGATTCGCGCTCGGCAGCGTCGACTTCTTCGATCAACGACACTTCGGCACGGCAGTGGCCGTCGACTTCGCTGAAACGCTCGACGGTGCCGCGCTGCTCACCCTCCACCAACACCTTGACGGTGCCGTCAGGCAGCTTGAGCAGCTGTAGAACAGTGGCGACGGTACCTACGCGATAGAGAGCGTCTTCACCGGGATCGTCGTCAGCCGGGTTTCTCTGGGCCAGCAGCAGGATCTGCTTGTCGCCCGTCATCGCGGCCTCGAGGGCTTCGATGGATTTCTCGCGCCCCACGAACAGCGGGATAACCATGTGCGGATAAACCACGACATCACGCAATGGCAGGAGAGGCAATTCGATGGTTGTCTTCATGATTTCGCCTCTACGGCGGCCATATGGCCGTAATCAGATGGAATTGAGCTTGAAACCAAGATGGGGGCTGCCTTGAAAAAAAACAAGCGCAAAGCGGATGTAAAAAACGACATAAAAAAAAAGAGGCCCGAAGGCCCCTTCTTTATTGCAGCAGACTGGGCGCTTACGCGTCCGGCGCTGCCTTGGCCGTCGGCTCACTGTTTTCGTAGATATACAGTGGCTTGGACTTGCCTTCGATCACGCTTTCATCGATCACGACTTTGCTCACCTCGGACTGCGAGGGGATTTCATACATCGTGTCGAGCAGTACACCTTCGAGAATCGAGCGCAGGCCACGGGCACCGGTTTTACGTTCCAGGGCACGCTTGGCGACCGATTTCAGCGCGTCGGAACGGAATTCCAGATCCACGCCTTCCATCTCGAACAGCTTGGCATACTGTTTGGTCAGAGCATTTTTCGGCTCGGTGAGGATCTGCATCAGCGCAGCCTCATCAAGTTCGTCCAGCGTCGCGAGGACCGGCAGACGACCGACGAACTCCGGGATCAGACCGAACTTGACCAGATCGTCAGGCTCGACTTCACGCAGGGATTCACCGACTTTCTTGCCTTCTTCCTTGCTGCGCACTTCTGCGTTGAAACCGATGCCGCCCTTGGTGGAACGGTTTTGAATAACCTTTTCCAGACCGGAGAACGCACCACCGCAGATGAACAGGATGTTACGGGTGTCGACCTGCAGGAATTCCTGCTGCGGGTGCTTGCGACCACCTTGCGGCGGTACGGAAGCGACCGTGCCTTCGATCAACTTCAACAAGGCCTGTTGCACGCCTTCACCGGAAACGTCCCGGGTGATCGACGGGTTGTCGGACTTGCGGGAAATCTTGTCGATTTCGTCGATGTAGACAATACCCATCTGGGCCTTCTCTACGTCGTAATCGCACTTCTGCAGCAGCTTCTGAATGATGTTCTCGACATCTTCACCCACGTAACCCGCCTCGGTGAGGGTGGTTGCGTCGGCAATGGTGAACGGAACGTTCAGCAAGCGGGCCAGTGTTTCGGCCAGCAGGGTTTTACCGGAGCCTGTCGGGCCGATCAGCAGGATGTTGCTCTTGCCGAGTTCGACGTCGTCAGCCTTTTTGTCACGCTGGTTCAGGCGCTTGTAGTGGTTGTACACCGCTACGGCCAAAACCTTTTTCGCACGCTCCTGACCAATGACGTACTGGTCAAGGATGCCGCTGATTTCTTTAGGCGAAGGCAATTTATGCGCGCTGCTTTCGGCCTGGGCTTCCTGCACCTCCTCGCGGATGATGTCATTGCACAGGTCGACGCACTCGTCGCAGATAAAGACCGAGGGGCCGGCAATCAATTTGCGCACTTCATGCTGGCTTTTGCCACAGAAGGAGCAATAGAGCAGCTTGCCGTTGTCCTCGCCGTTGCGGGTGTCAGTCATTCGTTCGATCCAAATCCGATAGGCTTGCAACACAAGATGAAGGCTATTGCGGGCTTTTTCAAGCCCGCCGCTGATCAGACAAGCCGACCAAGCCTATTTTGAGCTGCTTATTTTAAGCTGGGCGCTGGTTGATCACTTCGTCGATCAGGCCATATTCCTTCGCAGCTTCTGCACTCATGAAGTTGTCGCGATTGGTGTCGCGCTCGATTTCTTCCAGAGTACGCCCGCTGTGCTTGGCCATCAGCGTGTTCAGACGCTCGCGAATGAAGAGGATTTCCTTGGCGTGGATTTCGATGTCCGACGCCTGGCCCTGGAAACCGCCCAGTGGCTGGTGAATCATCACGCGCGAGTTCGGCAGGCAGAAACGCTTGCCCGGGGCACCTGCGGTCAGCAGGAACGCACCCATGCTGCAGGCCTGGCCGATGCAGGTGGTAGACACGTTCGGCTTGATGAACTGCATGGTGTCGTAGATCGACATGCCCGCTGTCACCGAACCGCCCGGTGAGTTGATGTAGAGATGGATGTCCTTGTCCGGGTTTTCCGCTTCAAGGAACAGCAGTTGCGCGCAGATCAGGTTGGCCATGTAGTCCTCTACCGGACCAACCAGAAAGATCACTCGCTCCTTGAGCAGGCGCGAATAGATGTCATAGGCGCGTTCGCCACGAGCAGATTGCTCGACAACCATCGGGACCAGGCCGCCGGCGGCCTGGATATCAGAGTTCTGCTGAATATAAGAATTACGGAACATGCTCTGCAGTCGCTCCCAAATAGTTATGTCTTGAATACGCATAAGCCAGCTCGAGAGCTGGCTTATGGTGTGTACTTCTTAGCGCTAAATCAATCAGTCGGCTGCTGGAGCTTCTACCGGCTTGACTGCTTCTTCGTAAGAGACCGCTTTATCGGTCACACTAGCTTTCTGCAGAACAGTATCCACAACTTGTTCTTCCAGCACAACCGAACGCACTTCGTTCAGTTGCTGCTCGTTCTTGTAGTACCACGACACAACCTGCTCAGGCTCCTGGTAAGCGGAAGCCATTTCCTGAATCATTTCGCGAACGCGAGCTTCGTCAGGCTTCAGATCGAACTGCTTGACCACCTCAGCAACGATCAGACCCAGCACGACGCGGCGCTTGGCTTGCTCTTCGAACAGCTCGGCCGGCAGTTGGTCAGGCTTGATGTTACCGCCGAACTGCTGAACAGCCTGCACGCGCAGACGGTCAACTTCGTTGGACAGCAGAGCCTTAGGCACTTCGATCGGGTTGGTGGCCAGCAGACCGTCCATTACCTGATTCTTGACCTTGGATTTGATCGCCTGACGCAGTTCACGCTCCATGTTCTTGCGAACTTCGGTGCGGAAACCGTCGATGCCGCTTTCCTTGATGCCGAATTGAGCGAAGAACTCTTCGTTCAGCTCAGGCAGCTTAGGCTCGGAAACAGTGTTGACAGTCACGGTGAACTCGGCGGTTTTGCCAGCCAGGTCCAGGTTCTGATAGTCCTCTGGGAAGGTCAGGTTCAGAACGCGCTCTTCGCCAGCCTTAGCGCCAACCAGGCCTTCTTCGAAGCCCGGGATCATGCGGCCGGAACCCAGCACAAGCTGAGTGCCCTTGGCGGAACCACCAGCGAATACTTCGCCGTCAACCTTGCCAACGAAATCGATGTTCAGTTGGTCTTCGTTCTGGGCAGCGCGATCGGCCACTTCAAAACGAGTGTTCTGCTTGCGCAGGATGTCGAGCATTTTGTCCAGGTCAGCGTCAGCCACGTCAGCGCTCAGGCGCTCAACAGTGATGCCTTCGAAACCGGCAACGGTGAACTCAGGGAACACTTCGAATACAGCAACGTATTCCAGGTCTTTGCCAGCTTCGAGCGACTTAGGCTCGATCGATGGCGAACCAGCAGGGTTCAGCTTCTGCTCAACCACAGCTTCGTAGAAGGAGGACTGGATCACGTCGCCTACAGCTTCCTGACGAGCATCAGCACCGAAACGGCGCTTGATTTCGCTCATTGGCACTTTGCCTGGACGGAAGCCAGCAATCTTGGCCTTTTGGGCAGTCTGTTGCAGACGCTTGTTGACCTGAGTCTCGATGCGCTCAGCCGGCACGGTGACGCTCATGCGGCGCTCGAGAGCAGTAGTATTTTCAACAGAAACTTGCATGGATATTCCTCGTTGCACAGACGTTAGCCGGCCGTTTCCGACCCCAGAATCAAGGGCATGCATTCTAGTGGGTCAAACTCAAGAAGTCACCCTACTGAAAACGGGTAAAAAAACAGCAGGCAATTTATAGGGATCGATGCACGGATGCAGCGCGTCCCACAGGCGAATACAACCAATCACGCCAGGGCTCTGCGCCAACCGCTTCTATATATAGAAGAGGCTGCCAATCAGTCCCTGACGGCCGAACCTGCAAGCAAGTCCGGCGAGCAGCACAGCATCATCGAGCAACATAAATACGACGAAGCGCCCTGCCCCTGCACCCCGAAACCGGCAATCGCCGCCTTTCAGAAGCGCTAAAACAAAAAAGGCGCCAGACTGTTAAATCTGGCGCCTTTCGAAATATGGGGTGGACGATGGGGATCGAACCCACGACAACGGGAGTCACAATCCCGTGCTCTACCAACTGAGCTACGCCCACCATATTGCGTAACAAAAAAGCCAAACAACTTCTTTGTTGAAACCTCACCAGCCCGAAGACATGAATGAAGCTTTAATTGGTGCGGATGAAGAGACTCGAACTCTTACGCCTCGCGGCGCTGGAACCTAAATCCAGTGTGTCTACCAATTCCACCACATCCGCGGATGAAGCTTTTAAAGCAAAGGCGCCAGACTGTTACATCTGGCGCCTTTCGAAATATGGGGTGGACGATGGGGATCGAACCCACGACAACGGGAGTCACAATCCCGTGCTCTACCAACTGAGCTACGCCCACCATATCGCGCTACTTGTGCCAATGCTGCCTAATGGCGCACCCGGCAGGACTCGAACCTGCGACCATCCGCTTAGAAGGCGGATGCTCTATCCAGCTGAGCTACGGGCGCCTTATTAATCTGTACTCTTAAAGGACTACAAACTAAGTGCTTTCCAGTGTTGCAGAACCTTGATTCCGCTTCACCTTCTTAACCAGTGCTAGGCTGTGCCCGACAAGTGCGACGAATAGTATAGAGCGCTCCGAAGGTCGTCAAATCCTTTTTGAAAAAAATTCATTTAATTAAAGGGGTTAGAGGAATTTGCTGACCAAGCGCCTTTGCCCCCACCGCTCGACATGCGAGAATGCGTTCTCATTTTTTCCCCTCTCGATGGTTAATCACGCGCAATGACTGCACAACTAATCGACGGCAAATCGATCGCCGCCAGCCTGCGCCAGCAGATCGCCCAACGAGTTGCCGAGCGTCGCCAGCAAGGCCTGCGCACTCCCGGCCTCGCGGTGATCCTGGTCGGCAGCGATCCTGCCTCTCAGGTTTATGTCTCGCACAAGCGTAAAGACTGTGAAGAGGTTGGCTTCCTCTCTCAAGCCTACGACCTGCCCTCCGACACCACGCAAGACGCGTTGACCGATCTGATCGATCGCCTCAACGACGACCCTGCAATCGACGGCATCCTGCTGCAGTTGCCGCTGCCCGAGCACCTGGACGCCTCCAGACTGTTGGAGCGTATCCGCCCGGACAAAGACGTCGACGGTTTCCACCCTTATAACGTCGGCCGTCTGGCCCAGCGCATTCCGCTGCTGCGTCCATGCACGCCTAAAGGCATCATGACCTTGCTGGAAAGCACTGGCGCTGATCTTTATGGCATGGACGCAGTGGTTGTCGGCGCGTCCAACATCGTCGGTCGTCCGATGGCGATGGAGCTGCTGCTGGCCGGTTGCACCGTGACCGTGACCCACCGTTTCACCAAGGATCTGGCCGGCCACGTGGGTCGTGCCGATCTGGTAGTGGTAGCCGCCGGCAAGCCGGGTCTGGTCAAAGGCGAGTGGATCAAGGAAGGCGCGATCGTGATAGACGTCGGTATCAACCGCCAGGACGACGGCAAACTGGTCGGCGACGTTGTCTACGAAACCGCCCTGCCCCGCGCTGGCTGGATCACCCCGGTACCGGGCGGCGTAGGCCCGATGACCCGCGCCTGCCTGCTGGAAAACACCCTCTATGCGGCAGAAACCCTGCACGCTTGATCGGTACTTTCAGCAATAAGAAAAACCCGCCTTGTGCGGGTTTTTTCATGCCTGAGAAAAAACTGTAACCGTTCGCCGGAAACCCCTCTTTTTACAGGTCTTTTCACGAGATTTTCAGGCCGCTCAAACAACCATCGACAGATCTTCAGCCATACTCCTAGAATGCGACGCTTTGAAGTAATAACCCGTTACAAACTAACGGAATATCCAACCTTTATGAGTTCGCCCGCGTGAAAATTCGTCTTTCGATTCTGAGCCTGTTTTTTGCTTTTACAGGCACATTCATCACGCCTACGATCAACGCTGCGGAAACCACCGCTGCCCCACGTGATGCTTCGACCCTGAAGATCGCTTCCGGCAGCGCCCTGCTCATGGATATGCAGACCAACAAAGTCATTTACTCCAGCAACCCTGACGTGATCGTACCGATCGCCTCTGTCAGCAAGTTGATGACCGGTTTGGTTGTGGTTGAAGCCCGGCAAAACATGGACGAATGGATCAATGTCGATATCAGCAACACGCCGGAAATGAAGGGCGTGTTCTCCCGAGTCAAACTCAAGAGTGAGCTGCCGCGTCGCGAGATGCTGCTGATCGCCTTGATGTCTTCGGAGAACCGCGCCGCCGCCAGCCTCGCGCACCACTATCCGGGAGGCTACGCCGCCTTTATCGCGGCGATGAACGCCAAGGCCAAGGCACTGGGGATGACCAGCACACACTTCGTCGAGCCGACAGGTCTGTCGGAGCGCAACGTATCCACTGCCCGCGACCTGAGCAAGCTGCTGGTGGCCGCGCACAAATACCCAATCCTCAGCGAACTCACCACCACCAAGGAAAAGACCGTGTCGTTCCGCAAACCCAACTACACCTTGGGTTTCCGCAATACCGATCACTTGGTCAATAAAGCCGACTGGGACATCAAGATCACCAAAACCGGTTTCACCAATCCTGCCGGTCATTGCCTGGTCCTGGTGACAAGAATGGGCAACCGCCCGGTCGCTTTGGTGATTCTCGATGCGTTCGGCAAATACACCCACTTTGCCGACGCCAGCCGCATTCGCAGCTGGGTCGAAACCGGCAGGAGCGCCAGCGTTCCTGCGGTGGCTCAGCAATACAAGGCCGAGAAAAACCTCAAATCGCGCCAGAGCGGCGTGGTTGAAGCGTCCAAGTAACTTCGCACAAGAAAAAGCCCCGAATCCTCGGGGCTTTTTTTCATCTGTGAATCAGTCATTGGGCAGCGGCATCTTGTCGTCATCAGGGATGCCATCGCCCGCGCTTGGATCCCGCGCAGGCTCAGGCGTGAGCACATTGGGCCGGGCCATCGGGTCGCGCAACGGGCTGTCCGGGTCCAGCACCGGATCAATCTCAGGTTCTGGCGTCGTCGGAACACTGTCCGGGTTTTTTTGGTCATCGAAGCTCGAATCGGTACTCATACGCACCTCACTTCAAGGTTTCAGATTGGCTAACGGGTCATAAGGCTTGGCCGGCTTCTTGGCGTCCTCGCCGGGCTCGACGTCGAGGGGCGCCTTGGCGGGGCCGACAGGATCGACTTGTGGATCATCGAGGTCGGGCGAGTCCGGATCAAATCCCAGATCATCTCCCGAAGCATGCTCGGACGAGTGCGGGCCTTTGGGTGCTTGGGAATCTGTCATGTCGCCTCCTGATTCACCCGCGGAACACGGGTTCTATTATTAGGAGGCTTGCCGGGCGCAGTCGTGCCCGGCAAATGACGAACGGAGACTCAATGGGCGGCCAGCGCCTTGCGCGCCTGCACCGCTTCGTTTTCCTGACCGGCCTGGGCCAGTTCATCCGCCGCTTTGAGCCAGCGCTGACGGTCGACGGCCGCCGGGATCTGCGACGGCTTCTGAATCAACACGGCCCAGCCACCGGACTTTTCCAGTGCCGACTCAAAGGCGCTGAAACTCATCAGTTCGCGACGGTTCATGCCGGCGCGCAGCAAGACCTTCTGTTTGTTGCGATCGTAACCGGACAGGATCGCGTATCGCGGCTCGGCCCAGAAGGCCGAACCCTCACTGAAACGCACCATCACCGGATACCCCGCTGCCACCTGGGTCAATAGCGCGGGCAGGTTGCTGTCCAGCGGATAAACCACCATGCCGTATTCGCGGGCAAGGTTTTGCAGGTTCTGCTGCAACTTGTCTTCGGCACCCGGCAAGTGCAGAGGTTTCTCGAGCAGCCCCGGGGTGATCACGATGCCCTGCTGCGACAACAGACTGGCCAGCACTTGCGGGCCGCTCTGATTGGCTTCGCCGCGATAGAACGTGCCGCTGAGTTCGACCCGCTCCGGCAGACGCTTGACCTCGGGCGCTACAGTACCTGCACATCCGGCCAACACGGCCGCACAACCCGCCACCAGCAGCGCCGCACGAATTCGGGAAAATACCTGCACCATCATCACTCTCTGTTCAGACGCCGGTCATCGTGTTCCGGCAACGCCTGCGATCATAGGGCCACGCCAGGCTGCGGTATAGCCTTAAGCCGCAGACATACCGATTGCATAGAGCAAACTGATTGGTCGTCACCGACCTTTGGTCAATAGTCTGAAACACCCTATTGTCTAGACTGTCACTGAAACAGAGCGAATTGAAAGTAGGCGCCCGATGCAGGGCAAAGAGGAGGCACTGATGAGCCTGACCATGACCATTGTGATGTTGATTGCCGGCTGGCTGGCCGTGGCCACTGCCATGTTGTGGGGCGTGCTGCGGATTTCGCGGCGCCATCATCACCATCCGGTTCAATCTGCTGCGGTTGAAAAAAACGAGAAGCACCGGGTACGCCACGCCGCCGCGCATTGAGGATTACGTCAAAAGCGAGAAGCCCCTCCCCCTAGCCCTCTCCCAGAGGGAGAGGGGACTGACCGAGTGACAAGCTCGAATTACGTCGACCTGAAATACCGAGCTGAACTCAAGTTTGAAAACCACACAGATCGGCTCCCTCTCCCTCGGGAGAGGGGTGGGGTGAGGGGCTTGCCTTACAGAACATAGAAAACCTGAAATAAAAAAAGGCCGCCTGAACTCAGTTCAAGCGGCCTTTTTGGCTTACTGGCGGTTACGCGTGTTCAGCCAGCTTCTTCTGCTTCGCACGACGAGACATCATGTTCAGCACCTCGATACCGGC
The DNA here is from genome assembly GCF_031931925.1 of Pseudomonas sp. rhizo66. NCBI lineage: Bacteria > Pseudomonadati > Pseudomonadota > Gammaproteobacteria > Pseudomonadales > Pseudomonadaceae > Pseudomonas > Pseudomonas sp. rhizo66. The sequence continues at coordinate 148,995 of NZ_JAUJWZ010000018.1, forward strand.
CGAGAACGCCATGGCCGCATACACATAACCTTTCGGTACATGGGCGCCGAAGCCTTCAGCGATCAAGGTCATACCGATCATGATCAGGAAGCCCAGGGCCAGCATCACCACCGTCGGGTTGTCGTTGATGAACTTGGCCAGCGGCTCAGCAGCAAACAGCATCACCAGTACCGACACCACCACCGCGATGATCATGATCGGCAAGTGTTCGGTCATGCCGACCGCAGTAATAATGCTGTCGATCGAGAACACCATGTCGAGCATCAGGATCTGGCCGATAGCTGCGGCAAAACCCAAAGTGACCGTCGAGGTCGCCGACTTCGGATCTTCCGGCGCCGGGTCCATGCTGTGATGGATCTCAGTCGTGGCTTTCCAGACCAGGAACAGGCCACCGGCAATCAGGATCATGTCCTTCCAGGAGAAGGCATGGCCAAGGATCTCGATCACAGGCTCGGTCAACTGCACGATGAAGGCGATGGTGCTCAACAGCGCCAGACGCAGGATCAACGCCATGCCGATACCGATGCGGCGGGCTTTCTGCCGATGCTGCTCGGGCAGCTTGTTGGTCAGGATCGAAATAAAGATCAGGTTATCGATGCCGAGCACGATTTCCATCACCACCAGTGTGGCCAAAGCAACCCAGGCGGTGGGGCTGGCGGCGAGTTCTAACAGATATTCCATGGGTCAGTCCTGACTCTGTGTAAGACGGTTTAGATGGTCTTGGAGGAAGATTCGGATTGTTCCGCATCTTTTTCCGGTGTTTCTTTCTTCTCGATCAACCCGCCGGTGGCATCGCTGAGCGCCTGCTCGGCGGCTTTATGGGTGTCGTCGATCGCTTGCTTGGCGTTTTCAGCCGCTTTGCCCATCAGTTGCTGGGCACTTTTCTCGGCTTGATCGCAACCAGCCAGAAGCAGTAAAGACGTAAACATCAATGCGGGGATGGTGTATTTCATGAGGCTTCCTTCGAATGAACAGACAGGGCCATAGACCACCCGTCGATGGCTGGGCATTCTAGGGAGACAAACACTTCAGTAAAATTCGTATTTTTAGCGGCTATACTTCGGTTTTCACGAACTGTAGAACGCCATGCTCAATTACCGACAACTGCATTACTTCTGGGTCGTAGCCAAGACCGGCAGCATCGTGCGCGCCTGCGAGCAACTGAACCTGACTCCACAAACCATCAGCGGGCAGATTTCCTTGCTCGAACAGACTTACGGCATCGAATTATTCAGACGGGTCGGCCGACAACTCGAATTGACCGAAGCCGGGCGACAAGCCCTGCCCTACGCCGAGCAAATGTTTCAACTGGGCGGTGAACTGGAACTGATGCTGCGCGCACAGCCCAACGAACAGCAAATTCTGTTCCGCGTCGGCGTGGCTGACGTGGTGCCGAAATCCATCGTCTATCGCCTGATCGCGCCAACCATGGAGCTGAACGAGCCACTGCGCATCACCTGCCGCGAAGACAAACTCGAACGTTTGCTCGCCGATCTGGCGATTCAGCGCCTGGATCTGGTGATCTCCGACAGTCCGATGCCCTCACACCTGGACATCAAGGGCTACAGCCAGAAGCTCGGTGAGTGCGGGATAAGTTTCTTTGCCACCCCGGAACTGGCAGCAAAATACGGTCAGGACTTCCCACGCAACCTGCACGGTGCACCACTGTTGATTCCCGGGCCGGAAACCGTGGTGCGCAGCCGCTTGCAGCGCTGGTTTGCCGAGCAGCAGATCCAGCCGCAAATCGTCGGCGAGTTCGATGACAGTGCGTTGATGCAGGCCTTCGGCCAATCCGGCAGCGGGATTTTTATCGGCCCGAGCGTGATTGCCGATGAAGTGAAGCGCCAGTACGGCGTCGAACTGATTGGCCAGACCGACGCGGTGACCGAGTCGTTCTATGCCATTTCGGTGGAGCGCAAAGTCAAGCACCCCGGCATCGTTGCGATTACCGAAGGTGCCCGACGCGAGCTGTTTACTGCGTTATGAGGCCTCGGCGCACATTTCGCGCGGTTTGAGCGTCATCAGCACCATGGCGAGGAACACCGACAGCAAAATGAACCCGGCGGCGGCAAAGCCGAGGAAGCCCAGACCCGCACTGTCGATGACCCGGCCACCGACGATGGCGCCCAGGCCGATCCCCAGATTGGCCCCGGCGATGTTCAACGAGGCGGCAAAGGCCGGCGCTTCCGGCGCGGCTTTCATCAGGCGCACATGGCTGACCAGGAACAACGCGGCCTGGGTCACGCCCCAGATCCCCATCGCCACCGCCAAGCCCAGCGGCGAATGAATGTTCGGCACCAGCGAGACCATGCCGGCAATCATGAACGCACAGAACAACACCGACGCCCCCAGCGGATGCCGGTCCACCGCACGACCGCCCAGGGAGTTGCCGATCAGCCCGACTGCACCGAACGCCATCAGGCACCAACCGACCACGGTGCCGTTGAACCCGGCGAGGCGCTCAAGAATGTCGGCCAGATACGTGTAAGCGGTAAACATGCCGCTGAACACCAGGATCGACAGCAGGATATGGCCGATCATCAGCGGACTGCGCAGGATCTTGAATTGCGAGCGGAAGCTGACCTGATGTTGATGCAGGCTGGTTTTCGGCAGATAAACAAACAGCAACAATGCCTTGGCAAACGCGATCACCGCCAGAATGCCAAAGGCACTACGCCAGCCGAACGCATCGGAAATCAGCGTGCCGACCGGGATGCCGAACACCGTGGCGCAGACAATGCCGAAACCGATCTTGGCGATCGCACGACCGGCGAAGTCCGGGCCGACGATGTCCACGGCGGTCTCACTGGCCAGGGCCCAGAACACCGGCAGACCGAGCGCCGGGATCAACCGGGCAATCGCCATCACCCAGATATTTGGCGCCAGCGCCGCCACGGTATTGGCCAGGCCAAACATGATCAGGATGCTGATAAACAGTTTGCGCCGCTCGAAGCGGGCGAAATACGCGGTCAAGAAAGGCCCGAACATCGCCACGGTAAAAGCGAATAGAGTCACCAGCAACCCGGCCTGCGGGATGGTGACTTCGAGGTCTCGGGCGATCGCCGGCAACAGGCCGACGATGACGAATTCCGTGGTCAGCACCGTGAACCCGGCAGCGGACAACAGAAGAATGGGCAACAGCATGCGCAACTCCAGCAAAACGACGACACCAGCGTTGACCCGGAGGCCCGCTGGCGGAATTTGAAAATAAGGATGCGCAATCTTAACAGAGTGTGTCCGGGCTGACTTGCACAAACCTGCCGACTTTGTTGCCTGATCCGGTGGCAGATCGTCACAGGCCTGAAGGATAAGGCCTACGCTGTGATAAAGTCCGCGCCCTGAAAAACGTACAGCCTGTTCAACGACCGGTTTATTGGCGTTGATGTCGCGACAACACTTTCGGTTCGTGGCGGTGGCCTGCCCCTGTTTTGCCATCGCGTTACGCAACCTTGCACCCTATAAAAAATCAGAGATGCCGCTATGACCGCTTCATCCCCTTCTCTACTGCAACGCCTGAAAAACCTCAGCCTGGTCACGCAGATCGTCATCGGCCTGATCGCCGGTATCGCCCTGGCGATGTTCGCCCCGGAAGCGGCGAAAGGCACGGCGTTCATCGGCAAAGTGTTTGTATCTGCATTGAAAGCCGTCGCACCGATTCTGGTGTTCGTGCTGGTGATGGCCTCGATTGCCAACCACAAGCACGGTCAGGAAACCCATATCCGCCCGATCCTGTTCCTCTATCTGCTGGGCACCTTCGCGGCAGCAGTCGTGGCGGTGGTCGCGAGCATGGCGTTCCCGTCGCACCTGGTATTGTCGACCGACAACGTCTCGGTGACGGCGCCGGGCGGTATCGGCGAAGTGCTGCAGAGCCTGCTGTTGAGCGTGGTCGACAACCCGGTCAGCGCGCTGATGAACGCCAACTTCATCGGCATTCTGGCGTGGGCGATCGGCATGGGCATCGCGATTCGTCATGCCGGCGACACCACCCGCGAAGTGCTGGGTGATCTGTCCAATGGCGTGACGGTAATCGTGCGTGTGGTGATTCGCTTCGCGCCGCTGGGCATTTTCGGTCTGGTGGCTTCGACGCTGGCCACCTCCGGTTTCGGCGCACTGATCGGTTACGCGCACCTGCTGGCCGTGCTGCTCGGCTGCATGCTGTTCGTGGCGCTGGTGATGAACCCGTTGATCGTGTTCTGGAAACTGCGTCGCAACCCGTACCCGCTGACACTCAAGTGCCTGCGTGAAAGCGGGATCACCGCGTTCTTCACCCGCAGCTCGGCGGCGAACATTCCGGTCAATCTGGAATTGAGCAAGCGTCTGGGCCTGCATGAAGACACCTATTCGGTGTCGATCCCGCTGGGCGCGACCATCAACATGGCTGGCGCGGCGATCACCATCACCGTGTTGACCCTGGCAGCCGTGCACACACTGGGCATCGCCGTGGACATCCCGACCGCCATCCTGCTCAGCGTTGTTGCGGCGATTTGTGCCTGTGGCGCTTCGGGTGTGGCTGGCGGTTCGCTGCTGCTGATTCCGCTGGCGTGCAGCCTGTTTGGCATTCCGAGCGAAATCGCCATGCAGGTGGTAGCAGTCGGTTTCATCATCGGTGTGCTGCAGGATTCGGCGGAGACCGCGCTGAACTCGTCGACAGACGTGCTGTTCACCGCTGCGGCGTGCCTGGGTGAGGAAGCGAAAGCCCAACGTACGGCGTAACCGTCTTACCCTGTGGGAGCGAGCCTGCTCGCGAAGGGGTGGGTCAGTTGACATAGATGTCGCCTGACACACTGCATTCGCGAGCAGGCTCGCTCCCACAATGGAAAATGAAAAGCCCGCCGAGGTGTGAACCTTGGCGGGCTTTTTTGTGGCTGAGATCTTTTCCCCCCTCACCCCAACCCTCTCCCCCCAAGGGGGGCGAGGGGGAAAGGGGGCAGACCGAGTGCTGTTCAAACCTGAGTTCGACTTGATAGTTCAGGTCGGCGTATCTCGAACAAACAACGCGATCAGTCCCCTCTCCCTCCGGGAGAGGGCTAGGGTGAGGGGCTTTTGACTTTTTAGAACGCGCCCATGTAATCGCGTTTACCCACTTCAACACCGTTATGACGCAGCAGCGCATAGGTGGTGGTGACGTGGAAGAAGAACTGCGGCAGACCGTAAGTCAGCAGGTACGACTGGCCACTGAAGCGCTTCTCTTTCGGCGTGCCCGGACGGGTGACGATTTCGATGCCTTCCTTGCCATTGATCTGCTCTGGCTTGATCTCGCCGATAAAGGCCAGAACCTTGGCGATCAGGGCTTGCAGCTCGGCGAAGGTGGTTTCTGTGTCGTCGTATTTCGGCAGCTCGACTTCGGCCAGACGTGCCGAAACACCTTTGGCGAAATCGACGGCGATCTGCACCTGGCGGGTCAGCGGGAACATGTCCGGGTACAGGCGGGCCTGCAGGAACGCGTTCGGGTCGATGTTTTTCTCGGTGGCGTGGGCTTCAGCCTTTTTCAGTACATCGCTCAGGGCGTTGAGCATTTGTTGAAATACCGGGACGGATGCGGCGTACAGGGAAATGGTCATGGCAGTCTCGTGTGGTGGCTGGGTGGAACAAGGAGGCGATTATAGCCATGCTTGATGACCACACGGCTTGCCTTTTGTTTGGCAAGGATTAGGCTAGGCGCCTTCGACTGCAGAGGGAACGCGCGATGACCACAGAGACAGAATCCAGCTTCGACGAACCACGGCTCAATGCCACGGAAATCCGCATCCTTGGTGCGCTGATCGAGAAACAGGCGACCAGCCCGGAAACCTACCCGCTGACCCTCAATGCGCTGGTGCTGGCCTGCAATCAGAAAACCAGTCGCGAACCGGTGATGAACCTGACCCAAGGCCAGGTCGGCCAGAGCTTGCGCGCTCTCGAAAGCCGCGGTTTCGCCAAACTGGTGATGGGCAGCCGAGCCGACCGCTGGGAGCATAAGGTCGACAAGGCGCTGGAACTGGTGCCGGCGCAGGTGATTCTCAGCGGACTGATGTTTCTGCGCGGTCCGCAAACCGTCAATGAGCTGCTGACCCGCAGCGGACGCATGCATGATTTCGAAGACGCCGAACAGGTGGTGCATCAGCTTGAGCGCTTGATTGCGCGCGGGCTGGCGGTGCTGATTCCGCGCCAGGCCGGGCAGCGCGAAGATCGTTATACCCATGCGCTGGGTGATCCGGCGGATAGCGAGGCGATCATGGCGGCACGGCAGAATCCGCAGGATCGATCGAGCGCCGGCGTTTCCGTAGAACGCATCGAAGAGCTGGAAGCGCGGATTGCGGCGCTGGAAGAGCGCCTGGCCCGCCTCGAATAATCACCACCGTTTTATTGTGGGATCGAGCCTGCTCGCGAAGAGGTTGTGTCAACCAGATCATTTTTGAATGACACACCGCATTCGCGAGCAGGCTCGCTCCCACAGGGGTTATTCATCAGGCTTCAGATCCTGGGGTTATTCACCCTCCCAGTAATCCACACCATCCGCCTGCCGTGCCACAGCCACAAAACCTGAGGCATTGCCCTCGGCATCCACCTTGAAGTTATCCATCACCACGTACTTGTTCGAATCCGGGTATTCGCAAATGTCCGGTTGCTGCTGTGTACTCACCGCCAGATAACGCAGTTCGCCCGAGCTGGTATTGATGATCTGATGCGCCTTCTCCGGCCCACCCGGCGGGCAAGCAATCACGTCGCCTTCGCGGATCGGAAAACGCTCGACGCCAAGACGTACCTCGCCCTCCCCGGCCACCACGTAAAACATTTCTTCATTGACCCGATGGCTGTGAAACGGACTGCCACGCATGCCCGGTGGCAGGGCGTACAGGCGATAACCGAGTTTCTGCGAACCCAATTGCTGGCCAATTCGCGCCATGCGCTGTTGGTAGCGGCCGGCGGTTTCGCCTTGCGGGGCAAGGGCTTCGGGCAGGGGTTCGAGTTCGACCTGATGCAGGTTGAGTATGGGCGGATGCATGGGAGCCTCGGTCACGGTTTTTGTGGTGGGCAAGTCTGGGCTTGCTGGTGAGGCAGTATAGGCAACAGGATAAACCGAGGTGAATTCATCGCTGGCAAGCCAGCGATGGGGCCTGGGGCTGCTCACATATTTATGCTCCGCCCCGATACCTGTGGGAGCTGGCTTGCCAGCGATGGGGCCGGTAAGGCCCCTACACAACTCAATGATCAGCTACGGGCAAACGCCACCGCCGCCGCGAATTGCTCTTCAGTCGGGCGCACGCCGGTGTACAGCACAAACTGCTCCAGCGCCTGAATCGCAATCACCTCAAGCCCGGTGATGACCTTTTTGCCCTCGGCCCGGCCACGCACGATCAACGGCGTCTCCGACGGAATCGCGACCACATCAAACACCGTTTCGGCAGCTTTTATCACCTCCGGTTCAAACGCCAACTGTCCCGCCTCCGGCCCGCCGTCCATGCCCACCGGCGTCACATTGATCAGCATCTGCGGACGTTCATCACCCAGTTCCGCCTGCCAGCGATAACCCAGCGAATCCGCCAGCGCACGCCCGGCGCGCTCGTTACGCGCAACAATCAAACCGTTTTTGTAGCCACCATCACGCAGGGCACTGGCCACCGCTTTGGCCATGCCGCCGCTGCCTCGCAGGGCAAACGTCGATTCCTTGGGCACCGCGTGGGTTTCCAGCAACTGCGCAACGGCGATGTAATCAGTGTTGTAAGCCTTGAGGTGGCCGGCGGTGTTGACGATGGTGTTGATCGACTGGATCGCCGCCGCCGACGCATCCAGTTCATCAACCAGCGCAATGCACGCTTCCTTGAACGGCATCGACACGCCGCAACCACGGATGCCCAAGGCGCGAATCCCGCCGACCGCGCCGGTCAGGTCCTGGCTGCTGAACGCCTTGTAATAGAAGTTCAGACCCAACTGCTCATACAAATGGTTGTGAAAACGCAGACCGAAATTCCCCGGGCGCCCCGACAGGGACATGCACAACTGGGTGTCTTTGTTCGGGTTCATCTGCATGAAACTTCTCCTTCAAACGCACTTTCGGATAAACGGGATTAGCCAGCCCAGCGGCTTCTGAACGATCATAGGGGCGTGTTTAAACGTGTTCCGGGGCCATCACTTGGCTTGGTAAAGAAGCCGGTACAGACCTTACACAAAATTTACCCAACAGCTGTGCTGATTTTCAGAATCTCGCTGTCTTAGAAGTATCCCCGCGACAACTGTGGGCCTGGTGCAGGCCCTGCCGCCGGGTCGAAGAACCGAGGAATTATCATGATTCGTAAACTCCCCATTATGGCCTTGTTGATTGGCGCACTTGCGGTCACAGGTCAGGCAGAAGCCGGTGGTGGCCACGGCTGGCAAGGCCCTGCGGTGTTTGGCGCGATCGTCGGCTCGGCCATCATCGGCTCGGCGCTGATCAACCAGGATCGACCGGTGTATGTGCAACAACAGCCGGTTTATGTTCAGCCACAACCGGTCTACGTGCAGCAACCACCACCACCGGTCTACTACCAGCCAGCGCCGGTGTACGTGCAACAACCGGTCTACGTGCAGCCGGCCCCGGTGTATTACGGCCCGCCGCGCGGCTATTACGGTCGGCCTCATGGCTACTACGGCGGCCCACGCTGGTAACCGAAACACAAAGCCCTGCTTTTACAGCAGGGCTTTTTTATGACCGTTGGTCGGCCAGCGTCTGAAAAAATCTCGCCAAGGTCGCTGTGAGGACAGTTTCACCGGCTAAAGTCGGCATGATTGATTGACCGTTATGTACATTTCCATCAAACGGTCATTTATTTGTCATGACGGAACCGCAATCTGAATCCGTCCGTAAACAACAGGTTGATAACAACAAGGACGACTGTATGCCAACACAAAATCCGCACCGCATCGTCGGCCTGTGCACCTCCAGCAAGGTGTACAGCGCGCTGACCGAACTCAAGCACCTCGAAGGCCATCGCTGCGCCAAGCTTCTTTCGCTGCTGGCGGAGAACCTTGTGCACAAAGGGCTGCTCAACGAGCGCGAAGTCATGCACATGCTTGACCAAGTGGTCGATTGAGCCAACCCTCAACGGCGTCAATGACCACTATCGAAAGCGTTGATTGTCCGTAAAAACGGCGAGTCTCTAAGGTAGCTCCATTGATAGATGGAGGTACTCGTCATGGCTCAGGTTCAAATCATGTCCGTTATCGGCAGCGCTGTTCCCGCTTCGCTCAGGGCCTCAGGCCTGCTCGCCTGCTGGTATCTGATGCGTGATGGCGAAGCGATCAGTGGCCCGCTGACGTCCTTGCCCGCTGCGCAGGCACTGTCGCAGAAGCTGGTCAGCGAGCCGTTTCACGCTTAAGGCAATTGCACCTTGGGCTTGGTCTCGGCGAACAGTGCCCAGCTCGACATGAACAACGCCGCAATCAGCGGCCCGATCACAAAACCGTTCAGGCCGAAGACTGCCAGACCACCCAGGGTCGAGATCAGAATCATGTAATCGGGCATTTTGGTGTCCTTGCCCACCAGAATCGGTCGCATCACGTTGTCCACCAAACCGATCACGAACACCCCGAACAAGCCCAGCACCACACCTTGCCAGATCATCCCGCTGAGCAGGAAATACACCGCCACCGGCGCCCAGACAATCCCCGCGCCCACTGCGGGCAGCAGCGACAGAAACCCCATCAACACCGCCCACAGCAATGCACTGGGGATGTCGAGAAACCAGAAAATCGCCCCGCCCAATGCGCCTTGCGTCACCGCGACCACCAGATTGCCCTTCACCGTCGCCCGTACTACGCGGTTGAACTTCAACTGCAGGCGACGTTTGTGACCTTCCTCCAGCGGCACGGCAGTCCGCACCTTGCGCGCCAGTTCGGCGCCGTCACGCAGAAAGAAAAACAGCAGATACAGCATGATGAAAAAACTCACCACGAATTCGAACGTGCCCTGGCCAAAACTGAAGGCCTGACTCGCCAGCACCTGGCTGCCCTGCATCGCCGATTTAACGATCTTCTCGCGCAGACCATTGAGTTCACCCATGCCGAAGCGGTCGAGCAAGTGCTGAAAGTACGGCGGCAGGCTGTGTTTGAACTGCGCCAGGTAGGCGGCAATGTCCAGCTCGCCGCTTTCGATGTTCTTGTAGACCGTCGCCCCTTCCTGCACCAGCAGCACACTGAGGATGATCACCGGCAGAATCGCGATCACCAGACAGATCGACAAAGTACACAGCGACGTTAGATTACGCTCCCAGCCAAATTTCGCCTGCAGCCGGCGCTGCATCGGCGCAAACACAATGCCGAGAATCACCGCCCAGAACACCGCGCCATAGAAGGGCAAGAGGATCCAGATAAACGCCACCGTGACCAGCAACAGCAGCACGGTGAGGGATTTGAATTGAAGGCTTTTTTCGTTCATGTCCGATCCATGTCAGTCAGGCGTCGTGCACGCCCCGATGCTTAGTCACCCGGGGCCTGCACGAGTGCCATCTTTTATTCATGGAGCATAGTTGTGGATCAGCGCGAGCCGCTTATCGAGATCGATCACCGACAACGAAGCACGCTCAGTGCAAAGCGTAGATCCAGATCAATAAACCGCGTCCGAGTGCGCATTACCCTGCCGCACTTTTGCGACCGACACCGCCATGACCCCTACCCTCGCCGCCCCCGAACTGCTTGCCCCCGCCGGCACCCTGAAAAACATGCGCTACGCCTTCGCTTACGGCGCCGATGCGGTCTACGCCGGCCAGCCGCGTTACAGCCTGCGGGTGCGCAACAACGAGTTCGATCACGCCAATCTGGCTCTGGGCATTCGTGAAGCGCAGGCGCAGGGCAAGCGCTTTTACGTGGTGGTCAACATCGCGCCGCACAACGCCAAGTTGAAGACCTTCCTCAAGGATCTGGCACCGGTCATCGACATGGCACCCGACGCGCTGATCATGTCCGACCCGGGACTGATCATGCTCGTGCGTCGACACTTCCCGCAGATGCCGATTCACCTTTCCGTGCAGGCGAACACGGTGAACTGGGCGAGTGTCGAGTTCTGGCAGCAGCAAGGCTTGAGCCGGATCATCCTGTCGCGGGAATTGTCGCTGGAGGAAATCGGCGAGATCCGCGAACAGGTGCCGGGCATGGAACTGGAAGTGTTCGTCCACGGCGCGCTGTGCATGGCCTACTCCGGGCGCTGCCTGTTGTCGGGTTACATGAATAAGCGCGATGCCAATCAGGGCACCTGCACCAATGCCTGTCGCTGGAAATACTCGGCGCAGCAAGCCACGGAAAACCAGCTCGGCGAGATCGTCCAGACCTTCCAGCCAGAGCCGACGCTGGGCCTTGGCGCGCCCACCGATCAAGTGTTCCTGCTGCAGGAAGCCAACCGCCCCGATGAATTGATGCCGGCGTTCGAGGACGAACACGGCACCTACATCATGAACGCCAAGGATCTGCGCGCGGTGCAGCACGTCGAGCGTCTGACGCGCATGGGCGTGCATTCCCTGAAAATCGAAGGCCGGACCAAATCGCACTTCTATTGCGCGCGCACCACCCAGGTTTATCGCCGCGCGATTGATGATGCAGTGGCTGGCCGTGAGTTTGATCGCAACCTGATGACCGACCTGGAATCACTCGCGCAGCGCGGCTACACCGAAGGTTTCCTGCGCCGGCATGTGCATGACGAGTACCAGAATTATCAGAATGGCAGTTCGGTGTCGGAGCGCCAGCAGTTCGTCGGTGAATTGACCGGCGAGCGGCGTGGGCGGCTGGCCGAGGTCAAAGTGAAGAACCGCTTTGCCCTTGGCGATCATCTGGAGTTGATGACGCCCAAGGGCAACTTTCATTTTGATCTGCATGAGTTGCAGGGCTTCAAGGGCGAGGCCATCGAGGTGGCGCCGGGGGACGGGCATACGGTGTATCTGCCGATTCCGGATGCAGTGGATTTGCGGTTCGGGTTGTTGATGCGGGATTTGCGTGATGCCTGAGCAGGCCCTCACCCTAGCCCTCTCCCAGAGGGAGAGGGGACCGATCAGGGGATATTGCAGAAATCCAACGACCAGAAAATTCGTCGGTGAATCCACAATCGACTCTTCTAATCAAGAAGATTGGACTTGGCCGAATCCATAATCGACTCGGTCGTTCAACTTGGCTGAATCCATAATCGACTCGATTGTTCAACTTGGCTGAATCCATAATCGACTCGATTGTTCAGGTCGACGTATAACGCCTGACACCTCGGTCGGCCCCCTCTCCCTCCGGGAGAGGGCTGGGGTGAGGGCGCGCCGGGTGGACTGTACATAGAGTCTGTGCAAGCCACAAAATCTTGTAGGAGTGAGCCTGCTCGCGATGAGGCCGGCAAACTCAACATTAAAACCAAGGTTCAGCGCCGATCATCCGACAACGGCGTCGGCTCATCCGCCGGCGGCACATCCTCATCGTCCGCCTCCGGGTCTTTCCAATCATCTGGCCGGTCGGCGTCACTCAATGGATCGCGCCCCGGGGGCATTCCCATCGGTGAATCGTGATCAGCCAGTGTCGGCTCATCGGTACCGGGCAGCGACCGGGTCGGATCGGTGGGCAGCACGCCACCCTGAAACAGCACATCATTAGCCATGACACACCTCACCAAGGAGGTCCGGAAAACCCGGGCCGTACAACTTGGAATCAGCCCTGCAGACGGCGTGCTATCGAACAGACCAACGGCCATCAACCCCGCGCGGAAAACCGGTCGCGGCTGTTGGTCAGGTGCAGCCACATCGCTGCCCGCGCAGCATCTGCATCCTGACGCTTGATCGCATTCAGAATCGCCTCATGCTCCAGATGAGCCAGTTGCCCGAGTTTGCTCAGATCCGCCGCACCGCGCTCGGCCGCATTGAGCCGATGACGCGGAATCATCGCGCTGCCCAGGTGCTGCATGATCTCGCTGAAGCAAACATTGCCGGTGGCCTCGGCGATCAGCAGATGAAAGCGCCGATCCGCTTCGACGCAACTGTCGTTGTTGTCGAGGAGCCGCTGATAGTCATCCAGCGCCTGACGCATCTGCAGCACTTGCGGCTCCGTGCGCCGCTGCGCCGCCAACGCCGCCGCTTGGGTTTCAAGGCCCAGACGCAATTCGAGGATGCTGCGCACACCCAGCGCCGTGTCGACATTCAAACGCAAGCCCTGCTCCGCAACACGCTCGATGACGAACGTACCGATGCCGTGGCGCGTCTCCACCAGCCCGGAAGCCTGCAATTTGGAAATCGCCTCGCGCACCACGGTGCGGCTGACCCCGTGTTCCTGAACGATGGAATTCTCCGACGGCAGCTTGTCGCCGGGTGACAACTGGCCAAGCAGGATGCTCTGGGTGAGCTTCTCAACCAGATCATGGGCGAGGTTGTGCGCACGTTTGCGGGTGGGAGCGTCGAGGTCTTCTTGCATGGTCGGTTCCGGTGATCGGGGCTTGTGGATCGTAGCATCCTGCGGGGATAACACAGTTGAGTTTAGCGCCTCTACTTGTATGACAACATTCGAATTAATCGTGAAATCCTCCTGCAACCCTGCCGATCAAAGCCGTGTGATCGAGAGACGACGTCACGTTTTACGACCTGCAATCTCCAACAAACACTGAGAAGTAACGCAAAACAGCATAAAAAATCGCCTTCCCAGAGGAAAATAATCGACCCTCCCCACTTGTAGGACAAATTTTCCGAGTTGTATGATGTCTATCAACAGCGCAACACATGCCCTGCCCCGCATAAAAATAATCAGTGGGAGAAAACCAAGTGAAAACCTCCGTCTCCGGGATGCACGAGGGCGTCGATTCGACACTCGCGACCGCCATCTCGAAAGTGAAACGCCACGTCCTGCCGCTCTTCGTGATCATGTTCATCGTCAATTACATTGACCGGGTGAACATCGGTTTCGTCCGCACCCACATGGAACATGACCTCGGCATTGGTGCCGCCGCTTACGGCTTCGGCGCCGGGCTGTTCTTTATCGGTTACGCGCTGTTCGAAGTCCCGTCGAATATGCTTCTGCAGAAAGTCGGCGCACGCATCTGGCTGACCCGCATCATGTTCACCTGGGGTCTGGTCGCCGCCGGCATGGCCTTCATCCAGAACGAAACCCACTTCTATGTCTTGCGCTTTCTGCTCGGCGTGGCTGAGGCCGGGTTCTTCCCCGGGGTGATTTACTACTTCACCCGTTGGCTGCCCGGCGCCGAACGCGGCAAGGCCATTGCAATCTTCCTCAGCGGCTCCGCCGTGGCCTCGTTGATCTCCGGCCCTTTGTCCGGTCTGCTCCTGCAAATCAACGGGCTGGGCATGCACGGCTGGCAATGGATGTACTTCATCGAAGGGATGTTTTCCGTGTGCCTGTGCGTCTTCGTCTGGTTCTGGCTCGACGCCAAACCCCACGACGCGAAATGGCTGAGCCGCGCCGAACAGGACGCACTGGTCAACGCCATCGACGCTGAACAGAAGGCCCGCGAAGCTGCGACGCCGATCCGGCCATCGATGGGCAAACTGCTCAAGGACCGTCAGATCATCCTGTTCTGCCTGATCTATTTCTTCATTCAACTGACCATCTACGCGGCGACCTTCTGGCTGCCAAGCATCATCAAGAAAATGGGCGAGATGAGTGACTTCCAGGTCGGCCTGTTCAACTCGATTCCATGGTTGCTGTCGATCATCGGCATGTACGCCTTCGCCTCGTTCTCGGCCAAGTGGAAACACCAGCAGGCGTGGGTCGCCACCGCCCTGTTGATCGCCGCCGCGGGGATGTTCATGTCCACCACCGGCGGGCCGATCTTCGCCTTCGTCGCGATCTGCTTTGCTGCGCTGGGCTTCAAATCCGCCTCGTCGCTGTTCTGGCCGATCCCGCAGGCGTATCTGGATGCCCGCATCGCTGCGGCGGTGATCGCGCTGATCAACTCGGTCGGCAACCTTGGCGGCTTCGTCGCGCCGACCACGTTCGGCCTGCTGGAACAACACACCGGCTCGATTCAGGGCGGCCTCTATGGCCTGGCCGCGACGTCGATCATTGCCGCAATCATTGTCTTCTTCGCGCGCACCACGCCGAAACCTGCTGCCGACCTCGCCGTGGCTGACGCCGCGCCAAAGCACGCCTGAACTTTTTACAAGGATAAGAACATGACCGCACACGACACCGCCAAAGCCCCGATCATCACCGACATGCAAGTCATCCCGGTGGCCGGCCACGATGGCATGCTGCTCAATCTGAGCGGCGCCCACGGGCCGTTTTTCACCCGCAACATCGTCATCCTCAAGGACAACGCCGGCCACACCGGCGTCGGTGAAGTGCCCGGTGGCGAGCGCATTCGCCAGACCCTGGAAGACGCGCGCAGCCTGGTAATCGGCAGCCCGATCGGCACGTATCAGAAGATCCTCAATCAAGTGCGCCAGACCTTTGCCGACCGCGATGCCGGCGGTCGTGGTCTGCAGACCTTTGACCTGCGCATCACCATTCACGCCGTAACCGGACTTGAAGCGGCGCTGCTCGATCTGCTCGGTCAGCATCTCGACGTACCGGTGGCGGCGCTGCTCGGCGAAGGCCAGCAACGCGATGAAGTGAAGATGCTCGGTTATCTGTTCTACGTGGGCGATCAGCGCGAAACCAACCTCGCCTACCGCAGCGAACCGGACGCCGACAACGACTGGTTCCGCGTACGTCACGAGAAAGCCATGAGCGCCGAAGCCGTGGTGCGCCTCGCTGAAGCAGCCCATGCCAAATACGGTTTCAAGGACTTCAAACTCAAGGGCGGCGTGCTCAGTGGCGATGCGGAAATCGAAGCCGTCACCGCCCTGGCCGAACGCTTTCCCGAGGCGCGCATCACCCTTGATCCGAACGGCGCGTGGTCACTGAAAGAGGCCATTCGTTTGTGCCGCGACCAGCATCAGGTGCTCGCCTATGCCGAAGACCCGTGCGGTGCGGAAAACGGTTATTCCGGCCGTGAAGTGATGGCCGAATTCCGCCGTGCTACCGGATTGAAAACCGCCACCAACATGATCGCCACTGACTGGCGCGAGATGGGCCACGCGATCCAGTTGCAGTCGGTGGACATTCCACTGGCCGACCCGCACTTCTGGACCATGCAGGGTTCGGTGCGCGTGGCGCAGATGTGCCATGAATGGGGCCTGACCTGGGGCTCGCATTCCAACAACCACTTCGATATCTCGCTGGCGATGTTCACCCATGTCGCTGCCGCTGCGCCGGGCGAGATCACCGCGATCGACACCCACTGGATCTGGCAGGACGGCCAGCGCCTGACCAAGGCGCCGCTGCAAATCGTCGACGGTCTGATGCAGGTGCCAAAGAAACCGGGGCTGGGAGTCGAGCTGGACATGGATCAGTTGGCCAAGGCTCATGAGCTATATAAAGGCATGGGCCTCGGCGCGCGGGATGACAGCGTGGCGATGCAGTTTCTGATTCCGGGGTGGACGTTCGATAACAAGCGGCCGTGTCTGGTGCGCTGATGCCTCACTGATAACTGTAGGAGCTGCCGAAGGCTGCGATCTTTTGATCTTAAAAACAGAATCAAAAGATCGCAGCCTTCGGCAGCTCCTACAGGGTTTGTGTCAGCTTGATATGTGTAGCAACCAGTTTTTGAAGGCGAGCATCGCCGCCGTTTCCGGCCGCGACTGCAACCGCGTCAACCAGTAACTGCCCGTGGTGATCTCAATCGCAAACGGCTGACAAATCGCCTCCGCCGCCAGTTGCCGGGCGAACATCAGCGGCGGCGCCAGCGCCACGCCACTGCCCTGCAACGCCGCTTCCATCATCGCCAATGACGAATCGAACACTATGCTCTGTGGCGGCGCCGCATGGGTCGCCAAACCGGCAGCCTGAAACCACTCCGGCCATTCATCCGTGCGATAGGAACGCAGCAGCGTCTGTTGCAGCAAATCCCCCGGCGATTGCAGTTGCCGGGCGATTTCCGGCACACACAACACCGACAGCGGTGCATCAAGCAAACGCGTCGCCTCGATGCCATGCCACGCCCCGGCGCCAAAACGGATCGCGTAATCCAGCCCTTCCGCCGCGACATCCACACGGTTGTTGTTGGTCGACAGCCGCAAATCTATGAGCGGATGTTTCGCCCGAAAGTCAGACAGCCTCGGCAACAGCCAACCGACGGCGAAAGTGCCCACCGCGCCGACGGTCAACATTTCGCGATACTGTCCACCGGCGAGGCGCTCGAGAATCTGCGCGATGTGATCGAACGAAGTGCTCAGCACGGGCAGCAAGGTTTCGCCCTCACTGGTCAACATCAGCCCACGGGGCAGGCGTTTGAACAGGGTGACGTTGAGTTGCGCCTCAAGACTTTTCACCTGATGGCTGACCGCCGCTTGTGTGACGCACAGCTCCACGGCCGCGCGAGTGAAACTCAAATGACGCGCGGACGCTTCAAAGGCGCGCAGTGCGTTGAGCGGCAATTGTGGTCGAATCATGCCCAGTCCCAAATTTTTCTAATGGCTCGTGCGAGTTTTCATCGTTTGTCGATTGGCGCCGCGCTGACTAGATTGGCGACGCTGATCAGCCACCCAACAAAGAAGACGCCCGCAGTGTAGCGGGATAACACTATCAACACTCATGGAGAGTGGTTCATTCATGCCATCCATTCAATCGAGCAAAGTCATTTCCTGCGCCGCTTTCGGCCTGCTTTTCGGCGCCACAGCCTGCTCCGCCGCCACGCCCGGCGATGCGCAACTGCAAGCACTGGTCAACGCAGCAGTAACGCCAGTCATGCAGCAGCAGAACATTCCCGGCCTGAGCGTGGCGCTGACCATCAACGGTCAGCCGCATTACTTTAACTACGGTGTTGCCAGCAAAGACACCGGGCAGAAAGTCAGCGAAAACACCCTGTTCGAAATCGGCTCGGTGAGCAAAACCTTCACTGCCACCCTCGCCAGTTACGCCCAGGCGACCGGCAAACTGGACCTGTCGACCAAGGCCAGCACACTGTGGCCGGAACTCAAAGGCAGCGCCTTCGATAACATCAGCGTGTTGCAACTGGGTACTTACAGCGCCGGCGGCTTGCCGCTGCAATTCCCCGCCGATTCGGATTCGGCGGACAAGATGCTCGGCTATTTCCAGCAGTGGAAACCGGTTTATCCGGCAGGCAGCCATCGCCAGTATTCCAACCCGAGCCTGGGCCTGTTCGGCTATCTGTCCGCAAAAAGCCTCGGCCAGCCGTTTGAGCAGGCGATGACGCAAACCGTGCTGCCGAAACTTGGCCTTTCGCACACCTACCTCAGAGTGCCTGCCGCACAAATGAGCCTTTATGCGCAGGGCTATGACAAGAACGACAAACCGGTTCGCGTCACGCCCGGTGCGCTGGACGCGCAGGCGTATGGCGTGAAAACCAGCGCGGTGGACATGCTGCGTTACGTGCAGGCCAACCTGAAGCCTGAAACGCTTGAAACGTCCCTGCAAAAAACCATCGCCAACACCCACACCGGTTACTACACCGTTGGCGACATGACCCAGGGCCTGGGCTGGGAAATGTACCGCTACCCGATCAGCCTCGAACGCTTACTGGCCGGCAACTCGACGGAAATGGCCATGGAGGCGCACAAGGTGCAGTGGCTGAATCCGCCGCGACCGCAACCGAATGATGTGTTGATCAACAAGACCGGCTCGACGGGTGGCTTCGGGACTTACGTGGCGTTTGTGCCGAGCAAGGATGTTGGCATCGTGATCATGGCCAACAAGAACTTTCCGATTCCTGAGCGGGTGAAAATCGCCCACAAAATCCTCAACGCTGTCACTGACTGAAAATCAAAAGATCGCAGCCTGCGGCAGCTCCTACAGGATCGGGTTTTCACTCGGTCGATGTCGGAGCTGCCGCAGGCTGCGATCTTTTGTCTTTAAAGCTGCGCCTGCAGCTTCCAGCCGATGACATCCATCAAGTCGCAACTGTCCCGCAACGGAATCGCCATCACCCGGGCGAAATCCTGCAACAGCAAGGTGTCGTGGCCCTTGCCGTCACCTTGCGCCAGGGTCTCCATCAATTGCGTCACACAGCGTAAACGGTAGGCCGCCGTGCCATGCAGCACGTCCACCGGTGCGTCGCGGTCGATCAGCAGGCAGGGAATCTTGCAGTCAATCCCGGTAATCGGAATGTATCGCGTCATGTTTGAACCTCCCTGCTCAATGTTGCGTCGCCGCCGGTGGGTCGAGATTGTCCAGCGCCCGATTGACCAGCAACTCGCCGAGCACGGCCAACTGTTGAATCGACAGGGCAAGGCTGCGCGGTGAACCTTGAAGTTCTGCGGCCAGATCGGTGGTCAGGACGTTCAGTGAAGCGAGGGTTTCGCAAGCGTGGCAGAGCAGCGTGGGCGTATCGATATCGGGGAGGATGGTGAAGAGATGGCTGATGGGATCGGGGTGATGGGGGTTGCGTAAGCGGGGGTTGTGGGCGTCGAAGGATCCTGAATCCATGGGGGATTCGGGAGGGTTTGGCGTGTGTTTTTTCATGTCAGAAGTTCTCTATTTGAATTTCAGAAGGCCACCCAAACTCACTTCCACATGAAAGGTGGCAGCTGTACGCAGGTGTGGAAGACCTGGGAAGAGAACGAAACCCCGGCGCACTCGAAAGTGCTCCCGCGCACAGCCGCCATAAACGCGGCAATGTTGACATAAATAATGTCGCACTGCGCTTTATGAAAGCCTGTTTCATTCTCTATCCAGCGGACTTCCACATCCGACCACTGTTTTTTGCAGCGGCCAAAGAAGACTATCCCTCCTCCCCCAAGCCCACCAGTTCACCACCGCCGCCGCGACTTGCAGGAAAAATCCACGGGGGTTGAAGGGGGTTTGTGTCAGACATTTCGGCCGGCACATGCTGCAATGACTTTGGTTTATCGAATGAATTCGTTGTATCTACACTGCATCGAGTCAATCTTTGAACGAGGATGGCGTCGGGCAAAGAAACAGTCAGTTGAAGGGCGCAGTGATGGAAATCAAAAGTTTGAAGCTTACGGATGTCGGACACTTTGGAGATATGGATATTCAGTTTGCCCCTACCCTGACACACCGCTCGAACATCACGGTGCTGGTGGGAAACAACGGCAGCGGAAAAACCACCATTCTGAAATCCCTGAATATTTGTCTGAGCTGGCTGATCGCAAAAATTCGCTCCAATAAAGGCAATGGTAAATACCTTGTCGATGAAGACATTCGCAACGGCGCCTCAGGAGCCGTCCTTTCGATTGGCATCACCGACGTTTCGCACCCGCGCGCAGCTGACAGTGATGCGAGCTCCGAAAACGAATTATTCGTATGGGGCGCTGCCCGAAGTCGACAAGAAGGTGCAATCTCGGGCCGTGGATATTTGAACGAAGTCAGACTGCTTGCAGACCACTACCGCACTCAACTCACCGCCGACGATAGCGCCTCACTCCCGCTGATCGCTTATTACCCAGCCGAACGTTGCGTTGTTGAAGTCCCGCTGAAAATCAGCGGCAAACAAGCCTTCGATCAACTCGACGGCTACGACACCAGTTTTCACGGGGGCGCCGATTTTGGCAGTTTTTTCGAATGGTTCCGTGAACGCGAGGACAGCGAAAACGAAGACGGGATTTCCGATACCACACTGGCCGAAATGGCGGAAAAATTCGGTACTGACAGCGATGTCTGGAAAACCCTGGCCAATTTGAAAGCCTCTACTCGCGATCGCCAATTGACTGCCGTTCGTTCGGCTCTGACCGCATTCATGCCGGACTTCACTAACCTGCGCGTACAACGCAAACCGCATCTGCATATGGCCGTCGACAAACATGGCGCTACATTCAGTGTCACTCAGCTCTCGCTTGGCGAAAGGTCGCTGATTGCGTTGGTGGGTGACATGGCCAGGCGTCTGGCGATGATGAACCCGTCGATGGACACCCCCCTGCACGGTGACGGCATTGTTCTGATCGACGAGGTGGAGTTGCGCATGGATCTGCAATGGCAGCTCGGTCTGATTGCACAATTAAGTACGACCTTTCCCAATTGCCAGTTCGTGTTGACCACGCATTCTCCACTGGTCATAGGTGATACCAAAGGTGTGCTGGTTTACCTGTTTGATGAGGACAATAGCCGTGGGTAGACGAGTTGCTGCGAGGGCATCAGTGCCCGCAAATATGCAGGTGACGGAATAAACATTGTAGGAGTGAGCCTGCTCGCGATAGCGGTGTATCAATCAACGCTGATGGTGACTGATACACCGCTATCGCGAGCAGGCTCACTCCTACAGGGGACGTGTTTTATTCAGTGACTCTGCGATCAATCATCCGGCATTTCCGGTGGCTTGCTCGGTTTTGCCGGTTTGCTCGGCTTGGCGCCTTTCGCACCTTTGGCCGGTTCAGGCTCGGCGGCGGCCGGTGCCTGAGCGGCGGCCGCAGCGGCCGCTTCCTTCTCAGCCATTGGCATGGCGTCGATGGTGTCGAAGATTTTCTTCAAGTCCACCGCCTTCGCTTCATCCCCCGAGGCCGAGAGTTTGGTCTCGCCGTCCTTGCCCACCAGGAACACTTTCGGGTACGCCCCGGCGCCCAGCTTCAGTGAGCGCAGCAGCGCCATGGTGTCTTGCTGGCCCATGTCCTTGCCGTCGAGCTGGCCGGCCATGTTGAGGATGGTGTAGACCTTGATATTGCGATCGGTCACGCCTTTTTTGTTCGCGGGGTCTTCCAGCGACTTTTTCAGGGCGACCCACACGGGGTCGACGGTGCTTTGCGCGATCACGATCAGCGGTCGGAAACGGCCCATATCCCCGGCGATGGGCGAATCGTTGTCAGCGGCGAACAAGGGGCCGGCAATCGCCAGCAAGAGTGTCAGGGTCAATGACCTGATGAGCATGCGCATCTCCTTTTGATATCCACGCTCTAATGATTGCGCATCGTGGCGATTGTTCCGGGTGACCCCGGCAAATATGTAGCGCCTTGTCAGAAGCTTAGGACAGGCACGGCATTGCGCAACATCGTCGAGGTGATCGCAACCCGGATTTGATTACCTTTTATGACCGCATTAGGGTGGTGGTTCTGCTCATGAAATGGAGTTCACCCGCATGCACATCGATTACCTGTGCGATCACCCCGAATTGGTTGAAGAACTGGCCACGCTCAACTTCAAGGAGTGGGGCGAGTTTCGTCCCGGGCAAACCGTCGAGCACCGCATAGAACACATGCGCGAATCCTGCGGCAAAGGTGCAGTGCCCAGCGTCGTGGTGGCACTCGACGGTTCACGTTTGCTGGGCGGTGCGCTGCTGATCGAAAGCGATCTGAAGCTGCGACCGAACCTGACGCCATGGCTGGCAGGCGTCTATGTGAAGGCTGAGGAGCGCGGTCGCGGGATTGCTTCGCAACTGGTCAATCGAGTGGTTGCAGAAGCGAAAGCGTTGGGTGTGCGGGAGTTGTATCTGTACACCGACACGTCGCAGTCGCTGTACGCACGACTGGGTTGGGAAGTGGTTGAAGAACTGGTCTACGACGATTTGCCGGTGACGGTGATGAAATACGTCATTGAGCATTAACCCAAAGCTGAATCGAGCGCCGAGAGCAATTGCGAAGGGGCGACGGGTTGTCCACCGAGCTTGAGTTCACCGCTGTCGAGTTCAACACTCAACCTCACCGACGCCCGATCACCCGGGTATTTGCGCAACACCAGTTCGATGCCATTGGCCGTTTCGTCGGCAGTACCGAGCAAATCCCACAGGCTCTCGCTCAGATCCAGCAGCACTTGCTCGCGCTGCAGATCGACCACACGCGGCGCATACAGCCAATGGCTCATGCGCATTTCACGCGGTTCGACGGTGATCGCAAGACGGCCATCGCAATGGACAGTGGATTCACTCATGGCCGGATCAGAACGCCAGTTTGTAACCGATCAACACCAGCATCGTCGCCAGGCACGGGCGCAGGACTTCATCGGAGATGCGTCCGGTCAGGTGACTGCCCAGCCAGATGCCCGGCAGCGAACCCACCAGCAAGAAGCCCAGCACGCCCCAATCCATATTGCCCATGCTCGCGTGGCCGAGACCTGCAACCAGTGTCAGCGGTACGGCGTGGGCGATTTCGGTGCCAACCAGGCGACGGGTCGGCAGCAGCGGATAGAGGATGAACAGCGCAACTGTACCGAGGGCGCCCGCACCGATCGAAGTCAGGGCGACCATGGTGCCGAGGATCAGACCGGTGATCACGGTCATCACGTTGAGCCGCGAACCGCTAGGGTTGTAGTTGCCACCTGCGCGTTTGTGGGCGAAGTCGAGCAAGCGTTTTTTGAAGAAGATCGCCAGCGCTGTGGCGAACAGGACGAAGCCCAGCGCCTGTTTGATGATGGCGTTCATCGCGTCCGGCGCGGTGTGCAGGGTGCTGAGGAACCACAGCGTCATGGCCACTGCCGGCACGCTACCGAGGGTCAGCCAGCCGGTGATGGCCCAGTCGATGTTCTTGTTTTTGCGGTGAACGAGTACGCCACTGGATTTGGTAATAGCGGCGTACAGCAGGTCAGTGCCCACCGCCGTCGCCGGGTTGATGCCGAACCACAGCAGGATCGGCGTCATCAACGAACCACCGCCGACACCGGTCATACCGACAATAAAACCCACCACCAGCCCGGCAATCACCAGGCCGAAATTTGCCAATTCCATAAACCGTCCAGAAAAACGACAGGAAAAATCTGGCCCGCAGCATAGCGATTTTTCTTATAACCACATATATCGATGCGGTCTATCGTTATGCAATATTGCAATCACCACCCTTTCCACTGTGGGAGCGGGCTTGCCCGCGATGAGGTCGTGTCAGTTAGCTGATCCGTTGACTGACACACCGCAATCGCTGGCAAGCCAGCTCCCACAGAGAATGTGTGATGCACAAGATTCAGTGCACTCGCCGCCCCGGTTTGAAGCTGTGGGTCTTGTTGATCCACACCGTGGCCAGGGCAATCAGCGAAAGAATCAACAACGCCCACGGAAACGACATCGCTCCGGCCCGATCCAGCAACAAGCCACCAAACAACCCGCCCCCGGCAATCGCTACGTTCCACGAAGTGGTGAGCATCGCTTGCACCACGTCGACATGTTCACCGGCCGAATCCGCCGCGGAGGTCAGCAGCAAGGTGGCCGAGCCGCCGAACGACAAGCCCCACACCGCCATGCAGGCATAAATGATCAGCGGCGACGGTGCAGCCAGCGCCAAGACCAGCGCCATGAACGCAAATACCGCGAGGCTGATCAACGTCAGCCAGCGCAGCCAGCGATCCACCAGCAGACCGATGATCCAGATCCCGCCCAGTGAACACAGGCCAAACACCAACAGCACCAGATCAACCCGATCGGCGAGACCGGCCTGCATCAGAAACGGTGAGATATAGGTGTAGAGAATGTTGTGCCCGAGCATCCACGTCAGCACCACGAACAACACCGGCCGCACGCCCGGCAGGCGCATCGATGCGAGCAGCGGCAGACGCTCGTCACTGGCCTGCCCCGGACGATCCGGCACCGCGATCACGATCCACGCGGCCAGCACCAGGGCCAGCGCCGACATGATCCCGAACGACGCACGCCAGCCAATCAGATTGCCGAGCCACGTCCCTGCCGGCGTGCCCAGCGACAGCGCCACCGGGGTGCCGAGCATGGCAATTGCCAGCGCCCGCCCCTGTTGATGCACTGGCACGATGCCGCGTGCATAACCGGCCATGATCCCCCACGACAGGCCCGCCGCCATCCCGGCGAGAAAGCGCGAGGCCAGGGTCAGACCGTAATGGCTGGAAAATGTGGTGACGGTGTTGAACAACAGAAACCCGCCGACCGTCATCAACAACACCCGCCGCCGTGGCCAGCCGCGCGTGGCGACGGTCAACGGAATCGCCGCGACGATCGAGCCGAGGGCATAGAGCGTCACCAGTTGCCCGGCGAACACTTCGCTGACGTTGAGCCCGGCACCGATTTGCGGCAGCAGCCCGGCAGGCAGGGTTTCGGTGAGGATGGCGATGAACCCGGTCATGGCAAACGCCAGCAACGCGGCATAAGGCAGTTTGTCCGCACGGGCGGTACGGTCGACGCGGCTGAAATCGGCGCTAGCGGGGTCGGTCATGACGGGGGCGGCTCCATTTTGATCAATAGCGGTGACGGATTGTATACAAAAACAACCTTCACTATTCGATCAATGTGGGAGCAAGCCTGCTCGCGAATGCGCTCTTTCATGCACTGAAGTGTTGATTGATCCACCGCTTTCGCGAGCAGGCTCGCTCCCACACTGGATCTCTGCACGCCACAAAAACTTGTGGGAGCTGGCTTGCCAGCGATGAGGCCGGGTCAGCCAACATTGTTTTGCCTGACCCACCGCTATCGCTGGCAAACCAGCTCCCACAGGGTTTGGTGGTGCATTGATCATCACCGCCCCAACAGAACTCACTGCACCGGCAAGAAATTCAGGAACAACAGACTCTGCGCGTAGTTAAGGCCGATCCGCCGATACCGCTCATCAAGCATCTGCGTGAGCAAATCCAGGCGGGCGACGATTTTGCTGAATTCGGTGGCGAAACTCAGGTTGCTGCCCTCCTCCGAAATCTCGTTGGAGAACAACAACGGCTGGCCTTCCTTGTTCTGCCGTTGCGACAGAATCCACATGGCCTTCTCGATGTTGCGCGCCGAGTTGTGCACGAATGTCGGGTTGATCGCATCGGTCATGTAGAACTCGGTGCGATTGCCGTGGGCGGTCACCAGCATGCTGCCGATCGCATAGATAAATGCGCCAACGCGGTCACCGAGAAATTCCGGACTCATCGCATAGCTGAGCGCAGCCAGATCCTTGCGACCGCCAAGCACCGGCAACGGCTGTTGCTGCTCGACGGCCAGGCGCACCTGTTTCACTGCCGCGTTGATGTTGAGGAAACCGGATTTGCGCAGTTCTTCGGGGTTGCGCAGGTACAGCTTGCCCATCAAACGGTAGAGGCTGTTGAGGTTGTCGCGCATCGCCAGCGTGGCCATGCGGTCGACGCTGGTCTGCAAAAACTCCTGCGGCTGGCCGTCACGCATCTGGTTGAAAAAGCCGTTGCCGTCCTGGTGACTGCAACCGCTGAACAGCAGCGACGACAGACACGCCAGCAACAGGCACGGGCGGCGGAAAAAAGCAGCGATCAGGGCAAAAGCTCTCGGCATGAAATCTCGAACAGGCACATTCCTGTGCGGCGGGAGTCACCGCATCCTGGCCATGGATAGAGCCGCCGATTGCGAAAAAGTGCAGTGAGGCCAGTGACGAGTCGACCTTCGGCGCTTTCGCCAAAATAAATTAGTCAGTCTTTATTGTTGAAATAAACGTTTAATCAACTATAAATTTCCTTCCACACCACAAATAGCATGACTAGTAACCGTGTAGGAGCTGCCGAAGGCTGCGATCTTTTGACTCTGTTTTTATAGCCAAGATCAAAAGATCGCAGCCTGCGGCAGCTCCTACACAGGGTCAGCAGCAATTTGAAAACAACAACAAAAAGGAAGGTCAACCATGCTTCAATCCCGTCACCTGCTCTCCGGCCTCGGACTGTCCCTGATGATCGCCACCCTCTCCGCCAACGCGGCCGGCCTCAGCGCCGAACACAAAGCCTTCGGCAAGACCAATGACGGCACGCCCGTCGAGCAATACATCCTGCGCAACAGCCACGGCATGCAAGCCACCGTCATCACCTACGGCGCGACCCTGCAATCGCTGAAAGTGGCGGACAAGCACGGCAAGTTCGACGACGTCGTGCTCGGCTTCGATGATGTCCAGGGTTACCAAAAAGGCACCGCCTACTTCGGCGCGACCATCGGCCGTTTCGGCAATCGCCTCGCCGAAGGTGCGTTCGAACTCGACGGCAAGCGCTATAAAGTGCCGCAAAACGACAAGACCAACGCACTGCACGGCGGCACGCTGGGCTTCGACAAGAAAGTCTGGAAAGCGCAGGAAACCAAGGACAAGGACTCCGTCGGCGTGACCCTGACCTATCTGTCTGCGGACGGTGAAATGGGTTTCCCCGGCAACCTCACCACCGAAGTGACCTATCGCCTCACCGACAACAACGAACTGCGCATCGACTACAAGGCCAGCACCGACAAACCGACCGTGCTCAACCTGACCAACCACAGCTACTTCAACCTCGCCGGCGCCGGCAATGGCGACATTCTCAAACAGGTCGCCACCCTGCACGCCAGCCATTACACCCCGGTCACCGCCAAGCTGATCCCGACCGGCGAACTGGCACCCGTGGCCGGCACGCCGATGGACTTCACCAAGCCAACCGAGATCGGCACGCACATCAAGGCGGATCATCCGCAACTGAAATTTGCCGAGCCGAAACAGGGTGGCTTCGATTTCAACTGGGCGCTGGATACCAAGGGCGATATCAATAAAGTCGCCACTGAGGTCAGCGATCCGCAGTCCGGCCGTGTGCTGCAACTGTTCACCACGGAGCCGGGTGTGCAGTTCTATACCAGCAACTTCCTCGACGGCACGGTCAAGGGCAAGGGTGGCAAGGTCTATCCGCATTGGGGCGCGTTTACCCTGGAGACTCAGCACTATCCGGATTCGCCGAATCAGCCGGACTTCCCGAGTACTCGGCTTGATCCGGGGCAGACTTACAGCCACAGCGTGGTGTTGAAGTTCTCCGCGAAATAACCTCCAACGCTGATCGCTCCCACGCTCCGCGTCCCTTCGCGAACTGGAACGCGGAGCGTCCCTTGAGGCATTCCATTGTTGCGCGTGGGAACGATCAATCACCAAGGAGATTACAGACCCACACGCTCCAATCCCTGACGCATGCCTTGATCCGCCTGCTCGCACCACTGCTTCAGCGTCAGACTCGGCGGCAGATTGGCCTCCAGGGTTTTGTATTGTCCATCGCCCAATACCTCACCCTTGCGACCATGGGCCTCGTTCTTATCGCCGTCACTCTTGTCCATCTGCCCTGGAATACCAGCAACAAACGCCACCATTTTATTGGCGTTCGCAGTGCTTTCAGCTTTCAGGAAACCTTTGTCAACGCAATGCTTAATCAGACCGGACATGTTGCGCCCAGTATCGTACATTCCTTTCAACGTAGCGGCGTCCGGCCCTTCTGCGTGAGCAACATTTACGGTGCCGAGAGTGGCGGTCAGTGCGAGGATCAAAGCGATGTTCTTCATGTTTATTCCTTTAATGGATGAAGCCAGGTTGTTTACTTGCAGTATTCCTGAGGGCGAACGAAGAGCTCACCCTCGTAGATTCAACTGACCACCGCTCCTTTCGGGCCACTGGCAATCAGCGCGGCCCCGCAGGCGGTTTTCATGCCGTCCAGCGCGATGGGCGTTCCATCGACGGTGTAAGTGCTGCTGCCTTCGGCAATTGGAAAAATGCCTTTGCACAGAGGACAACTGACTTTGTGGCCAACCCCTGCGATGGGCTTGCCGTTGAGGTCGGTCTGGGAAAAGGCTTCGAGGACTTTGCCACCGTGAGTGGTGGAGTCGCCCAGACGAATGGCGTCTTTCATGTTGTCATTCCTTCGACTATAGGGTTGGTTGCGATCTCACACCGGTCGCTTCGTCGTCACTTTTGGATTTATCAAAATCAAAACCCGCACATAGAGAAGCGTCGTTTGCGAGCATGTAGGCTCCGCAATATTTCCAGTCCTCATCTATAAGCAAATAGCATTTCCGACTCCCGATTGCTGACGAAGAAAAGCTAATTGCTTCAATGGACAACGAATATTCTTTACGCACACAGGAGATTTCGCGCTTCGTCATTAGCGCTACAATTATGCCATCTGTTTCCGGCAAGCTTAAACGCAGTGATTTATCGAAAGGCAGCCCTACAAGTGAGGCTAGCTTTTCTTGATAGTGACTAAGCAGTTTTTTTCCTTGAACCTTTCTATAAAGTATTTCTCCTTTATAAGGATCTACATTCATTTGAAGTACCTTTATTTATAGAAGGCTGCCTCAGAAAAGTTGCCTGTTCCAAAAATAACTGGATATAAACTTCCCATCCTATTTGCAAGAGCTCAATCAGCATATAAAAATTAATAGAAGCAACACGTTCTCTTGTTTTCGCGTTGCCGTTTTTTTGCCTGCGGGTTTGATATGAATAACAGGACAGGCTGCGGGAAATAGTGGAAGCGGAGTCTCCGGAATTTCGAACAGTGGGTGCATGGTAAGCGCTAGGCATGGATAGCTTTTATGGCATATCGGTATAAAACGCTTAGCCAGGATTTTATATGTATCCGTCTGCACTCATATTGATTTTACTCTCTTGCTAAAACTGGGGGAGATTAATTTTGTTTCTACTGAGAATCAAGGATATCTTTTCTATGAACTTCACCGGCAGGTCGGTTGGTGCGCCATACAAATCGACTATCCCAACCTCGACCGCGCTATCCACAATCTGGCAAAAATCTTCAAAATCTTGTGATGGGATCGATTCACTAAGATCTGATGGCATATCATCGCCCCTCCCATTAAGTGGCAACAAGGCGCCCATTTTCTCCCATTCACTTAGGTTACGGTCTTCAGGATAATTGTTCAGGTGTGCTACCAAATCGTTGATAGCCGTATGCTGAAAAGACTTTGCTTTACAGTAAGCCTCTAGAAGTTTTGACGCATAAAGTTGTAAGTCTCTCGGAGAAAGCTTGGAAAGCTCGCTTGAAATCTCTGACATCATTATTTTCCTCCACATCCTGTGACAACATTCAAGTTAAATTTCTTTACTAAGGGGTTACAAACCGAGCATGGCGGTTTATTCGTACCATGCACGCCGCTTGTGCTATTTCTCCCTCTCACATTAGCCACCGAGATTTCAGCGCCATCTAAATCCAGACCTTTATTTTTAGCCCTTGCGATTGCATTGACCTCTGCACACTGCGCATCAAACTCATTCGGTGGAATGCCTTTAAGAGCATCGGTGACTTCAGGATTGGAAACGCCTCCCTGATTTCGACCTGTGACCATACGCCCATCCTTGGTCACTATAACTGCCACAGTATTCGGACGCTGTGAAGCTGGCAATCTTTGAGCCTTATCTGCAAGCCTGCTGGCTGGCGTCTTACCTGTCAGTCCTTCAGGGTCAACCCAACCGACAGGATTGGGAGCATACGCATAGAGATTTAACCCACCCGCGTAGCTAATCGGATCCTTACTAACAAACCGCCCAACCCCCGGATCATAGTACCGATGCCGATTGTAATGCAGCCCCGTCTCATGATCGTGATACTGCCCCTGGAACCGTATCGGGTTCATCACGCCATGCTGCCGCGCCCACTCCGAACGCTGCTCCGTCACCTGTCCCCACGCCTTGTATTGCGCGGTCCAGGCCAGATTGCCGTGCGCGTCCGTC
Organism: Pseudomonas sp. rhizo66; assembly: GCF_031931925.1. Taxonomy (NCBI): domain Bacteria; kingdom Pseudomonadati; phylum Pseudomonadota; class Gammaproteobacteria; order Pseudomonadales; family Pseudomonadaceae; genus Pseudomonas; species Pseudomonas sp. rhizo66. Next base: position 179,276 of record NZ_JAUJWZ010000018.1, read on the forward strand.
AATTCCTGCGGTGTACCGAGGTGATCACATTGGTACCAGGCCAACGCATCAAACGGTAATGCCGTCGCCTTGTGATTCCACACTGGATCTTCATCAAAGCTGTATTCAACGCTGTAATCCGGCAACCCGATCAGATCGATCGGCGCATGCCGTACAGCCTGCGCCACAGGCACAAAAGTCCCGGGTTCGAAGACGTAGTGCACCGTGCGGCCGGGTTCGCCATCGCTCTGTGCCGGACTGCTTTCCCACGCGAGGTTGTCGCCGTCCCAGCCGTACAAGGTGAAGCCGCAGCCGAGTTCGCGTTGTTTGCGGGCGTGTTCGTTTCTGTTCCAGAGGGAACCTGCTTCAGGACGTTGTTTGTAGTGCGCGCGGGAGTTTTTGTGCAGACGGCGTCCCAGTGCGTCGTAAGCGAATTCGACGGACAGACGCGGATCTTCGAAATGCACAAGTCGATCAAACAGGTCCCAACGCAGGTCGCTGCGTTGGCCGTTGTGCCAGCGCTGAATCTGGTTGCCGCGTTCGTCGTAATCGTAGTGGGTGCCGGTGTATTCACGCAGCAAGTTATCGGCGAGTTTGCTGCGCGGTGGGGTCAGGTCCAGTGGGCGGCGAACTTCTGTCGCTTTGTCGTCGAGCAGGTTGCCGGCCGGGTCGAAGGCGAAGGTTTCCACGCCTTGGCGCGTCGCGGCGCTGAGCAGTCGGCCAACGGGATCGTAGCGATAGGCGAGCGGCCCGCGACGGCTGTCGTTGATGTCGGTCAGTTGGCCGGCGGCGTCGTAGCTGTACTCGCGTTTGAGCAGCGTGGATTTGTCGTCGCTGCGTCCCAGCAACTGTTCCTGCAAACGACCGGCCGGATCCCAGCTCTGGGTTTGCAGCAGGTGGTTGCCTTGATGGCGGGCGACTTCGCGGTGAAGGTCGTCGCGTTCGTAGCCGATCAGTTCGTGTTCATCGAGGCGCAGGCCGAGCAGGTGGCCACTGCCGTACGTCAGCCAACTGACACGGTGGCCGTCGGGGCGCACGGTGGCGACTCGTTGGTTGAGCACGTCGTACTCGTGTTGCCAGATCGCGACGGTGGGTTTTTCCAGACCGAGATAATGCTGGTGCTCGCGCAGCAGATTGCCGGCCGGGTCGTGGAACCATTGCAGGCGGCTGTCGGCGTTGTCGGCCAGTACCAGGTTACCGTTGCCATCGTAGGCAAAGGTTTCGCTTTGCGACTGCTCGCCCAGAGTGGCACGACGCTCGGTCAAACGGCCCATCGGGTCGAAGCTCACCGAGATCACACGGTTGCCATTGATCGATTGCGCGAGGCGACCGGTTTGCGCATCGTATTGATAGCGTGTGCTGCGGCCGTCGAAGCTACGCTCTTCGAGCAGGCGTCCGACCGGGTCGTAGTGGAAGTGCGCGCGTTGTTCGTTTTCGTTTTCCAGCGCTGTTAACCGTCCGAGACGGTCCCAGCGATAGCGCAGGGTTTGCTCGGCGGCATCGACACGTTCGGCGATCAAACCGGCAGCGCTGTAGCTCCACGTGGTGCAGCGATCGAGAGCGTCGATATGCGCCAGCAGCCGACCTTCGGCGTCGCGCTCAAAACGCTCTTCGGTCTTGTCCGGGTGCTTGATCAGCACCAGTTGGCCGGCCTTGTATTCGTATTCGGTGGCGTTGCCGGCAGCGTCGGTGAAGCGGGTCATCTGACCAAGTTCGTTGTATTCCCAAGCGCTGGTCTTGCCCGAGCAGTCGACGTACTCGACCATCTGCCCGGCGTCGTTATAGTCCAAGGTCTTTTCGTTGCCGTTGGCGTCCTTGATCGCGGTGGGCTGGCCGGATTTGTTGTAGGCGTATTCGGTTTTGTTGCCGAGCGGATCGAGCGCTTCGACCAGATTGCCTTGATCGTCGTAGGCGCGTTGCCACTGACCACCCTCGGCGTCGCTGATCTTGATCAGCAGGTCCTGATCGTCGTACGCGTAATGCATCACCGTGTGATCGGCGCGGATGTGCTCGAGCAGGTTGCTGCGTTCATCGTAGCTGTAGCGATCAGTGCTGCCGTCGGCATTGACGCGGCGCACGATATTCTTCGCCTCGTCGCGGAAGAACCATTCCGAACGCTCATCGGCGTAGCGAATGCGGTAGGTGTAGCCCAGGATGTCGTAGTAGTGCCAGGTCTCGTTGCCGAGCGCGTCGGTGACGTAGGTCAGACGGATGTTTTCGTCCCACTCCAGGCGCGTGTCGAAGCTGCCGTCATCGGCCCATTCGCGCACGGCTTTGGCCTTGGCGGTTGAACCGTCCCACTGCAGGTTCATGCCGCGCCCGGTGCGGTCTGTGTAACGGGTGATCAGGTGATGCTCGAACTGATACGACCAGACTGCGCCGTTCTCGTCCTGCGCCTGAACCAAATCGCCATAGGCGTCGTATTGGTACGCACAAAGTTGTCGCAACGGTTCGCCGTCAACGATCTGCCAGAGGCCGATAAACCGGCCGTGATCGTCGATCATTGTGCCGAGGTGCAGATGGACTTTAGTGAAGTCGTTTTCCTGATAGGTGATCAGGTCGGAGAGCAGCGAGTGTTCGCCGTGACGATGCTCGTAATGCAGCATGATCCCGGCGCCGTTGCGCAGCGAGATATTGCTCAGCACAAAGCGCTGGCCACGTCGGACGTAGGTTTCCTTGCGTTCGAAGCCACGGCACAACAGCAACTGGTCTTCGCCACTGCGAACCAGTGTGATGTTTTCGATGGCGTCGTAGTGGAACAGGCCGACCTTTGGCAGCGGGTAGCTGTGGTCGCGGCCGTCAGCGTCGTAAAACGTCAGGCCATCGTCCACGCAGTCAAAGCGTGTGGTGAATTCGTTGACCCAGCGAGCGCCGAGTTCGCTCTGATCGTAGGCTTCGAGGCGCGAGTTGTAGGTGCGCGTCCATTCGATCGGGAAGGGGCCGGGCAGGCTGAAATCGGTATGGCTGAGGCTTTCAGAGCCTATGGCGAAATTGATGCTGTATGGCGTGGCGCAATCACAGGGGCCTTTCTTTGGATTGGGCGCGCCTTTCGCCGGTGCCTGTTGGCCGTGGGCGGCCAACTGTCCCTCAGATGCCGTACGCTTCGCCTGTCCGGTCTTATCCGGGTGGACGGCGGCGTTCTGGCCATGGGCATTGCGCTTGCGCCACAACGTCACAGCGCTGGAAAGGATCAGCAGCAACCAACCGATGGAGTTCTGAACGGACTCGTCGTCCAGCTTGCTCAATTGGGTGCGTAGTTCCGGGCCCATCGCCCGCAGTTTTGCGGTTTCCGTGGCAACCCGCTTCTTCACGTCATCGGGCAGCAGGTGATCGGCCGCACTGTTGGCCAAGCCTTTGCCTGCGGCCTTATAAGCGCTGCACGCGGCACCGAAGATGTTGCCGAACGATGAAAGGGGATCATTCTTGAATTGATCGACCGCTGCACTCGCTTGTGCGCTGGCCGCATTGAGATCGCCCTTGGCATCAAGCTTGCCATTAGCCACCGTCTCAAGGCCTTTGGCAATCTCGTTGATAACGTCTTCGCCCAGCTTGCCAGCGTCCGCCAAAATACCGGGCAACTTGCCTTTGGCCTGTTCAACAAAATCATCCAGCGTGCCGATAATCGAGGCGTTCAGGTGACCGACCAGCACCTCGATCACGGAAGTGCTGAGCAACAACTTGCTGCTGGCCCTCATCTCCTGGCGCACCAGAAACAGTGTCGGCCGCAGGGTCATGCGGGCTGCCGCCATCGCCGGTGGCAGCGGCAAAACACCGATCAGGTTGATACCCAGACTGGCCCACGCGAGCAGGTCGCGTTTCTGCGCGTTCGACAGCGTGACGATGTCACCCAGCGCATCGACCAACGCCATGATGTTGCCCACCACGGGTAATGCGCCCGCAACGTTCTTGATCCGATCAAGAGTGACCACACCGCCACTGGCGGATTGAAGCCAGGCGTCGAAGGTTGCCGCACCGCTGGCGACATCCTGAATGTCGATGGCATTCAGGGGAACGATGGCAACTTGAGGTTCACGTTTTACTACAGCATTTTCAGTGGTCATGACAGCATCTCACCCGCCAGCAGGCCCGAGGTATTCAAGGACGGTTTTGGCAGACTCGGTGCAGGCAGGCTCGGCAATTTGCCCGCCTTGCTCGCCGCCCCCAGAATCCCCGATGCACTCGGCAACGCCGCACTCGCCAATTTCGGCAAACCGGCCGCCCCGCCCTGCACCACACCTTTCACCTGCTGCGCCGTTTGCATCGCACCTTGCGCCGTCTGCATTGCACTCATCCCTGTTTGCGCCATGTCCTTGCCCTTCTCCAACATCTCCCAGCTCTTGCTTGGCAAGACCTGCGCGACCATCGCTTGCACCTGACTCGGCACCTCTTCAGGTCCCGGTGGATTCAACGGCCACTCCGGTTTACCGATATAACTGCCATCGCTCCAGGTGTCCGCCGGATCCTTGCCGAACAGCACACGCGCCGGCCCCGGTGCGGCGCCGGCGACACTGGCAAAACCTTTTCCATCGAGCTTGCCCTTGATGCTTTTGCCCAGTGCATCGATGACTTCGTAATCGCCCTCTTTGATGCCCTGACGCCCGGCGTATTGGTTGAACAATTCCAGATTGCCCTTGCCCGGTTTCGGCGGTTCCGGGAACACGCCGGCCAGACTTTTCGCGCCGGTGTAGGCGAAGTTCGCTGCGTGCGCGGTGTACGGGCCGCTGGTGGCGTGGGTGATGCCGCCGGCGTTGTAGGTGGTGGCGCTGCCGCCGCCCTGGATCACCAGTTCTGTCTTGGCGGTGATGGTGATGCGATCGGCGTTGGCGGTGATGTTGAGTTTGGCCAGCAGGTTGATGCTGTCCTTCAGCGCGCGCACATCGATGTCGCCGGAGGCCGCGACCAGCCGCCAGCCCATGCTCTGCACGAACAGGCGCATGCCACGGCTGGCACTGGCGAGCAGGCGTTTGCCGATGGAGAAACTGGTGTGACCGGTGCTGCTCAGCGCCAGGTGTTCGCCGGTGGCGATGTGGCTGGAGCGCGGGGTGGTCAGGGCGATGCCGGCCGGGCTGGCCAGTACCAAATGCGGTTCAGTGAATTCCGGGAACTCATTGGCGGTCATGTTCGCCGGGCCACTGCCGAGCACGCCTTGATGCTGAGCGTGCAGCGCCTTGGCCACGTCGTCCTGATCGCCGGCTTCCTGGGCTTGCAACTCTTTGGCCTGCACCGCAAAACCGTCCTGCTGATCGCTCGCGGTGGCGAGGCGTTCGGCAGTTTCCGGCAAATCCTTGTGATGTTTCGACTCGTTCGGACGTGGCTCAGTGGTGATCAGCAGACCAGCGGCCGCACGCACCGCACCGTGGCGGTCGGTTCTCAACTCAAAACCTTCACCACGCGGCTGACCACCGCTCGGGCGCGGATGGGTCAGGTAACCCAGGTTGATCGCACTCGCACCGTGGTCACTGCGCAGCGCGATGCTGATCTCGCTGGTGGTGTCGTCGATGCGCAGTTCGTTGGCGCGACTGCCCTTGTATTCCTTGCTCTTGACCGTGGCCAGGGTCTTGAAATCCGGCAGTTTGTACGGCGGCAGATTCGCGCCGTGGTACAGGCAACCGGTGATCAGTGGTTGATCGGGGTCGCCCTCAAGGAAGGTGATCAGCACCTCCATGCCGACCCGCGGAATGTTGATCGAACCAAAGGTTTCTGCGGCCCAGCTCGACGCGACACGCATCCAGCAACTGGTCATGTCGTCGTGCTTGCCTTCGCGGTCCCAGAAGAACTGCACCTTCACCCGGCCGTATTGGTCGCAGTAGATCTCTTCGCCTTCAGGGCCGCAGACCACCGCGCTCTGGGTGCCGAGAACTTTTGGTTTCGGGTGATCGAGCGGCGGACGGTACGGCACGTCCCACGGGATCGCGCTGAAGCGGTTGCGGTAGCCTTGGTGGAAATCGTCCTTGAGGTCGGTGGTGTCGCTGGTCACCGACTCTTCGAGCACTTGCGGCTGCTTGCCTTCGTGGAAGATTTCGGTGAGCAGCCAGAGGTCATTCCAGGTCGGATTGGCGTGGTCGGTCAGGGCGAGGAAATGCCCGCTGACCAGAATCGGCTGATCGCTGTTGCCCTCGGCCAGACGATAGTCGCTGCGATGACGTTCCAGTGCGCGATTGGCCAGATGCTTGCCACGCTCGCGATCGACGAAACGGCCCGGGTAATCGTAGTCTTCAAGGTCTGGCTGAGCCGAACTCTTGGCGTCGCTTTCCAGTTCGATCTTCGGTTTGACGAAGTCGTAATCGCGGCGCGTGGTGCGGCTGGTGCGCGTGGCCAGACGCAGGCCGAAACGCTTGACCACCGGTTTGTCGGCAACCAGTCCGGAGTCCTGCTGATAGGCCACCGGCGCGAGTTTCGGGAACACCGTCTGGTCATCGCCGAAGGTCAGTTTGTGGCCGCTGGACGTGTGCTGGAAGTGGTAGTGAATGCCCTCCTCTTCACACAGGCGCTGGATGAAATCCAGATCCGACTCGTCGTACTGCACGCAGTAAATACGCTCGGGGTAAATCGCGCTGAGCTGGAAGTGGTAATCGCTGGCGAGGATGCCGTGTTCTTCCAGCACCTGGCTGATGATCTGCTGCACAGTCATCTGCTGGAAGATGCGCTGGTTGACCCGATGCGCGAGGTACGCCAGTTGCGGGCGCAGGGAGATCTTGTAACGGGTCAGGCGCTTGCCCGCCTCGCCCTGGGCGATGCTGTAGATCAGCCCGTGAATCCCCGTGCCGCTGGGCGACAGCTGCAGGAACGCGAGTTTGTGCAGCAGGCTTTCGAGGTTGATCGAGGCCTTCTCACTGACCAGTTCCAGTTCGAATTCGAACGGCGTGTTGAGGGCCTCGCGACCGGTGAAGGACAGCACTTGGAAGTCGCTGTCGATGCCATCGACGGTCAGATTGAAATGAGGCTGGTTGGCCGGTGAGAACATCCCTTGTTCCTCGCGCAGTGCTGCGACGCGCAACAGCCCGCTGTGGGGCTATTGGCAAAATTTCTTTAGAAGTGAATCCGCCCCGACCGGCGAAACCGGCCGAGGGGGTACAACAATCAGTCGCG